>MEKT01000147.1:21598-92111 GCA_001767435.1 Acidobacteria bacterium RIFCSPLOWO2_02_FULL_65_29 | reverse complement strand
CTCGCAGCTGCTCGAGCGCGTCTCGGAAGGCACGCTTCAGACCAAAGACCTCCACTGCATCCTGCGCTAAGGCGGGTCTGAAGACCCGCACTACATCTGCCGCGCAGACTCCAAAAGCGTTTCTCAGTGCAGTGCAAGTCTACAGTTGACAGCTCACAGTCGACAGGTCATCGACGTCGACGGCGTGTTCTGTCAACTGTAGACTGTCAACTGTCGACCGCGTTTGGCAGTACGCACAAGTAAGAACCGCCGTCTGTCGCGTCTCCGAAGTTCGTTGTCGCGCAGAGAGCAGCGAGGCGCCCGGCGAAGGTGTCAGATCTCACTCCCGGAAGGTTTTG
The DNA here is from genome assembly GCA_001767435.1 of Acidobacteria bacterium RIFCSPLOWO2_02_FULL_65_29. Taxonomy (GTDB): domain Bacteria; phylum Acidobacteriota; class Vicinamibacteria; order Vicinamibacterales; family CAVVIG01; genus 2-02-FULL-65-29. The sequence goes on along the minus strand of MEKT01000147.1, from coordinate 91,773 downwards.
CGGCAGACGCCTTCTCCGTGAGGTAGCGCACGGCGCTCTCGAGCGAGTAGAGCCTGGCGTAATCGGCTTCCGGGATGTCGATGCCGAGACGTTCGTGCAGCGCCAGCACGAAGTTGAGGAAATCCACCGAATCGAGGTCGAACTGCTCGCGAAAGTTGATGCTGGACTGAACGGCCGCGGGGTCGATTTCCGGCGCGATGCCCGTCAACGCGTCGACCACGACGTGTGCGATCTCGTTGGCGGTCATAACTGTTCCGGCGCCTGCAGCAGGCGATCGACGGCGGCGAGAAACGAGCCGCCCCGATGCCCATCGGTCGCACGGTGATCTGCCGAGAGTGTCGCCGTGACGACTGTTCGCGGCTCGACTCGACCCGCGACAATCCAGGGACGTTCGACGATCCGGCCGAACCCGACCAGGGCGACCTGCGGCGGATAGATGATCCCGAAGGTCGCGTCGACGCCCTGCTCGCCGAGGTTGGTCACGGTGATCGTCGCATCGGCCAACTCGGAGCTCTTGAGCGCCCCGGCGCGCGCGCGCGTCGCGAGATCGCGAATACCGCGCGTCAGGGTCCCAAGGTCCTTCCCGTCGGCGCCGTGCACGGCCGGCGCCACCAGCCCGCCGCCGCGCAGCGAAATCGCGCACCCGACGTGAATCCCCGCAGCCTTCCTGAACCCGCCGTCGATCCACTGGCCGTTCAGATCGGGGATCTCTCGAAGCGCAAGCGCGACCGCTTTCACCAGCAGCGCAATCGCGAGGAGCCGATCCGGCATGGGCCTCCTTTCGTTTTCCGCGCGCAGCCACGCCGTCGCGGCGCTCACGTCGATTGTCGTCGACAGGTAGTAGTGCGGGATTTCGCGCTTCGACCGCGCCATCGCCGCGGCGATGGCGGCGCGCATGCCGGCCGTTCGGTCGCTCCCGGCGGTCGCGGCCCTGGGCGTCGACGCCTTCACGCTCGACGCCCGCTGCACGTCTTCTCGCGTGATGGCGCCTTCCGGACCTGTTCCGTGGACCGTCGCGAGGTCGACGCCGAGGTCTTCCGCCAGTTTCCGGGCAGCGGGCGAGACCCGCGTCCGGGCCGGCAGTGGCCCCGGCCGCTCCCCCGTTCTGGCGACCGCAGCGGTCGCCGCCGGTTCTCCCGCACCGCGAATGACGGCGAGCACGGTGCCGACCGGCACCTGTTCGCCGGGCGCCACGACCACCTTCTCGAGCACGCCGTCTTCGAAGACCTCGATCTCGATGGCGCCCTTCTGCGTATCGACCACGGCAATGATGTCGCCGCGCGTGATGGCGTCCCCGGGGCGCTTCAGCCACTCGACGAGCGTGCCGGCTTCCATGTCGGCGCCGAGCGAGGGCATGCGGAACTCACCCACGGCGGCCCAGCGTCTGCCTGGCGGCTGCGACGATCCCGGCCGGCTGCGGTACGGCGGCGTCTTCGAGGTGCTTCGGGTACGGGATCGGGACTTCCGCCGAGCAGACGCGCGCGATGGGCGCGTCGAGCTCGTAGAACGCCTGTTCGACCAGGCGCGCGCTGATCTCCGCGGCGAGACTGCCGCTCTTCCAGCCTTCGTCGACGATGACGGCCCGCCGTGTCTTGGTGACCGACGATAGGATCACCGGCATGTCGAGCGGCCTGAGGGTGCGCAGGTCGACGACCTCGGCGCTGATGCCGTCGCCGGCGAGCGCCTCTGCGGCCTGCAGCGTCTTGCCGAGTGAGCCGCCGTACGTGATCAGGCTGACGTCGGTGCCGTCCCGTCGCACCGCCGCGCGGTCGATGTCGACAGCCCCGGCATGCTCGGCCAACTGACCCTCCATGTTGTACAGGACCTGATGCTCGAAGATGAGCACGGGATCCGGATCCTCGAGCGCGGTCCACAGCATGCCGCGCGCGTCCTCGAGGGTTGCCGGCGCGACGATCCGCAGGCCCGGGATGTGCGCATACCATCCTTCGAGACTGTGCGCGTGCTGCGCGGCCAACTGGCGTCCCGCGCCCGTGGCCATCCGGATGACGACGGGGATACTGAATTGCCCGCCCGACATGTGCCGGATCGTCGCCGCGTTGTTCACGATCTGGTCCAGCGCGAGGAGGCTGAAGTTGACCGTCATGACTTCGACGATCGGCCTCATGCCCGCGAGCGCGGCGCCGATGCCGGCGCCGACGAACGCGGATTCCGACAGCGGCGTGTCGCGGATGCGCTCGGGACCGAACTCGGCCAGCAGTCCCTTGCTGACGGCGTACGCGCCGCCGTAGCGCCCGACGTCTTCGCCCATCAGGAAGACGCGTGAATCCCTCGTGAGCGCTTCTCTGACCGCTGTGCGGATGGCCTCGCGATACGTGATGGTCATCACCGGGTGTACACGTCCTTCAAGAGATCTTCGACGGGTTCCCACGTGCCCGCTTCCGCGAACTGAACGGCTGTCGCGATCTCGTCGGCCACCGTTCGATTGAGCGCCGCCAGCTGGTCGTCGGTGGCGTTGCCGGACGCCTCGAGCGCGGTGGTGAAGGTCAGAATCGGGTCGCGAGGCTTCCACGCGTCGACTTCGGATTTGTCTCGGTACAGCTCGGCGTCGAACATCGAATGCGCGCGAAACCGATAGGTCTGAAATTCGATGAACGCCGGGCCTTCGCCGCCGCGGACGCGCTCGGCGATGCGTCGAGCCGCCGCTTCGCACGCCACGACGTCCATGCCGTCCACCGGTTCGGCCGGCATCCGGTAGCTCCGCGCCTTCTCGCACAGATCGACTTGCGACTGCGCGCGCTCGATGCGCGTGCCCATCGCGTAGAGGTTGTTCTCGCAGAGGAAGAGCACCGGCAGCTTCCAGAGCACGGCCAGGTTGAGCGATTCGTGGAACTCGCCCTCGGCGACCGCGCCGTCGCCAAAGAAACACGCGGTCACGCGCCGCCGATTCTGCATGCGGTCGGCAAGCGCGAGCCCGACCGCGACCGGCAGGCCGCCCCCCACGATGGCGTTGCCCCCATAGAACCTGGTATCGGCGTCGAACACGTGCATCGATCCACCGCGGCCGCGGCTGCAGCCCTCGTGTTTTCCGTACATTTCGGCCATGAGGCGATCGGCGGAAATGCCGCGCGCGAGCGCGTGCCCGTGTTCTCGATACGTGGCAACCACGGCGTCTTCGGGCGCCAGGGCCTGCATGGCGCCGACGGCCACGGCCTCCTCGCCGATGTACAAGTGCAAGAAACCGCGAATCTTTCCCGCGCTGTAGAGCTCGGCGCATTTCTCCTCGAACCGCCGGATGCGCAGCATCTCGCGAAGGAGCGTGAGGCCGTGCTCGCGGGTTACATTCGGCGAGATGCCCGCCGCGTCAGGCGTCATGACGCCTCCAGCGTGGACGTGTCGCCTTCGGGCAGCCCGAGCTCGCGCGCCTTGAGCAACCGGCGCATGATCTTGCCCGCGCGGTTTTTCGGAATGCTCGGACGGAAGTCCAGTTCTTTCGGCGCGACCGCTGCACCCAGCCTGACGCGCGTGAAGGCCAGCAGCTCGCGGCGCAGGGTCTCGCTCGGTTCGAACCCGGGCTTGAGCGCGACGAAGGCCTTGACGATTTCGAGCGCAATCGGATCCGGCTTGCCGATGACGCCGGCTTCGGCCACGGCCGGATGTTCGACAAGGACGCTCTCGACCTCGAACGGTCCGATGAGGTGGCCAGACGACTTGATGACGTCGTCGGCGCGTCCGACGAACCAGTAATAGCCGTCCGAATCGCGCCGCGCCAGATCGCCGGTCAGGTAGTACCCGTCCGCGAAGCACCGGCGATAGCGTACGTCGTCGGACAGATACGCGCGGAACATCGACGGCCAGCCCGGCTTGAGCGCGAGCTCGCCCTGGATGCCAGGCTCGTCGATGACCTCGATCCGATTGTCGACGCGCCGCACGATGGCGGCGTCGATACCCGGAAGCGGCCGCCCCATCGAACCGGGCCTGACCTCGGAGGCCGCGAAGTTGGCGATCATGATGCCGCCTGTCTCGGTCTGCCACCAGTTGTCGTGGAACGGACGACCAAACGCCTCGACGCCCCAGCGCACGGCCTCGGGATTGAGGGGCTCGCCGACGCTCGACAGAAAGCGCAACGATCGGAAATCACGCGCTCGCGCCGCCGCCGCTCCCGTCCTGATCAGCATGCGGATCGCCGTCGGCGCGGTGTACCAGACCGTGACGCGCTCTTTCTCGAGAATCGTGTACCACCGTTCGGCGTCGAAGTCCGCTTCATCGACAATGCTCGTCAGGCCGTGCGTCAGCGGCGCGATAATGCCGTAGGACGTGCCGGTGATCCAGCCCGGATCGGCCGTGCACCAGAAGATGTCGTCGTCATGAAAATCGAGCGCGAAACGGGCGGTCGCGTGGTGCGCGACGACGGCCTCGTGAACGTGGACCGCCCCCTTGGGCTTGCCAGTCGTGCCGCTGGTGAAGTGCAGAAGCGCGACGTCGTTCGGATCGGTGGGCGGGATGACGAACTGGCTGTCGGCTCCGGCCATGAGCGCGGCGAGGTCGCGCGTCCCAGCGAACGATGCGCCAGCGCCGACCAGCAACACGTGTTCGAGACTTGGCAAGGATCCGCGCAGGGCTTCGACTTTCTTCTGGTACAAGGCAGGGGTGGTCACGAGCACTCTGGCCTTGGCGATGTTGATCCGAGTCTGAATCGGCTCGGGGCCGAATGCGGAGAAGAGAGGCGTGAACACGCTGCCGTTCTTGATCGTGCCGAGCGCCGCGATGTAGAGCTCCGGAATGCGCCCGGCAAGCGCCGCCACGATGTCGCCGTTGCCGATGCCGAGCGCCTGGAGCACGTTGGCGAAGCGGCTGGTCCCCTCGCGCAGGTCGGCGTAGGTGAGCTCCCTGCGCTGGCCGTCTTTCGACAGCCATCTGATGGCGACGCGCGTGGCGAGGCGGCCAGCGGCGTGGCGGTCCACCGCCTCGTGGGCGATATTCAACCCACGGCCGCCGGGCAGGCCATCGAGGTCGCGGCGGGCGTTCTCCCACGAGAACGCGGCGCGCGTCCGGTCGTAGTCCACCAGGTTGGGGACGACGTTCCAATCGCTCCGCGGTTTGGTGATGGCGGGCCAGCGCGTACCCGAGGCTGGAAGAGAAGCGTCAGACGCCATGAGCCATCCTCTTGCCTGCAAAGGTCTTGCTCAGTCCGCGGTGGGCCATTGTGACATCGACCGCCGAGTCGCCGGAGACTTTGCCGGGTATTCGGCAGAGCCTGCTCGCAGATCCGGTCACTGTTCCGAGCTCGAGATGGCGTCGTTTGTGCTTCTGTCTACCGTCGAGGTTCGATCGATGCAGGCACCCCTGGAGATCAAGTTTCACAATCTGAAGTCTACCGAGTGGATCGACGCCGACATTCGCCGGCGCGTGGCCAAGCTCGCTACGTATTGCCGCGACATCATATCCTGTCGGGTGATCGTGGAGATCCCGCACCGCCACCGGCTCCACGGCAACCGGTTTCAGGTGCGTGTCGACTTGGGCGTACCCGGCGAGGACATCGTCGTCAGCCACGCGCCCCGGCTGCGCGCGACCGAGCGGCGCCTCGAGGCGCTGGCAGCGACCAAGCGCACGGAGGTCGACGCGACGCGCAAGGATGCGCGCGTCGTCCTTCGCGAGGTCTTCGACAAGGCGCGGCGGGAACTGCAGGACTACGCACGTCGGCGCCGCGGGGCGGTGAAAACACACCCGCGGCCGGGCCGCCGTGTTGTGAGGGCTGCGTCTCGCGCGGGAGCGGATTGACGATGCGTTTCAACGATCGAATCGACGCCGGGCGCCAGCTGGCCGTTCGCCTGGCGACCTACGCGGGGCGCGCCGACGTCGTCGTGCTCGCCTTGCCGCGCGGCGGCGTGCCCGTGGCGTATGAAGTGGCCGAACAGCTCCGCGTCCCGCTCGACGTGTTTCTGGTCCGCAAGCTCGGCGTGCCGGGGCACCAGGAGCTGGCGATGGGCGCGATCTCGGAGGGCGGCGTCGAGGTGCTGAGCGAGGATTTGATTCGGGACTTGGGCATCCCGCGCACGCTCGTCCAGCAGACTGCCGTGCGCGAACGCCTCGAGTTGGATCGGCGCGACCAGCTCTTTCGCGGGGGCCGCCCGCTCGTTCCCGTTCGCGGCCACCTCGTCATCCTGATCGATGACGGTCTGGCGACCGGTTCGACCATGGAGGCGGCGGTGATCGCGCTGCGGCGGCTGCAGCCATCTCGGATCGTCGTGGCGGTCCCCGTGGGCGCTCGAGACACCTGCGACCGGCTCGGCCGCATGGCCGACGAGGTCGTCTGTTTGCAGAGGCCCGAGCCGTTTCAGGCGGTCGGCCTCTGGTATCAGCAATTCGCCCAGACGACCGACGAAGAGGTGCGGCAGCTTCTGGCCCGCGCGGGGCGAACTGAAGGAACGCCCAAGAGCGGTCCAGCCGCGAAGAGCGCCTAGTGACGGGACACTAGCCCCATCTCTCAATCCTGCAGCGGCGCTCCGGGTTCGGCAACGGCTTCGTACCGGGCCCGGATCGCCTGCGCGATCGCCTCGATGGTGTCGCGCGTTTCCTCTCCGTCGGCCCGGTCCTCGATGCCCCGCAGGTGCGCCGCCAGCGGACCGTCTCGGAAGACCTCCAAGATCCACCGCGAGAAATCGTGGCGGCCAAGGTGGGCCGCAATCTCTTCGGCGGGCAAAGCGGCGAGCAGCCCGATGAACGCCTTGAGCGTCCTCACGCGGGGTCCGGAATGTCCACCAACGCTGAAGACGAACGCCCGGTCCTCGGTCACCGGCATGTCGAGGTACTTGGATTGGTGGCGAACGTGCGCGGTGAGGCGGGGCGCGAGCTGAAAACGCCGAACCCGGCCCTGAGATTCTTCGACCCCCGGCAGCAACGCCACCTCGTTCAACGCGAGACTGTGGAACACGTCGGTCGGCACGATCACGCCCGCCGGGAGCCGGCAGAGGCTCCGAATCGTCTCGGCCTCGAGCGGGTCGGTCTCGTGGGTCACCATGACGACGGCGTCGCTGGTCGTCCGGATCGACGGATCGAGTCCCGAGATCCTGTAGGTCACGAGAATGTAGCCGGCGAGCTCGGGATCGATGAGCTGCGCGCTGTCGCCTCCTCCAAGGAAATAGTGGGCCTCGTCGAGGAGGATCTTGTGGGGCAGGCCGGTTCGGCGTCTGAGGCTCACGAGCAGCGGCAGCAGCGTGGTGAGGTACTGGAACTTTTGGCGGTGCGAGACTCTTGAGAGGTCCACGATCACGCTCACGTCGGGATGACGCAGCGCGCGCGCAATCTCGCGCGCGCTCGGCGGCGGATCGTCGCCCCCGAGCGTGATCACGCTCGGCAGCTCCTCGAGCGAGCGGTAATCGCCCTCGGGATCGATGATGCAGAGGCAGTAGCCCTGCAGAATCAACTGTTCGCAGAGGAGTCCCGCGAGCCACGATTTCCCCGTGCCCGGCTCCCCGGCGATGAGAATCGTCCTCCCTCGCACGGTCAGCTCCACCGGGTCGCCGTTGTGCTGGTGCCCGACAAGCAGCCGGCGCCTGCCCATTTGCGCCGCCGACAGCCGCGTCTGCCTCGAGACGCGCCTGATGTACTCGGCCACGGCCTCGGGGCCGGCGCCATCGATGACTTCGTCCGCGACGGCGCGAAGCGCTGGGCTGCCCCAGCCGACCGCCACGCCCACTTCGCACGCGTCGAGCAGGTCGTGGTCGTTCTCGGCGTCACCCACGCCGACGGTGTTGTGAATGGACAGCCGGAGCGCAAACAGCGCTTCGCGCAGTCCCCTGGACTTCGCGATGGCCTGCGGCAGGATCATCAACCGGTTCCTGTTGAACAGAAGGACGAGCGGCTGCTCGAGCGTGCGAATCACGTCGAGGACAATCGGCGCCGCCGCGGCCTCCGCCTCGATGATCGATTCTCCGGCTGCGACCGCGACGCCTCGCCGTTGGAGCTCGCGGACGACGCCGGGGTGCGGCCGGTGCCCGATCGTCACGTGCCGGCCGCTCGACGGAAATTCGAGCACGGCGCCGTTCTCGCCGACCACGACGTCGAAACAGGTCAGATCGCCGGCCACCTGATGCAGGTCGGCCAGACGGCGGCCCGTGACGAGCACCACCGCGATGCCCTGCCGCCGCACGTCACCGATCGCCTGACGGACGGCCGGATGGAACCGGCCGTCGACGGCGATGGTGCCGTCGTAGTCGAGCGCGAGCGCGGTGAATTTCACGCGGTCCGTTCGACGCGCACCGCCGCCACCTTGTACTCCGGCGTGCCCGTGGCGCCGTCCCGGTGGGATCCGGTGGTGGAGTTCAGAAAGATGCTGGGCGTGTGAAACGTGGCGAACAGCTGTCCCGGCTGGACGCCGGCGTTCAGCCGGACCGGCAGCACCGCGGAGCCATACCGGCTGATGACGCGCGCGGTGTCGCCCTCGCTCAGCCCGAGCCGATCCGCGTCGTCTGGACACATGTCGAGCAGGTCTGAGGGGCGGAGGGCGTTGTTCGGCGTCCGTCCGGTCATCGTGCCCGCGTTGAACTGGTAAAGCGAGCGTCCGGTGTTGAGCACGAAGGGGTACTCCGGCCCCGTGGATTCCCGGCTCGGCTGGTAGGCCACGCCGTGGAGCACCGCGCGCGGTCCGGCGGCGAAGCTGTCTCGGTGCAGGATGCTCGTGCCGGGGTGATCCTCGGAGGGGCAGGGCCACTGCAGCCCCCCGCGATCGAGACGCGCGTAGCTCATGCCGCGCGCGCCCTCGCAGAGCGCGCGCACCTCGTTCCAGATCGCTTCCGGCTCGCGGAAATCGAACAGTTCACCGTGGCCCATGGCGCGCGCCAGGTCGCAGATGATCCGCCAGTCTGGTCTCGATTGCCCGAGCGGTCGGACGACCTGCCGCACGCGCTGGATCCGCCGTTCGGCATTCATGAACGTGCCGTCCTTTTCGAGCGACGAGCACGCGGGGAAGAACACCGACCCCACCTCGCGCGCGGTCTCGGTCAGGAAGAGGTCCTGAACGATGACCAGATCGAGCGCGCGCATCGCGCGAACGGTCTCCGAGGCGTTCGCGTTGGTGAGCAGCACGTCGTAGCCGATCGTCCACAACGCGTTGAAGCGGCCGTCGAGCGCCGCATCCATCATGTGCAGCAGGTGGAGTCCGTGCGTGGAGGGGATCTCGCGCTTCCACGCCTGCTCGAACACGGCGCGTCCGTCCTTCGGCGACGCGGCGCCTGGCAGCGTGTTCGGTTCGCAGCCCATGTGCGCCGCGCCCTGCACGTTGTTCTGGCCGCGCAGCGGGTTGATGCCGGTGCCGGGTTTGCCGATATTGCCCGTGAGGAGCGCGAGGTTGATGAGCAGCGTGACGCCGTCGGTGCCCTGGACGTGTTCGGTGAGCCCCAGGCCGTGGATGCTCATGGCGGGCGCCCTCGTGGCGTAGAGTCTGGCCGCGCGGCGAATCAGTTCGGCGTCGACGCCGCAGACGACCGCGGCCCGCTCGGGCGTCCAGGCCTCGACGCTCCGGGCGAACGTCTCGACACCGTCGACGCGGGCTTCGAGGAACCTCCGGTCCACCAGATCCTTGGCGAGGATCGCGTGCGCCATCGCGTTCAGGAGCGGGACGTTGGTGCCGGGGCGCACGGCGAGATGACAGGTTGCCAGGGACGCCAGCTCGATTCGCCGCGGGTCGACGACAATCAGCGCCGCGCCCCGCCGGACCGCCTGCTTGATGCGGGCGCCGACGACCGGATGGTTCTCCGTCGGGTTCGCGCCGCAGACGAGGATCGTCCTGGCGATTTCGATGTCGTCGAACGAGTTCGTGCCGAGGCCTGTGCCGAGCGAGTGCTTCAGCGCCGCGGCGCTTGGCGCATGACAGACGCGCGCGCAGCAATCGACGTTGTTGGTGCCCAGCACGACGCGCGCGAACTTCTGCGCGAGGTAGTTCTCCTCGTTGGTCGCGCGCGCCGATCCCAGCACGCCGACGCTGTCGGGTCCGTGGCGGGCCACCAGATCGCCAAGCCGCGCCGCTGCGAACGTCAGGGCCTCGTCCCACGAGGTGCACCGCCACTGGCCGCCGGTGCGAATCATCGGATCCAGAACGCGATCGTCGGCGCCAACGAACTCGAACGCGTACCGGCCTTTCACGCAGAGATGGCCCTTGTTCACCGGTGCATCCAGCACCGGCTTGACGGCGACTATCCGGCCGTCCCGCGCGCCGACTGACATTTCGCATCCGACGCCGCAGTACGGACAGGTCGTGTTCGTCCAGGCCGACGCCGCGCCCAGGCGGCTCCGAGCGGCGTCGTCGAGCGCTCCGGTCGGACACGTGTCCACGCACGCGCCACAGCCGACGCACGAGCTCTCGAACAGGCTCGGACCGTCGGGCACGATTTGCGTGTCCAGCCCGCGATCGCGGACGTGCCAGACGAACTGCCCTTGCACCTCGTCGCAGATCCGGACGCAGCGATAGCAGTCGATGCAGCGCGACATGTCCACGGCGATGTAGGGGTGCGAGCGATCGATCGGGCCCGGGGCAGATGCTTGGAGCAACTCGCGTTCGAGGCCGTGCTCGAGAATCGCGCGGTGAAACTCCTTGTGCGGATCGCGCTCGACGCCGTCGGCCGGATAGCGCCGCGCGAGGAGCGTCAGAGCCGTACGCCTCGCGTCCTCCAGGTCACGAGCATTCGTCTCGATGCGCATGCCGTCGAGAAGCGGCGTGGAGCAGGCGGGCACTGCCCGCGCCCATCCCTGAACGCGTACGAGGCACAGCCGGCACACGCCGATCGGCGTCAGCCGCTCGTCGTGGCAGAGGGTCGGAAGGTGCACGCCCGCCGCGCGCAGCGCGTCGAGAATCGTTGCGCCGGCGGGAAGTGTGTCGGGCGCACCGTTGACCTCGACCGACAGCGTGGGCGCGGCGCCGGCGACGGGCGCGGCGATCATGCTGCCGCCTTCCACCCGCCGGCGGGTATCGTCCTTGCACAGCGATCGAAAGGCGCCGGGATTCCGGTATGAAACCTGGTCTTGCGCGCGCCGGAGGACATTATGAGAGTTGCCGAAGTCATGACCGAGGGTGTGCAGACCGTGCCGGCCACCATGCCGGCCGACCAAGCATGGGACCTGATGCGGCGCAAGCGCATCCATCATCTTATCGTCACCGCCGGGACGGAGATTCTCGGAGTGCTCTCGGACCGCGACGCTGGCGGCCGGAGCGGCGCCCGAGTTCGCGCCGGCGCCATCGTCGCCGAGTTGATGACGACCCGCGTCGCGACGATCGAATCGGACGCCACGGTTCGCAAGGCTGCCAACCTCATGCGCGGCCGGACGATCGGCTGCCTGCCGGTCGTCGATGGCCGGCGCCTCGTGGGTATCGTGACGATTTCGGACCTGCTCGAACTGGTCGGGGGAGGCGTCGGACGTCCGGAACGGGCCATACGGGCGGACATTCATTATCGTGTGCCGCACCGCAAGCAGCGCACCGGCAAGCGGGCGTGGTGAGTCGCACGCGCCTCGCTATCGCATGGGTCGTGCCCGGGGCGACCCGCGAAAAGAGGCCGAAATCCAAGGCCAAGGCCTTAGTCACTCCAGCGGGTGCCGGGAATTCGGCAGTGGATCCAGCTCGAGGCGCGGCGATTCCGGCGGTGGCGCTGTGGCGCTGACGCGATGGCGGCGAGCTCTTTGCACAGGCGCGGATCATGTCGCACAAACAACTCCTCGTTCAATCCGCCGCGCGCGAGAAGATCCTGAAGGGCGCCAACGCGCTGGCCGACGCGGTTCGCGTCACCCTCGGGCCGAAATCGAAATGCGTCCTCATCGAGAAGAAGTGGGGCAAGCCGCTCGTCTGCAACGACGGCGTGACGATCGCGAAAGAGTTCGAGCTCGCCGACCATGAGGAGAACCTGGGCGCCCAGGTGATTCGCGAGGCGGCCGAGCGCACGGGCGACAACGTCGGAGACGGCACGACCACCGCCACGCTGCTCGCCACGTCGATCTTCGGCGAGGGCGTGCGCAACATCGCCGCGGGCGCGAGCGCCATCGAGCTCAAGCGCGGGCTCGATCGCGCGCTCGCGGCCGTGGTGGCGGGCCTCCGGGAGCTGTCGCGCCCGGTTGCCGATCACAAGCAGCGCGTGCAGGTGGCCACGGTGTCGGCGCACAACGACACGGCAATCGGCGAAATCGTCGCCGACGCCATGGAACGGATCGGTGCGGAGGGCACGACGTCGGTCGAGGAGGCCAAGGGCATCGAGACGACCGTCGAGGTCGTCGAGGGCATGCGGATCGACCGCGGTTTCCTGTCCCCCTACTTCATCACCGAGCCCGAGAAGATGCGGGCGGTGCTCGACGATCCGGTCATCCTCATCTACGAGAAGAAGATCGGCACGATGACGGACTTGCTGCCTCTCCTCGAGCAAATCGCGAAGAGCGGCAAGGCGCTGCTGATTGTCGCCGACGACATCGAGGGCGACGCACTCGCCACGCTCGTGGTGAACAAGGTCCGCGGCGTGCTCCCCTGTGTGGCTGTCAAGGCGCCCGGTTTCGGCGATCGTCGCCGGGCGATGCTGGACGATCTCGCGATTCTGACGGGCGGGCGATTGATCGCCGAGGAGATCGGCGTCAAGCTGGCGAACGTGACGCTGCCCGATCTTGGGCAGGCCAAACGCGTCATCGCCGACAAGGATTCCACGACGATCGTCGGCGGCGCCGGCACCAAGGCGGCGATCGATGGGCGCGCCAACGAGATACGCGAGCAGATGAAGACGACCACGTCCGATTACGATCGCGAAAAGCTGCAGGAACGGCTGGCGAAGCTGACCGGCGGCGTCGCCGTGATTCGGGTGGGCGCACCCTCGGAAGCCGAGATGAAGAACCGGCGCGAGGCGTTTGACGACGCGATCAGCGCGACCCGGGCGGCGATGGCCGAGGGCATCGTGCCAGGCGGCGGCCTCGCGCTGCTTCGGTCGATCGCGGCGGTCGATCGCGTGGCGTCGGCGTCGGCCGGCGACGAGCGGACGGGTGCGTTGATGCTCAGGCGCGCGCTCGAAATACCGACGCGGCAGATCGCCGCCAACTCTGGCGCCGACGGCGGCGTCGTCGTCGATCGCATGATGGGCGGCAGCGGCGGCTACGGCTTCGACGCCAGCCGCGGCGTCTACGTCGATCTCATCGAGGCCGGAATCATCGACCCGACCAAGGTCGTGCGAATCGCGCTCGAGAATGCCGTCTCGGTCGCCGGCGTTCTCCTCCTCACCGAGGCGACGTTGACCGAGGTACCCGAGCCCAGGAGGGAGCCCGCGATGCCGGCGGAGATGGGTTGATAGGGACGGTCCTCAGCTGGTGACGCAACACGAGAACGGAGAGACATCATGGGCCTGCGTGCGCAAGGCGCGCTGTTGCTGACAGCATCGGCATTCTTGACAGTCTTGACATGCTTGACATTCTTGACATTCTTGACAGGGGCCTCGGCCATCGGCTCTGCCGGCCAGACCATAGGCCAGCGGAATCCGCCACTCGTCATCGATTCGATCACGGGCCGGGATCTGTTCGATTTCTACTGCGCCTCCTGCCACGGCCGCGACGGCAGGGGCCACGGGCCGGTGGCGGCTGCACTGAAGGTCCCTCCCGCCGACCTGACACTCATCGCCCGCAAGAGCGCCGGCACATTTCCGGCCGCGCGCATCGAGGCGTTCGTGACCAACGGAGGCGAGCCCAGTCCGGCGCACGGCACGAGGGAGATGCCCGTGTGGGGGCCGATCTTCCGAGGTCTCGATCCCTCGGACACACTGGCGAAGGTGCGCATCAGCAACGTCGTGAAGCACGTCGCGTCGATGCAAGTGCCCTAGGTAGATCGCGGATTTGAGGATTTGAGGATTTGAGGATTTGAGGATGTGAGGACTTGAGGATTTGGGACCGTTCACGAAAGAGTTGGGCCGTAGACGAGTCCGAGAATCACCGCGATTGTGAACGCCAGAAGCCAGCCGATGACGCACACGGCGAATGCTCGGGCGATCGTCGAGTAGTCGAGCGCCTGGCGCACGGCGACAACCATCGACGCCAGCATCCAGACAGCCGTGAACGCGAACAGCGGTCCCCTCAACCCGGGTACGACGCCGAAGACCTGCAGGAGACCCGGCGCTGCCGAGAAGCCGAGCGTGCGAAGCAGCTCGCCGACATCGACGCGGGTCTGCGGTTCGGGCAGGAGCCGCGCGCCCACCTGGAAAGTCACGAGGGCCCACACGGCCCACGTGAGCAGGGCGGCACCGCTCACAAACACGAACGAGACGGGATGGCCGGCGTCGAGTCCGCCCAGCCCGATGCCCGCAGAGAGACTCGCGAGCAGCACGACGCCCATCGCCTGAGCGGTCGCCGTTCGGTCGCCCTCGATTTCCTCGAAGGTCGCCTGGTCGAGCATCGCGGCGCCCATGATGCGGTACGCGAAGACCATCACGCGCCACCTCCGTCTAGCGGACTTGGTTCTCAGTATTCGTCGCGGACGAGTCCTTACGGCTGTTGGGCGGACCGCTCCACGACCTGCAGCGCGTCGGGCAGCACGAACTCGTGCTCCGGGTGCCGCACGGTGAGCACCGGACACGGCGCCGTCCGCACGACCCGCTCGGCGACGCTGCCCATGATGAGATGCGCCATCGCGCCGCGGCCGTGTGTGCCGACGATCATCAGATCGGCTTTGATGTCCTTCGCGTACGAGACGATCGCGAGTGCGGGCGAGGCCGACGTGAGCGTCACCCCCGTGGCGCCGAGCTCGCGCCGATCGTCCTCGGTGACCACGGCGTCGAGCTGCTTGCGCGCGGCTTCCTCGACCTCGCGCTGCAGGGCCGCGACATTCGTCACGTATCCCTCCACTCCGAAGGTCGCCGTGAACACGTTCTCCACCACGTGGAGCACGTGGAGTTTCGCGCCGTAGGCCCGAGCGAACTGTCGGCCGTACGCGAGCGCGGTCTCCGATGCCCGGCCGAAGTCGGTCGCCACGAGGACGTTCTTGAGCGTGATCATGAGACAGCCCTCTCGAAAAGAGAACGCTATCGACGGCCGACATCTCTTGCAGCATGGCGCATGCCAGGCGTGAGACTCGGCTCCACTGCCAGGCTGAGCATCCGAGGCGCTTGCTGCCGAAACTCCGCGACGGGCGCTCGGGTCGATGCCGGGTTTTCGTCAGCGATTGGCGAGTCTGTTCAGCAGCGCCTCGACGCGCTGCTGCGCGACGCCGAGATATTCCCTCAGTTCGTCGTAGACGAACTTGTGGCCGGCGTTCACCGCGCGCGTCAGCGGCACCTGAGCCTGGTTCAGCGCCTCGTCGTACTCGGCCCGCCGGCCCTTGTCGGACACGCGTCTGATGAGCGACTGCGCGAGTTTCATCTGCGCGCGCACGACGGTGAGGCCATCGTACTGGTCGCGCACCAGGCGCGCGCGTTCGGCCCGTGGCACCTGCTCGCCGGGTCCATGGCATTGGTTGCACTCTGAAGCCAGCGCCTTTGGCGAGAGCAGCCGGCCGTCGGTGTCGCCGTGGCAGGTGGAGCAGCTGGGGCCCTTCTCGTCGCCCGATTGCAGCAGCTGATAGTGGCGGCTGTCTTGAAACGCCACGAACGGTCCGACGTGGCACGCCCCGCACGTCGTGGGAAGATTGCGACGATTGACCGGGCTGGCTTTGTTCGACGAATTCAGGATGCCGCGGTGCGCGAGGAACGGCTCGAACTGGGCCGGGTCGCCCCCGTGGCACTTCTCGCACCCGACGTTGTTGCGCGAATGCGGTGAACGGTCCCATTCCTGGAGGTGATCCTGGCGCGGCGAGCTGGGGTTCGCGTAATGGCAGTCCGCGCACCGGCTCTGATTGAGTTGGGCAAACGCCGGCGCCGCCACCGCCGTTGCCGCCCAAAACAGGATCACGCCTATTCGACGATTCATCGTGCGGTGTCTCCTCTGCGGCGCGGCGTTCGGGCCGCGGCCGTCCATCGCGTCACCAAACGATATACCACGAAGCTCGAATTTGAAAGGCGATCTCCTGCCGGGAACTCGGCAGCAGTCCACCGCAACCGGTCGATCTCAGTCGATCCGGGACCCCACGGCCGGTCGTTTGCATGTC
This sequence comes from Acidobacteria bacterium RIFCSPLOWO2_02_FULL_65_29, assembly GCA_001767435.1. GTDB lineage: Bacteria > Acidobacteriota > Vicinamibacteria > Vicinamibacterales > CAVVIG01 > 2-02-FULL-65-29. Next base: position 75,725 of record MEKT01000147.1, on the reverse strand, counting down.
ACGGTTTCGTTCGGAACGGGGGTGGGAAGCATGGTGGACAGACAGAAGATCGAAACCATCCTGCGGCGCCGGTTTCCAGGTTCAGACCTCGGCCAAGTCGCGGCGGCCGCCAACGCCATCATGGGGTTGCACGACGAGTGGGAGGAAGTGCAGCGACCGGATCCCGGCCGCTTGACGGAGGAACTGTCGCGCGGCTCACGGCTGCTCGTGTTCCGCCGGACCGATCATGACGAGCATGCGTGAGTTCGTGATCTCGCGCATTCTCTGTCCGATCGATTTCTCGGATACTTCGCGTCACGCGATCGAACACGCGTTGGTGCTGTCCAGATGGTACCGCGCCGCCATTACCGCGCTGCACGTGTACCCGCGGCTGGCGCCGATACACGATTTGCCGGTGCCAGAGGATCAGGGGCCCGATGCCGACGTCCCGCGCCTGCGGGAGCAGACCTCCGCCTGCTTCGGCGCGGCGGCCGGCGTGGGCATCGGCGTGGACGTTCTGGTCGATGCCGGAGCGCCGGCCGCCAGAATCCTCGAGCGCGCGTCCACGCTGCCCGCCGATCTGATCGTGATGGGCACGCACGGCACGAGCGGGTTCGAGCGCTTGCTGATTGGATCGGTCACCGAGAAGGTGCTGCGCAAGGCGTCGTGCCCGGTGCTGACCGTGCCTCCCCGCGTGCACGGGGCGTCGCGGCTGCCGTTCACGCGGATCCTTTGCGCCGTCGATTTTTCGGAGTCCTCGCTGGCGGCCCTGGCGGCGGCGTTTTCGCTCGCCGCGCAGTCGAGCGCCGCGCTCGTCGTCGTCCACGCGCTCGAGTGGCCATGGCAGGAGCCGCCGCGTCCGACCTTCGAGGGGCTGCCGCCGGCGCAGGCGGCCGCGCTCGCCGACTTCCGGCGGTATCAGTACGCCAGCGCGCTGGCGCGCCTCGACTCGCTCATCCCGGACGAGGCCCGCGCGAAGAGCATGCCGACACTGAGGGTCACTGACGGAAAGTCGCACGTCGAAATCCTTCGAGCGGCCGACGAGGAGCACGCCGACCTCATCGTCATCGGAGTACGGGGCCGGGGCCAGGTCGATCTGGCCCTCTTCGGATCGACGACCAATCAGGTGGTACGACAAGCGCGGTGTCCGGTGCTCACGCTGCGGGCGGATTCTCGAATCTAAGAATCTACTGGATTGGCCCTCCTGTCCTCCGTGTCCATCGTGGTGTGGGTTTCGTGGGTCGATTCCGCAAGGCACTCTGAGAATCTATCGCGCCGCGGCGCCCGCGACGCTGACGTCTCGGCTGATCGCCTTGGCGATGTCGGCCTGCATGGCCAGCACGTTGTCGAGCGTGCGCTCGTAGCTTCGCGCCCAGACGTGCTCGTCGGTGGCGGCATCGATGAGCTGGGCCGTCACGCGCACGCGTCCGCCGGATTGCACAATCGAGCCCTCGAGGATCAGATCGACATCCAGCTCACGGCCGATCTCGGGCACGGTTTTCTGCGTGGCTTTGTAGGGCATGGTCGATGTGCGTGAGATCACTCGGAGACCCTCAGCCTGCGCGAGATCGGTGATGACCGCCTCCGTGATCGCGTCCGCCAGGGAGCTGTCGCGGTCGTCGGCCGAAAAATCAGCAAGCGGCAACACGGCGATAGAACTGCCGCCGGCGGCCGTGTCGTGAACGGCGCGCACGATCCGCGCTTTGGCCGCGACGGGCTGCGCGGTCCTCTGGTACTCGTGCAGCACGATCACACCGAGCACGATGCTGGCGACGGCGCCGAGGATCTGCGCGACGATCCGGCCGATGAACGAAATCCACACGCCGCGAAGCTTCGCCGTTTTCTTGACTTTGCGGATTGAGGTCGGTCCGTCCATCGGTTGAACCTGGCTGGGGTGCATGTCGAGCCCATCGCGGTCGTCTTGAGAAATCATCGCCGGCACGAATAGCAAAGGCGATACCACGCTCGTTGTGTGACATAAACGACCTTCCTGTCTCGTGGGAGCGGCGCGGCGAGAAACAATCACGGCACGGACGTGAAGAATCGATGGCACAGGGCCAATCGGTGTCGCTCGTTCCGGACAGCGCCCGCCTGAATCGGAGGACACGCGCCAAGGTCCGGCGGTCCATTGTTGGCGTCTCGGTGAGCCAAGCTGGCCGAAAGCTCGGCCACCGGAGGCCAGGCTCCACGAGCGGTGAGAAAAGCGTAGCAGGTGAAGCGCGGTCAGCGGGCTGACATCGGAGGCCGCGGGAGGGCGACGTATCCGTTGCGCGCTCGGACCAGGTGATCGGTGCCGCGCACGCGCACGCGGATGCTGTGAAACTGACCGTCACGGACGTGCGGCGACGAGTACCCGATCAAGTACTGGCTGTTCAACTCTCCGGCGATCTCGGCGAGCGCGGTGATCGCGTCGGCGGTGCTGTGCACGACGAGCGTGCGTCCACCGCTCTGGTCCGTGATCTCGCGCAGCGCCGACGGGTTCACGGCCGTGTTGATCGGCCGGCGTTCCGAGGCGTCGACGGCGATCGCATACACGAAGCCGTCGCTCCGAAGGAGCGCCGATCGGACGTCGCGAATCGTCGCGTCGCTCGCCGTGTCGGCGCCGTCGGACAACACGAGCAGCGCGGCCCGCTGGCGATTGCGGATGTCGACGAGCGGCAGCGCGGCCACGATGGCGTCGTAAATGGCCGTGGAGCCCGACGGCTGGAGCGGGGCCATGACCCTGGCCGCTGCGGCCCGCTCGCTCGTCCAGCCCGACAGCGGACGGGGCTGGTGGTTGAAGGCCAGCATCGCGAACTCGTCCCCGGGATCGAGCAGGTCGACGACGAATCGTTCGATGGCCTCGCGCGCTTCGAGCAGGCGGCGGCCGAACATGCTGTCGCTGACGTCCAAGAGGACACCGAGACTGACCGGCACGCGCTCGTTGGTGAACTGCGTGATCGTCTGCAGCTGGCCGTCCTCGTACACGTCGAACGCGTCGCGTGGGAGGCCCGTGATGAGACCCCCGTCCCGGCTGATGACCGTCGCGTTGACCGTGGTCAGGTCGATGGCGGAGCGAAAGGTTCCGTCTTTCGACGGGGATTGCGGCGCGGCGGCCAGGACCGCGCACGCCGCCGCCACCGGTACAACGACGAGGCACCCCAGGCGCCAGACGCCCACGGGATCTATCCTACGACAACTCACGTGGGGCTCCGCCCCACACCCCGGCTCGGTCGCTCGCGGGGACCCCTACGCCCCGCGCCGCTCCCTCGCAGGCGCGCCGTGCGCGCCTATGGCAGTCCTTCATTCAGGACTCAGGGAGGGAAGTCGACGCCCGACTAGACTATCGACTATATAATCTGATGCCGCTTTTTTAGGTCCTTTGTTCATTACGGCGCCGGGGGGCAGGGACCCCCGGAGGGAGAAGGTTGGGATGTCTGTTCGCATGAAAGTCGTATATCTCGCGCCGATCGTAGGCATCGTCGCGCTGCTCGGGTGGCGCGCCCAGGCGCAGGCGCCGGCGACGCCGACCAACGACGCGCCAAACACGTATCAAACCATCGAAAACCACTTCAAGCTGCCCGCCGGGCGCACGTGGGGGTCGACGAGCGCGGTGGACATTTCGCCAGACGGCCGGTTCATCTGGGTGGGCGAGCGTTGCGGCACGAACTCGTGCCTCGACCGGGCGACGAACCAGATGTCGCAGCTGCCGTCGGTCCTGAAGTTCGACCAGGCGGGCACTCTCGTGGCGGGCTTCGGCGCCGGCCTGTTGATTTTCCCCCACGGGATTCACGTCGATCGCCAGGGCAACGTGTGGGTGACCGACGGCCAGGACAATGCGCCGACGCCGGCGCGCGGCGCCGGAGCGGGGGCTGGCGCGGCAGGCGGCGGGCGCGGCGCGGGCGCGCCGGGTGGCGCCGCCCCTGCGGCGGGGGCCGCAGCGCGTGGTCAGGGCGGTGGTCGCGGCCCGGCGCCGACGGCGCCTCCAGCCGCAGCGACGATGGGCCATCAGGTGTTCAAGTTCAGCCCCGAGGGCAAGGTGTTGATGACGATTGGCAGGGCCGGTGGCGCGACGGGACCGACCGAGTGCTGCTGGCAGCCGAACGACGTGATCACGAATGAGAAGGGCGAGATTTTCATCGCCGAGGGTCACGGCGCCAATCCGAACGATCGAATCCTGAAGTACTCGCCCGATGGGAAGCTGATCAAGACCTTCGGCAAGCGCGGCAGCGGGCCGGGGGAATTCAACGGGCCGCACGCGCTCGCGTTCGACTCGCGGGGACGCCTGTTTGTGGGCGACCGCAGCAACAACCGCACGCAGATCTTCGATCAGGAAGGCACCTTCATCGCCGACTGGCCGCAGTTCAGCCGGCCGAGCGGTCTGTTCATCGATCGCAACGACATGCTGTACTCGGCCGACTCGGAATCCGGGTCCGTCAATCCGGCGCACGGCGCGTGGAAGCGCGGCATCCGCATCGGCAGCGTGAAGGACGGCAAGGTCACCACGTTCATTCCCGATCCGTCCGGACAAGGCGTGACCTTCGCGATGCAGGACGGCAAGCCGGTCCTGACCGGCCCCGACGGCAAACCCGGTCCAGGCGGCACGCTTGCGGCGGAGGGCGTCGCAGTCGATCAGCAGGGAAACATCTACGGCGCCGAAGTCGGGCCGCGGAAGGTTCAGAAGTACGTCAAGAAGTGAGAAGTAAGAAGTAAGAGTTAGAAGTTGGAATCGGTGGGCTTCGATTCGGGCAAGTCGGGCAAGGAGGAAGAGCTAATGTCGCAAACACCATTGAGAGTCCTCACCTCCGTCGCGTTCATGGCGGGTGTCGCGGCGCTCGGCTGGACGGCGTACGCCCAGTCGCCGATGCAGCCGGTCAACGACCTGCCGAATCCGTACACCACGATCGCCGACTACTTCAAACTGCCGGCCGGGCGGGTCTGGGGATCGACGAGCGCGATCGAGATCGACAAAGACGGGCGATCGATCTGGGTCGCGGAACGCTGCGGCGCCAACAGCTGCTTCGATCGGCCGACGGGCAAGATGTCGCCGTTCGACCCGATGCTGAAATTCGACCAGTCTGGCAAGCTCGTGAAGAGCTTTGGCGCCGGCATGCTCGTGTTTCCGCACGGCATTTTCGTGGATCGCGACGGCAACATCTGGGTGACCGACGGCAACGACAATCGGCCGCTGCCGGCTGGCCGGGGACGCGGCGCCGCCGCCGACGCTCCGCCCCCGCCGCCGGCCGCAACACCGGTCGGGCACCAGGTGTTCAAGTTCAGCCCCGACGGGAAGCTCCTGTTGACGCTTGGCAAGGCCGGCGTGCGCGGCAATCCACCCGAGGCGCTCACTGAGCCAAACGACGTCATCGTCGCTCCCAACGGCAACATCCTGGTTGCGGAAGGCCACGGTGGCCAGAACGCGAACGCGCCGCCTGATGCCGTGGCGCGCATCTCGGTGTTTTCGAGAGACGGCAAATTCATCCGATCGTGGGGCAAGCTCGGATCGGGTCCGGCCGAGTTCCGCACCCCGCACAGTCTCGCGTTCGACTCGCGAGGCCGCCTGTTTGTCGCCGATCGCGGCAACGTGCGCCTACAGATCTTCGATCAAGACGGCACGTTCCTCGACGAGACGAAGGCATTCAGCCGTCTGAGCGGCATCTTCATCGACAAGAACGACGTGTTGTACGGCGCAGACTCGGAATCGAGCGACACGTCGAACAAAGGCTGGCGGAAGGGGATGCGCATCGGAAGCGCGAAGGACCTGAGGCCCCTCTACTTCATCCCCGATCCCGTCGTCAACGCCACCGGCACGAGCGCGGCTGAGGGCGTGGCCGTCGACGCGGCCGGCAACGTCTACGGAGCCGAAGTGGGGCCACGGGCGGTGAAGAAGTACGTAAGAAAGTGAAAACGCGAATGTGAGGATTTGAGGATTTGAGAATCTGAGGATCTGAGGATTCGAGAGTTCAGGGGGCGGGGCGTTGGCCCGTGAGATTCTGGCCGATGCCCCGCGTTTCGTGTACGGCGGAGGCTACAATGCCGGCCGTGTCCACGCTCGATGAGGAAACGCGACACAGGCAGCTGGTGCGGGCCGTCGTGGCCTCGACCGTCGGTACGACCGTCGAGTGGTACGACTTCTTTCTCTACGGGTCCGCGGCCGCGCTGATCTTTCCGAAGCTGTTCTTTTCCAACGTCGATCCTGATCTCGGAAGCATCCTCTCGTACATCACGTTCTTCGCCGGCTTCGCGGCGCGTCCCGTTGGCGCCGCGATCTTCGGCCACTGGGGCGATCGGATCGGGCGCAAGGCGCTGCTCGTGACGACGATGCTGGTGATGGGCGTGTCGACGACGGCCATTGGCCTCGTGCCGACCGATCAGTCGATCGGCGTGTGGGGCGCGGTGCTCTTGACCATTCTTCGCGCGATGCAGGGCATCGCCGTCGGCGGCGAGTGGAGCGGCTCGGTGCTGATGGCCGGCGAATGGGCGCCGCCCGGACGCCGCGGGTTCACGACGAGCTTTCCCCAGATGGGCGCGCCACTCGGCATGATGATGGCCAACAGCGCGCTGTCGTTCATGACCTCCACGCTGGATGAGGCGGCGTTTCTCTCTTGGGGATGGCGCGTGCCGTTTCTCGCGAGCATCGTGCTGATCGCGATCGGCTTGTGGATCCGCATCGGCATTCTCGAGTCGCCCGTGTTCGCCAACATCAAGGCCGAGCGGAAGATCGTGCGGGCGCCGATTGTCGAGACGCTCAAGACCAACTGGCGCGAGGTCGTGCTCACGACGCTGCTTCGAACGGGCCAGCTCGCGCCGTACTACATCACGACGACCTACATCCTCACCTACGGCACACAGCAGCTCGGGATGAGCCGCGCCGTGCTGCTCAACTGCGTGATTGTCCGTTCGATTGGCTCACTCGTGGTGCTTCCACTGGCGGGGCATCTCTCCGACAGGTTCGGACGAAAACGCATCATTGGAGCCGGCTGCGTCGGCACCGGTCTCTGGGTCTTCGTCCTCTTCGCGTTTCTCGACACGAAATCCATCCCGCTCATCATCGTTGCGCTGCTCGTCGATGGGATGCTGCAGGATCTGCAGTACGGGCCGCAGGCGGCCATCATCTCGGAGAGTTTCCCGGCGTCGCGCCGCTACACCGGATCGGGTCTCGGGTATCACCTCGCGGCGATCACCGCCGGCGGCCCTGCGCCGGTCATTGCTGCGTGGCTGTTCCGGACGTATCAGACGTCGACCGCCATCTCGATGTTTGCGCTGGGCACGACGCTCGTGAGTCTCGCCACGCTGCGGTTTCTGCAAGACAAGGCCGGGACGCTCGATCGCGTCTGAACATGCCCTTCGACTAGCGACTCTCGACTAACGACTATCGACTAACGACTATCGACTAACCGCCCCCGTCCCCGCCGGCGCCTTGTACCCGGGGCCGAGGATTGGCTTGCCGGGCCGTGCGCCCGTATGCTCGCCCTTGTCGACGACGAGCACGCCATTCACCAGGACGTACTTCATGCCGGTGGCGTACGACTTCGTCTTCTCGAACGAGTTGGTCTCACCGACCGTTCGGTCATCGAACACGGCCAGGTCGCCGGCGAAACCCTCGCGCACCTGACCGCGGTCGCGCAGGTTCAGGATCTGCGCTGGCAGGGACGACATCTTCCGCACGGCGTCCTCGAGCGTCAGCACGCGCTGGTCGCGCGCGTAGTAGCCCAGCGCGCGCACGTTGGTCGAGTAGTTACGGGGATGCGGTACGCCCTGCGCCTCGAGGTTGATGGCCGAGCCATCGCTGGCGATCGCCACCCACGGCTTCCGCATCACGGCGCGCACGTCCTCCTCCGACATCGCGTGAAACATGCCCGAGATGCGGCCGCCGTCCTCGGCCATGAGCGTCAGGCACGTATCGGCGGGATCGGCGTCGCCCCGCACCTTCGCGATCTCGGTCAGCCGCATCCCCTCGTACTTCCGGTTCGCGGGGCTGCCGGCGCGGCCCATCACGATGCCTTCCCACCAGCCGTGCTCCTTGGCCCACGTGATGAAGTCCCTGTCGGTTTTGATCCTCGCGCGCACGGCCGGATCCTTCAAGCGCGCGGCGAACGCCGCGGGCCCGCCTTCGCGCGCCCACACGGGAAAAAACGCGCTCCAGCCGTGGTTCATGGCCGTGTACGGGTACTGGTTGGCGGTGACGTCCAGTCCCCTGGCGCGCGCCGCCTCGATCGTGTCGAGGTACTGGCCGACCGTGCCCCAGTTGTCTTTCGCCCGAATCTTCAAGTGGAAGATGTGCACCGGGATCTTCGCCTCTTCGGCCACTCGAATCGCGAAGCGCAGCTCCTTCTCCTGCTCGAAGCCTTCGCTGCCGATGTGTGACGTGTAGTTGCCGCCGTACGACGCCGCGACCTTCGCCAACTCGACAATCTCGTCGGGATGCGCCGGGCCGCCGCTCTCGAACCTGGTCACGAGCCCCCACGCGCCTTCCTCCATCGAGCGCGCGACCAGCGCCCTCATTTTCGCCAGCTGGGCCGCGTCGGCCGGGCGCGCGTCGTACCCCATCACGACCCGCCGCACCTGCTCGGACGCCACGTGCGAGATCGCGTTCATCGAGATCCCGCGGCGCTTCAGGCGATCGAAGTATCCCGTGAAGGTCGTCCAGTCTTGCGGAATGATCCCAGGAGGCCCTTCCTCCTTCAAGCCATCGCGCGGCGCGGCCGACGTGGATTCGCCGAGCACGTCAATCGTGACGCCCTGGCGTACTTTGCTCTGCGCGGTGCCGTCCTCGAGGAGCGGCATCTCCGAGTGCGTGTGCAGATCGATGAATCCCGGAGCGACGATGAGACCGGTGGCGTCGATGATGCGCCGCGCGGTTGCGTTCGGCAGCCGGCCCACGCCGGCGATGCGGCCGCCGGCGATCGCGACGTCGCCTGCGAACCAGGGGTTACCCGTCCCATCGACGATATGGCCGCCGCGAATCACGATGTCGTACACCGCGCCCTGGGCGGTCGCGCCGACAACGGCGGCACATACCAACGCAATCACGGCCGGTGTTCCAGGTTTCATGCCGTCCTCCGTTCGAGGCGCGCGCTCAGTGCGTCAGCGCGTAAAGTACTGCGTTGATCCCGACGGCGTAGCCGCTCGGTGAAAACTGGAGAAAGAACTCGTGGTCCTCTGCTTCGCGTTCCCACGAGTCGCCGATGTCGGTGTTGTGCGTCATCAGCACCATGATGCGGCCTTTCTCGTCCGCGATCATTCGAAAGTCCGCAAAGGGGCTATCCTCGCCGCGCTCCTGCGTCGTGAGGCCGCCGCCCATCCTGCGCCAAAACTGGATGTTGGTGACCTGCGGCAGCGTCTCGACCTCGAACATCTGGTGCCGAATCGGATGATCGGCTGGAATCTCCTCGATCCGGTATTCCGGCAGGGCCTTGTGGATCTCGGTCGTCCACACCTGCCAGGCATGCGTGCCCCAGAAGTCGTCGACCCAGAGGAAGCCGCCCTTGAGCAGGTACTCCCGCAGCCGCGTCGCTTCGGCCGGCGACAACTCGGCCGTGCCGACGTCGGAGCCGATGAGGAAAGGGCAGCGGAACAACGCCGCGTCGGTGAGCTGCACGACCCAGTAGTTCGGATCGCCGTTGGCATCTCTGCTGACCGGTGTTTTCGTGAGCTCCCCGATCCGCGTCATCAGGTTGATGCCGGCGTACGGGTAGTCGGTGGCCCACCCGGCCCCCATTTCCTCACGCCACACGCTGCGGTACATCATCTTGCAGACGTAAAAATCGCCGTTCGGGAAGTCGCGAGGGGGAAAGCGCGGCGGGACGCCCGGGCCTTCCGGCAGCCGGCCGAAGCCGCCGAAGCGGCGCTGCGCGGCCGCCGCGCCCGCCAGCGCGAGCAGCATCAGAATCGCCGCAACCGTCCGGGGGACGCGAGGCATCGTCTTGTTGTCTACATTACTCCAGTTGCGGGTGAGAAAAGCTCTCGGCGTCCTCGGCCTCCTCCGCGGTGAGAGTCGTTCATCGGTAGTTCCCAAAGTGCAACGCCACGCCGAAGTCCTTTCCGCGCAGCGCCTGAATCACGAGCTGCAGCTCGTCTTTCGACGGCGAGCTCACCCGCACCTGGTCGCCCTGAATGGCGGCCTGGACCTTCTTCAGCTTCTGGTCCTTGATGAACTTGACGATCTCGCGCGCCGCGTCGATCGGAATGCCTTCCTGAATCGTGTAGACGCGCCGCACGGTGCCGCCTGCCGCCGCTTCCGATTCTCCGGTCTTGAAGTTCTTGATGGGCACACCACGGCGTACGAGGCGCGTCTCGACGATCTCCCACAATTGCTTCATCTTGAACTCGTCGTCGGCGACGAGTGTCAGCGTCTTGTCGGCCGAGACAAGTGTCATCTCGGCCTTGGCGCCCTTGAAGTCGTACCGCTGGCCGACTTCCTTTCGCGCCTGGTTGAGCGCATTGTCGACTTCCTGAAAGTCGACGGGCGAGGTGACATCGAACGAGACGGCGGCCGGCATGACTCTATTTGACCATGAAGTCCCAGAGTCACGTAGGCCTTCGAGATCCGGTCCTCTGCCCTTCGACTCTCGCTCAGGGCATCCCGAGCGACGTCGAGGGATGCGTGCGCCGCCGTTCTCGTCGTCGGTCCATTTCGCAACGCGCTGTTGTCCAAGTACCCGAAGTAAGATGAGGCCGGTGAGCGTCCTGAAGGAGGTCGACGTCGTGCGCGTGCGGGGACGTGCTCGTCGGTCCGACACCGATCGCGCGGCCGCGGAGGAACCGCTCGAAGTACGCCTGCACGGGCGGCCGTTTGCGGTCGTCATGCGCACGCCGGGCGCCGATCGCGAGCTTGCGGCGGGTTTTCTGCTCGCGGAGCGCGTGATCCGGTGCGCGGACGACCTTGGGACAATCGAGCACTGCCGGGATCACGTCCGGCTTCCCCCTTCGCGTGAAGCTTCGGCGGACCGTCAGCCGGACGTTGCCGACAACATCGTCAACGTGACGCTCGCGGGCTGCTCACGGGCTGATCTCGATCGGATCCTCGCCGAACGTCGCGAGACGGTTGCGAATGCGTCGTGCGGGCTGTGCGGCCGACTCACGATCGAATCGCTGAGGAGCGATACGGCGCCCCTCGCGCCCGGTGGCTGTGTGACAGCCGCGGCGGTCTCGACCTTGCCCGCCCGGCTTCGTGTCGCGCAGGCCGTCTTCGAGGCCACGGGCGGGCTGCACGCGGCGGGCTTGTTTACAGAGGACGGTGCACTCGTCACGATGGCCGAAGACGTCGGCCGCCATAACGCCGTGGACAAGGTGATCGGCCGCATGCTGATGCGCGACGCGTTGCCGCTCTCTGGCCATGCGCTTTTCGTCAGCGGCCGCACGTCGTTCGAGATCGTCCAGAAGGCGCTCATCGCCGGCATCCCAGTGGTCGCGTCGGTGTCGGCGCCGTCGAGCCTGGCGATCGATCTGGCCCGCGAGGCGGGCGTCACGCTGGTGGGGTTCGTGCGCGGCGACTCGTTCAACATCTACGCGCATCCGGAACGGATTGTTTGAAGAGCCCCTCTTCGCCGACGGAGGCCTCGCGACATCGGATGTGAAGGCGCATTTGCCCGGTGGCCGAGGGGCTGGAACCGCGATCGGCCGATAAGCAGGACGGTGGGTCCAGCTGGGTCGTACCGACGGAAGGGGGCACGCCTCGCCGCGCGGAGAAGTCCTGAGAAGGCTACAATCTTGAATTCCCCTGGCCGGAAGGCCATATCCTGCTGACACACATGACACGACGATTCCTAGCGGCCCGTGGCGAACGTGTGGCGTTGCTAGTCCTCGTTATCGCGCTTCTGGCGTCGATGCCGTTGCTGTCGGCGCAGCGGCCCTCGGTCGACGCCGCGTTCAAACAGTTCTGGGATGCGAAGAGCCCGCAGGAGGCCGCGAACCTCGTTCCTGCGATCGTCGCGTCCGGTGTGTCGTTCGACGCCGCGCTGGCGCGTCTGAAGCAGGGCCGTGCGTACTCGCCTGACGCGCCGAAAGGTGTCGTCCGGCTCAGCCGAAAAACGGGTGACGCCGAGTTCCCATACACCCTGGACGTGCCGCCGACCTACGACCCGGCGAAAAGGTTCCAGGTGCGCGTGCAGCTGCACGGCGGAATCGGCCGTCCGAACGCGGCCGTCCGCGGAGACGGATCGATCGGATCGCTGGCAGGCCCAGGGAACGTTGACCAGATCTACGTGCTGCCGCAGTCGTGGGCCGACGCCCCGTGGTGGGGCGACGTGCAGGTCGGCAATCTGCGCGCGATTCTCGATACGGTGAGACGGACCTATAACGTCGATGAGAACCGCGTCGTGCTGGCGGGTGTGTCCGACGGGGGCACCGGCGCGTACTTCATTGCGATGCGCGACACGACGCCGTACGCGAGCTTCCTGCCGATGAACGGCTTCATGATGATCCTGCAGAATCCCTCGCTCGGCCTGCGCGAGGCGCTCTTGCCGAACAACCTGCGCAACAAGCCCTTCTTCGTGATCAACGGCGGCCAGGATCCGCTGTATCCGGCGTCGATCGTCGAGCCCTACGTCCGGCATCTCGAGAAGAACGGCGTGTCGGTCGACTTTCGTCCGCAGCCCGACGCCGGGCACAACACGGCCTGGTGGCCCCAGATGAAAGATACCGTCGAGGCGTTTGTCACCGGCCACCCGCGCGATTCCCACCCGGCGACTCTCACGTGGTCGGCGGAAGAGGGCGTTGGCACGCGGGCGCATTGGCTGGTCATCGACGCGCTCGGTCCGAGGCGCATCGCGGCGCCGCTCCCGGATCTGAACGATTTCGCGGCCGGCGCGGAGCTGAACTTCGGCGTTCGATCGAACGGGATGCGCCTAACCTCCGTGATCCCAGGCAGCAACGCCGACGTCCTCGGCCTCGAGCCCGGCGACCGGGTGCTGGCCATCAATGGTCGAAGCCTGCCGGGCGAGCTCGATCTCTTGCAATTCCTCGGCATCTACGATTCGGGTGAGCGGCTCACGTTTTCGATCTCGCGCGACAACAAGCCGCTCGACGTGGCCGGCGTCTACAAGCCGGAGATCCTGACGCGGCTCGTGCCGCTTTTCGCGCGCGACCGGCCAACCGGCCGCGTCGACGTGGTCCGCGAGGGGAACATGGTGCGGGCGACCACGCGCGGCGTCGCCTCGTTCACGCTGCTCGTGTCGCCCGATGCCTTCGATCTCGCACAGCCGATCACGATCGTGGCCGACGGCCGGCAGGTGTTCAGCGCACGCACGGAGAAGAGCGTCGCGACGCTCATGAAATGGGCCGCGATCGACAACGACCGCACCATGCTCTACGCGGCAGAGATTCACGTGCGACTGGAGTAGGGACTAGGGACTAGGGACTCGGGGCTGAGCGCCGATAGCTGATAGCTGGTGATGACTTGACCAGAGCGTGTTTGAGACCGGCGCCCGACGTGCCGCATCTGCCGTCGATTTTTCTCGACAAAGGCGAGAAGAAGACGATCGGCCGATCGCCGCAGGCCGACGTCGTCATCGACGAGCCGAGCTTGTCGAGGCTGCACGCGTCCGTGAACATGACGGGCGAAGGCACGCTCTCGGTCGAGGACCTCGGCAGCACGAACGGCGTCTTCATCAACCGCGCCCGGCAGAAAACGGGACCGCTCGCGCCGGGCGATCACGTGGTCTTCGGCGTGCTCGAGTACCTGGTCGAGGAGGCGCCCGCGGCTCCCGTGCTCGACAGCTTCGATTCGACGGTGTACCGCTCGGTCAAGGTCGAGGAGCCGCAGAAGCACGTGGACGCTTCGGCAATCGCCGCTCTGCTCGCGACGAGCCGCGAGCTCATGGCGTGCACGGACCTGGCGGGGCTGCTCGACCGCGTGCTCGATCGGCTGCAGCCCGTGCTCAAACCGGACCGGTCGGCCATTCTGCTCTTCGATGCGGCCAGCGGCGAGCTGACGACGCGCGCGGTCAGGCCGGACGGGGCGTACACGTCCGTGTCGGATTTCGCGAGCAGCACCGTCGTGCGGCAGGCGATTCGCGCGCGCGAAGTGCTCGAGGTGTGCGACGCCTCGCTCGACAGCCAGCTGCAGGAGGCGCTGAGCATCGCGCGCGCCGGCGTGCGCTCGGCGCTGTGCGTGCCGCTGCTCGGGCGGACGGGCCCGATTGGCGCCCTCTACGCGGACCAGATGTGGTACGCGGGACGGTTCAGCCCCGAGCAGGTGCAGTACGCCGCGGCGTTCGCCGCGCACGCCGCCGCCGCGCTCGAAACGGCGAAGCTATACGAGGATCGCGAGCGCCAGGTGCGCGCCACGCTCGAATCCTTTGCGAAAGCCATCGACGCCCGCGACACATACACGGCCGGCCACTCCGAGCGCGTCACCGCCTACACGCTCGTGCTCGCGCGCGCGGCCGGCATTCCGAGCAGCGAGCTCGAGATTCTCCGCCGCGCGTGCATGCTGCACGATATCGGGAAAGTGGGCGTGCCCGACAACGTGCTCCTCAAAGCGGGGCCCCTCGATCCGGCCGAGCGCGCCAAGATGGAAGCGCACGTGACGATCGGCTTCGAGATGCTGCTGGGGCTGGCCTTCATGCAGGATTCATTGCCCGGCATCCGCGGCCACCACGAGCGATGGGACGGCGCCGGTTACCCCGATCGCGTGGCGGGCAGCAACATCCACCCGCACGCGCGCCTCATGTCGGTCGCCGACAGCTACGACGCCATGACCTCCGCGCGCCCCTATCGGAACGCGCTGCCGCTCGAGGAAGCGGCGCGCCGCGTCCGCAAGGACGTCGGCAAGCAGTTTGCCCCCGAGGCCGTTGATGCGTTCGATGCGATGGAACAAGAGCTGAGAAATGTGCACGATCGGATCCGGCCGATCGCGAAGTTCGAGGCCTGACAGCGATCGCCGTTTTCCAATTCCTGACGTTCAACGCCGTCTGAATCCGGTCGCCTAAAGGGCCGTCCGTCCTGGCGCGACCCGCTTACGCAGGAACGTGGTCCGTCGTTCGACAGGCCGCGCCTGCCAGCGGCGGATCATCTCGCGAAGACCGCGTTCACTTTCTCTTGCGACCGCGGCGAGCTTCTTCTTTCGACTGACCACTTTCCTCGAGCGCTATCTCCAGGATCTCCAAAACGGCCCGATCACGTGGGCCGTTGGCTTTCTTGCAGTTGGCGCGCCAGCGCCTTGAGCTTGCCGAGGTTGCAGGTCGTTTTCCGAAACAGGAAGTCGAAGTCGCGTCGTGACCGGAGCGCCCTGCAAGGCTGCGGCCGCATTGCCGATCAAGACCGCTTCGAGGTTGACCTGCCGGAGCCGGCGTCCGATTTCCACGAGCAGCGGCTTCGCATCCACGATGCCAGTATAATTCGGGCACGTCAGACTCCATGGGCACGCTTCACACTCGATGCAGGATCGAGAACCCGAGCCGCCGCGCCAAGGGCGCAACCATTCCCAAGATCCTCGTGGACACGGGCAGCGAGTACACGTGGGTTCCGGCGAAGGTGCTCGAACGCCTTGGCATCGCCCGCGAGAAGAAAGACGTGCGCTTTGTGATGGCGAATGGCCAGCAGATTACGCGCAGCGTTGGGTTTGCCATTATCCGACTGAGCGAGTTTTTTACCATTGATGAAGTCGTGTTCGGTGAGTTAGGCGACCTGGCCCTTCTCGGCGCCCGCACGCTCGAAGGCTTGAACCTGCTCGTGGACGCTCAACGGAAGAAGCTGGTGGCGGCCGGTCCTGTGCCGGCGGCGCCGTTACCAAGCCCGAGGGCACCCGGACGCGAAAGGTGAATCTCGTGTCGCCATGCGGCTAACCACCGGCGCGCGTTTCGGCGCGTTTGAGATCACCGGCGCGCTCGGCATGAGCGGCGGCGGCTATGCCGAGGCGGGAGCCGAGGCATCAGCGTCAACACCCGGCGGGGGTGCCGCCTTCGCGCCTCCGGCGCTTCGGCGAGCCTCGCCGAAGCTCGCGTGCGTTATCGGCGAGCGGAGGCGGGGGGCCCAGCCGGCAGTGCAAGCATGTGGACCCTGAGCCCATGCCGCTTGTCATCGGAACGCGTCTCGGACCGCACGAAGTCGTCAGCGCCATCGGTGCCGGTGGCATGGGCGAAGTCTACCGCGCGCGCGACACGAAGCTCGGGCGCGACGTGGCGATCAAGATTCTGCCGCGCGCGTTCACGAGCGACCCGGAGCGGCTCGCGCGGTTCGAGCGGGAAGCGCGCATGCTGGCGTCCCTCAATCACCCCAACATTGCGACGATTCACGGAGTCGAAGAAGCAGACGGCATTCGCGGCCTGGTCATGGAGCTCATCGAGGGCGAGACGCTCGCGGAGAAATTGGCGTCAGGCTCTGGGCTTCGGGCTGTCGGACGCGAGCGCGCAGGGCCTGGAGCCCAAAGCGAACAGCCCAAAGCCGGTGGGCTTCCGGTCGGTGAGGCGCTGACCATTGCCCGCCAAATCGCCGACGCACTGGACGCGGCGCACGAGAAGGGAATTGTCCATCGGGATCTGAAGCCGGCGAACATCAAGATCACGCCCAGCGGGTTGGTGAAGGTACTGGATTTCGGGCTGGCGAAGCTTGGGGCAGGCACGGCAGGCGAAGCAGGCATGGACGGGCCGGATCTGTCGCAGTCGCCGACGATGACGGTGGCCGGGACGCGCGATGGCGTGATTCTCGGGACGGCGGCGTACATGAGTCCCGAGCAGGCGCGCGGCAAGGCCGTCGACAAGCGAACGGATATCTGGGCGTTCGGGTGTGTGGTTTACGAGATGTTGACGGGGCGCGCAGCATTTGCGCGCGAGACGGTGTCGGACACGATCGCCGCCATCCTCGAACGCGAACCCGATTGGACCGCGCTGCCTGCCGCCACGCCGCCATCCGTCACACACCTGTTGCGGCGCTGCCTCGACAAGGATCCTCACCACCGCCTTCGCGATATCGGCGACGCGCGCGTCGAGATGAACGACAGCGCATCGTCTCCCGGGGAGGAAGTCCCGCGCCCGTCGAATCGGATTCCGATCTGGAGCGCGCTCGCGATCGGGGTCGTGCTCGGCGCGATGGCGGTCTTTATGGGCATGCCCTCTCGACCTGCCACCGCAGTCGAAGACCCGATGCGCTTCACTTTCGCGGCACCGGACCAGGCGCCACAGATTCCTGGCTCGCCGGTCCCCTCACCGGATGGACGGCAGATTGCCTTTGTCGCGGAGGACGTCGCTGGGAAAAGAGGGCTGTGGATCCGATCGATCGACTCACCGACCCCTCGTCAGATCGGTGGCACCGATGGTGCGGAGAACCCGTTCTGGTCGCCGGATTCCCGGTTCGTGGGGTTTGGAGCGCCCGAAGAGAGAAGGTTGAAAAAGGTCGACCTCTCCGGGGGACTCGTGCAGAACATCAGCAGCATCACAGACGGGTTCCTCGGTGCGACATGGAACCAGGACGGCGTCGTCTTGTTCTCGCCCAACAACCGGGTGCCGCTCTATCGCGTGTCGGCCTCAGGCGGCCCGGCCGAACAGGTGACATCGCTCGATCCCGCGCGGCGCGAAAATTCCCACAGATGGCCGCACTTTCTTCCAGACGGACGCCACTTCTTGTTCACCGCGCGGAGCGATGTCAAAGAGAACACCGGGATCTACGTCGGCGCGCTCGACTCGAAGGACCGAACCTGGCTGGTCGAGGCTCAGTCTGATGCGGTGTACGCCGATCCCGGCTATCTCCTGTTCGCGCGCGAAGGCACCTTGCTGGCGCAGCGGTTCGATGCGGTCGCGCTGCGATTGATCGGCGAGCCGTTTGCGCTGGCTGGCAACGTTGCCCAGAACTCTGCCAGCGCGAAGGCCTCCTTTTCGGTCTCCGCCGACGGTCGCGTTGTGGCGTATCGGACGGATGTCGACAGACCGAGCCAACTCGGGTGGTTCGATCGCAGCGGCGCGAAAGTGGGACCGACGATCGTGGAAGGCGCCTTCGGCCAGTTACGGCTGGCGCCCGACGGGAAGCGCGCTGCTGTGGTAACGACTGACACCGGGACGGGCAATCGCGACATCTGGCACGTCGATGTCGGCAGCGGCGCGCTCACGCGGTTCACGGCCCATCCGGCAAATGACTGGTATCCCACCTGGTCGCCCGACGGAGCGCAGATGGCGTTCGCATCCGACCGCAACGGCCTGTCGAGCGTCTATCGCAAGGCGGCCGACGGTTCCGGACTCGAGGAAATGATTCCGACCGACGCCGGTGGAAACTCTTTTCCGACCGACTGGTCTCAGGGTGGCCGGCTGCTCGCGGTTGACGTCAACAGGCCCCCGACATCGTTAGACGTGTGGCTTGTGCCGACCGATGGTCGCAAACCCTATGCGTTGGCTCAGACGGAATTTCAGGAGCAGACCGCCTCTTTCTCTTCCGATGGACGTTGGATCGCCTACGTGTCGGACGAGTCCGGCGCGAATGAAATCTACGTGCAGACGCTCGGGAAGGCTGGCAAACAGCGGGTGTCGACGTCCGGAGGCACGCAGCCGAGATGGCGCCGCGACGGCCGCGAGCTGTTTTTCATCGATGCCGCCAACAGGCTGATGGCTGTTGCGGTGGGGGCAGGCGACGTGTTCGGGGGCTCCCCGCCCATCGCCCTGTTCAGTGCCTGCGGCACCAACACGGCGCCGTACGAATATCGATACGCCGTGTCAGCGGACGGCACGCGCAGCCTGTGGCTGTGTCCGACGCCGAGGGACGCTCCGTCGGTTGTGAACGTGTTCGTTCACTGGGCCGCGCACCTCGAAGCGCGAGGGCGGTAGCTGATGTCTGATCGATCGCCAGCAGCGGGTCGAATTGGAACGTGAGACCCTGAATGCTTCTGGTCTTGGCGGCTCTAATTCGTTGACATGGCCATATCGTCGTGGCTATATTTCCGATCATGAAGATCATGGCCGCCGGAAAATTCAAGGATGTCTGCCTGAAGACCCTCGACGAGGTGGCGAAGACGAAAACAGAGGTCGTGATCACGAAGCGCGGACGCCCGGTCGCCAAGCTGGTGCCGTGCGGCGCGCCGCCGCCGCGCCGGGGGCTGAAAGGCAGTGTCCTCGAGGAGCACGGCGACCCGTTTGGCACTGGCGAAGGCTGGGATGCAGACGCTTCTTGATACTCATGCGTGGATCTGGTGGGTGACGGAGGATCGGCGGCTGTCACCCAAGGCCCGCGCGGCGATTGCGCGTGGCCAGCGGGCCGGCCAGCTCGCGGTGTCTCTGATGTCGGCGTGGGAGGTCGCGAAAAAGATCGAAAAGCGACAGCTCGTGCTGGACCGGCCGCTGGATCAATGGCTCGATCAGGCCACGGCGATGCCGGGACTGCTCGTGGCCGAGCTCACCCCGCCAATTCTCGTGGACAGCTGCCGGCTGCCGCAGCCGTTTCGCGGCGATCCGGCCGACCAGATTATCGTGGCGACTGCCAGGCATCACGGCGCGACGTTGGTCACCAGGGATCGAAGAATGCGCGACTATCCTCATGTTCGCTCCGTTTGGTAGCGTATGACGCGCGAACGGAGGCGGGGCCGCGAGAAACCAGAGAGGTTGACTCCAAGTGCAAGAAAGTTGGCCCTGAGCCCATGCTGCTAACCTCGGGAGCGCGTCTCGGGTCGTATGAGATCGTCGGCGCGCTCGGCGCGGGCGGCATGGGCGAAGTCTACCGCGCGCGCGACACGAAGCTCGGGCGCGAGGTGGCGATCAAGATTCTGCCGCGCGCGTTCACGAGCGACCCGGAGCGACTCGCGCGGTTCGATCGGGAAGCGCAAGTGCTGGCGTCGCTCAATCATCCCAACATCGGCACGCTGTACGGCGTCGAGGAAACGGAGTCGTCGATTGGCGGCGCAGGGATGCGCGCGCTGGTCATGGAACTAGTGGAAGGCGAGACGCTCGCCGAGCGGATCGCGGGGTCCACCGAACGGATCGGCGGGTCCGGGGATGCCGGGTCCACAGGACCCGGCCTGCACATCGTCGAGGCGCTGCGGATCGCGCGGCAGATCGCCGACGCACTGGATGCGGCGCACGAGAAAGGCATCGTCCACCGGGACCTGAAGCCGGCGAACATCAAGATCACGCCGACGGGCGCGGTGAAAGTGCTGGATTTCGGGCTGGCGAAACTGACAACCGAGGCGGACGGATCACCTGACCTTTCACAATTGCCGACGGCGACGGTGGCCGGGACCCGCGACGGGGTGATTCTCGGGACCGCCGCGTACATGAGCCCGGAGCAGGCACGCGGCAAACCCGTCGACAAGCGGACCGACATTTGGGCGTTCGGTTGCGTACTCTTTGAGATGTTAACAGGCCGCGCGGCGTTCCGGCGCGAGACGACCTCGGACACCATCGCCGCCATCCTCGAGCGCGAACCCGACTGGACACCCCTTCGCGAGACGACACCTGTCGCCGTTCGCCGGCTGCTCGAACGATGCCTGGAAAAAGATTCGCGCCGCCGTCTGCGTGACATCGCCGACGCGCGCCTCGATTTGGAAGCTTCAGAGCCCCCGAAGGATTCGGTGCTCCGAAGTCCTTTGCGCCCGCTCAATCGGACGCACGTGGCTGGCTTTCTTCTAGCATGCCTCGCCGCGGGCTTGCTCGGATGGCTCGCCGGTGCGCGAGTCTGGCGCTCGACAGACGTTGCGTCGACGCTCGCGATACGCTCCACGTTGCCCCTGCCCGACAACACCCGTCTGGCATCGACGGCGGTGACCGCCGTGGCCATCGCTCCTGATGGTGGGCGTGTCGTGTACGCGGCCAGTTCGGACGGACCGAGACGTCTGTTCGTGCGCGAACTCGACCAGCCCGACGCGACAGCGATCGCCGGCACGGAGGGAGCGACCGGCCCCTTCTTCTCGCCCGACGGCCAGTGGATCGGATTCTATGCAGGCGGGAGGCTTCGAAAAGTTGCCATCCGGGGAGGATCCGCCGTCCCTTTGACCGACTTCGATACGTTCGGCCAGTACTTCGGTGCGACATGGGGCGCCGACGACACGATCTTCTTTGCTGGTTCGTTTGCTGGCGGCATCTCGCGCGTGCCCGCAAGCGGCGGGCAGCCTGAGGCGGTCACGTCGCCGGATGTGGAGAAAGGCGAGCGGAGCCATTCTTTTCCTGAGGTCCTGCCTGGCGGAAAAGGGCTGATCTTCACGATCAAGACCGCGGACATGCGGTCGTTCGACGATGCGATCATTGCCGCGCGGTCGCTCGAGACAGGCGAGCAGAAGACCGTCATCCAAGGTGGGACCCACGCCCGATTCGTGGCGATCGACCGCGACTCCGGGTACGTGGTCTATGCGCGTTCGGGCGGGTTGTTCGCGCTGCCGTTCGATGTTCGGACCTTGGAGGCAACAGGGCCTTCTGCACGAATCCTCGATGAGCTGACGACGAACGTGTTGAACGGCGTCGCGGAGTTCAGCGTGTCGGATCGTGGGACCCTGACGTACGCGACCGGGGCTGCTATCGCGAGTTCCCGGCTGGTGTGGGTCGACCGGAGCGGGACAGTCGACGAGTTTCCCCTGACCGAGTTCCGTCCTTTATTCCAGCGGTTGTCGCCGGATGGCAGCCGCCTGGCCACGGAAAGGGACGACGCCAACCACGACGTCTGGATCTATGACGTGCCGCGCGCAACGATCAGCCGTCTGACGTTCAACGGCGACAGCCACTATCCGATCTGGACGCCCAACGGTCGGCGCGTCGTTTTCCGGTCGGGTAGCCCGCAGAATCTGTTTTGGGTGCCGGTTGACAGTTCTCAACCCCCCGAGCTGCTCGTGACCAGTGAGCACGACAAGCTGCCGTCTTCCTGGTCACCAGACGGGCGCTGGCTGGCCTTCTCCCAGCTCGATCCCGCCACCAGCCAGGATATCTGGGTGCTGTCGCTCGCCGATCGAAAAGCCCGGCCCTTCCTCGTCACGCCGTACGAGGAGCTCGACGCGGTGTTTTCTCCGGACGGCCGCTGGCTCGCATATGTCTCGAATGCGACGGGACGCACCGAAGTGTACGTGCAGCCGTTTCCCGGCCCTGGGGAGCGGTGGCAAGTGTCCTCGGAGGGGGGAGCCGAACCGGTTTGGGGGTCGAGCGGCACGGAGCTGTTCTATCGCAGCGGCCGCCGGATGATGGTGGTCGACGTCTCGATGCAGCCAACATTCCGCGCCGGCAGGCCGCGGGTGTTGTTCGAGGGATCGTTCACGGCAACCCGGTTGCACGCCTCGTACGATGTCGCTCGCGGTAGCCAACGGTTCGTGATGATCCAGAACGACCCGGCCCCGCCTATTCGTGGCATTCAGCTCGTGGTGAAGTGGGTCGACGAGCTGAAGCGTCGAATGGCGGGCGGCGCCATGAACCGTTGAGCGGAAGATCTGGACGGGAAAGTGGTCCCGCCGTTCGACAGGTCGCGCGTTGCCGCGCCACCACCGCGATCCTTTCGACCGTCTATTGATTGCGCACCGATCGAAGATCTGCTCATCCTGACCTCGGATCCGGTGTTCGCCTCCTATCCAGGATTCCCAAAACCGCCCGATGACGTGGGTGGGCGGTGGCTTTCTTGGTGCGGATGATTACCCGGCGAGAAACGGGTTGAGCGCGCGCACGGTCCCGTAGAGTCGGTCGTGCTGAAAGTCCTCGGAAATCAATTCGTCCAATCCATAGTGCTCGGCGTACGCCCACATGTGAGCGTCGAACCACGACAACTGATACGCCGCGGCGCCGCGCAGCGCCAGTCGCACCATGGCCTCGTTCGGATACACCACCGGGAACTGACTGAGGAACTCTTCCGCTTCACGATACGCCGCATCGAGCGGCAAGATCGGCTGACCCTTGTCCGTCGGCCGCGTCACCGCCGCGACGAACTCGACGACGGCCTGGTGCGGCACCCGCACTGAGTCGTCGGCGATTCCTCGTCGAAGCAGCTCGATCGCGACGGCCTGTTTGTCCGGAAAGCGGCTGTCGAACCGGTACACGAGGATGTTGGTATCAACGAGTGCGGCCACGGTTGTACAAGTCGTCCCTGGTCCAGCCGCGATCGGACGGCGACACCCTTTCGGCGCGTTGTGTGTCGCGCGCGCGCTGCCGTTCGGTGGCCCGATCGTAGAGCGCGAGGCGCGCGTCGCGGCTCAGGCCGCGCGGCCGCCCGCGAGGGGGGACGAGGCGGATGGATTCCCCGGCGGCCAGCCAGTCGAGGTTCGTGCCCGGACGGATGCCGAACTGCTGGGCGATGGCTTTGGGCACCGTCACCTGCAGCTTGCTGGTCACCTTGGACACGTCCTTACTCTATCAAGGACGACGTCCTTGTTCAATCTCGAGCCATTATCCCATTATGCTGGTCGAGACGAGAATTGTGTACTCGTTCCGCAGCTAGGCGCGGACGGCGCGCCTGCGAGGGAGCGGCGCGGGGCGTAAGGGTCCCCGCAAGCGACCGAGCCGCCGCCTGCGCCGAAGGCTTCGGCGAGCCTCGCCGGAGCTCGAAGAGCGGAGGCGGGGGGTGTGGGGCGGAGCCCCACGTTATTAGGACTCGAGGTTGGCACGGAATCCCAGGGCGCCCGGAAGGAAGCCCGCGGCGACGAGCGCGGGCGCGAGGGGATGCAGCGCGGGGGGTGCGCCGTCAATCTCCTCGATCAGCATGCCACGCGGCGATCCCTCAGGTGTGTCATCGCCCGACGTCTCACCGCCAGGCTCCGCGATGCGGCTTCGCGCTCGGTCGACGAGCACCCGCGCCACCTCGCGCGCGGCGTTCGATCGCGCCGGTTCGGCGTCGGGGAGCCACGTCAGGAGCGACCGGTCGCCGCGCGCGAGATACGCGCACAGCGCGCCGTCGACGAGAATCACCGTCGCGCCGACGGTCCGCGTCGGTCCTCTTCCGGCCGAAGCCGCGCTGGCGCTTGATGGGCGGGCGTGCCCCGCCGAAGCGGCAGCGGTGCCTGACGTGCGGGCCTGCCAGGCCGAAGCCGCGGGAGCGGCGAAGGCCGGCCAGGGCAACGTGGCGCCGTAGGGGTTGGCCGGATCGGCGGCCGCGAGCATCACCGCGCGCTCGTCGCCCGATGGCACCCGAAGCGATCGCAGCAGGTCGAGCGCTCCCGGCAGCGCGAACTGCGTCGCGCCGAGTCCCGCGACAAAGTAGCCGCGCCGAATCCGGCCGGCCTCTTCCATCGCTTTCAATACTGGATACACCAGACCGAATCCTCCGGGAATGGATTCGGCCGCCACCGCCTCGCGTGTCAGTACACCGTGCCGCGCGAGCAGCTGCTTCGAGATGGCCGCCGCCCATTCCGTGGTGCCGCGGGATCCAGACGCGGCAGCGACCTTCTTGGGCGGGGCATCGAGCGGAGGACTCGAGAGCGCCCGTCCAACGAGCGACCACCGGCCTTCACCGGCCGGCGGCACGAGCCGGCGCGATCGAAACGCCGGCCTTCGGGCTGGCTTCGCACGGCGGCGCCCTGCGGCGATTCGGGTGAACGCGCGAAGCGCCTGCAGCGTGTCGTTGGTCACACGGCCCTGCCAGACCAGACTCCAGAGAGCGTTGACGGTTTCGGCCGGATAGCCGCCGCCCACAGCCTCGTGAAGCGGCGCGAAGAACGACGCGCCGTGGACGTCGAGGTATTCGAGAATCGGCCCCTCGCGGTCGTTGGACGAGAGGTCCTCCCCGCGAACCGGCGGGTCCAACCGGCCTCCGCTCGCCGAGGCGAGCTTCGGCGGTCCGCCGAAGCCTCGGGCGAAGGTGGAAGGACCCGCCCTACGCGTTGTTGGATCCGCAGGACCCGCCCTACGGGGCTGCGGCGGCATCAAGCGCACAAGATCGTCCGCGAGGTAGAGCGCGACGCGCCCGTCGCCCTCGCCGAGACGCTCGACGCCGACCCACACGATCTCGCCAGCCGCGACGAGCGCGTCGAGATCCGCGGCGTCGTACTGGTCGATGCGCGCCGGCAGGATCTCGGTTTCGAGGATCGACGCCGGCAGCGCGGCGCCCTGCAGCTGCTGGACGGCATCGAGGAGCGCGTCGGCGCCGCGGCGGCGCGTGGCCACGCCCTGCCACGTTGTCGCGAAGCGGCCCAGCACGGCGTGCTCGACCGGTTCTATTTCCTTGCGCACGCGCGCCAGCGAACGCCGCCGGATCATCCGGAGCACGCCTGCATCGGTCCATTCGCGGCCGGCGCCACCGGGCCGGAATTCGCCTTCGAGGAGCCGGTTCTCGGCGGTCAGGCGCGCGAGCACGTCGTGGGCGCGCTCCGTCGGCAGCTCGTAGCGTGACGCAAGCTCATGAGCCGAGAAGGGCGCGTGCGTGCGCGCGTAGCGCAGAGCCAGATCGCCCAGCGGATCGCGCACCGGCTCGAGAAGAGAAGCGGGAAGCCCAGGCGGCACGGCCGCCCCGAGCGCGTCACGATAGCGCGCGGCATCTTCCGTCGCCACGTACCTGAGCTCGCCCGCGATGCGGAGCAGCGCGATCCGGCCCGCGGAAACCAGGGACGGGAGGCTTTCGGCCGCTTCTATCGTAAGGATTCTCGCGAGCGCCTCGTCCTGGGTCAGATCGCCGATCGCCAGCAGCATGTCGTGGACGCCGTCCGCGCTTCGAGCACGGTACCGCTCGTCCACCCGCTGCAGCTCCCGCCCGACGGCGTCGATCGCCTCGGCGTCGAGCAGTTCTCGAAGCTCGGCATCCCCGATCAGATCTTTCAGCTGCGCCTGGTCGACGGCCAGCGCCTGGGCGCGCCGCTCGGCCAGCGGCGCGTCGCCGTCGTACAGGAAGCTTGCGACCCAGCTGAAGAGCAGCGACGCGGCAAAGGGGGACGGATGCTCCGAGTCGACCGTCGCGACACGCACCTTCCGGCTGCGAATGTCGGCCAGCGTCGCGACGAGCGCCGGCATGTCGAAGAAGTCGCGCAGGCATTCACGATACGTTTCGAGCAGGACCGGAAACGATCCGAAGCGCGACGCCACGGCGAGCAGATCCGCCGCGCGCTTGCGCTGCTGCCAGAGCGGCGCTCGCATGCCCGGCCGCCGCTTGGGCAGCAGCAGCGACCGCGCCGCGTTCTCGCGGAACTTGCCGGCAAAGAGCGCCGTCGCGCCTAGCTGGCGGACGACGAGCGCCTGAACGTCATCGGGATCCGGCAGCATCAGCGATGGATCCGGCGGCCGGTCCACGTCCGGAAATCTCACCACGAACCCTTCATCGCCCCAGATGGTGTCGACGTCGACGCCGGTGGCTTCGCGAATCCTGGCGGAGGCTGCCATGGCCCACGGCGCGTGAACGCGCCCGCCGCGAGGCGAGAGCACGCACACCCGCCAGTCGCCGAGCTCGTCGCGCACCCGTTCGATGACGATGGTGGACGCATCGGGAACGTGACCGGCGGCTGCGCGCTGATCGTTCAGGTACTGAAGGAGGTTGTGGGCGGCGCCTTCGTCGAGATCGTGTTCACGGGTCAACAGGTGCATGGCCGCCGCGTGCGGCATGTGCAGCAGGTCGTAGGTCAGCCGTCCGATGGCGAGGCCGAGCTCGAGCGGTCGCCCGGAGCGGTCGCCTTTCCAGAACGGCATCTTGGCCGGCTCGCCCGGCGCCGGCGTCACGAGCACGCGATCGTGCGTGATCTCGGCCACGCGCCACGCCGAGGCGCCGAGCACGAACGTCTGGCCGACGGGCGTTTCGAAGACCATCTCCTCGTCGAGCTCGCCGACGCGGGCGGCACCCGGCGGCGCGCCGAGGAGGTAGACGCCGTAGAGACCACGATCGGGAATCGTGCCGCCGTTCACGATCGCGACGCGCTTCGCGCCCTCACGTGCGGTCACCGTGCGCCCGCGGCGATCCCAGGTGATGCGCGGTCGAAGCTCGGCGAACTCGTCCGACGGGTAGCGGCCCGACAGCATGTCGAGGACGCCCTCGAATGCCTCGCGGCCGAGCTCGGCAAACGGCGCCGCCGACCGAAGCGTCGCGAAGAGCTCGTCTTCGTCCCAGCGATCCATCGCGGCCATGGCCACGATCTGTTGGGCGACGATGTCGAGCGGGTTGCGAGGATAGCGCGTCGCCTCGACGGCGCCGTCGTGCATGGCCTTCGCCACCGCGGCCGAGGCCAGGAGATCGCCGCGGTACTTGGGGAAAATGATCCCCTCGCTGACCGCGTCGATCCGGTGGCCGCCGCGGCCGATGCGCTGCAGGCCGCTCGCGACCGAAGGAGGCGCTTCGATCTGGATGACGAGGTCGATGGCGCCCATGTCGATCCCGAGCTCGAGCGACGAGGTGGCCACGAGCGCCCGCAGCCCGCCCGCCTTGAGGAGCTCTTCGATCTCCACGCGCTGCTCGCGCGCGATCGATCCGTGGTGCGACCGGGCGAGCGTCTCGCCCGCCAGCTCGTTGATTGCGCCAGCCAGCCGTTCGGCGAGGCGCCGGCTGTTGACGAAGAGGAGCGTGGAGCGGTGCGCGCGGATGAGCTCCACGAGCCGCGGATGAATCGCCGCCCAAATGGACGGCTGAGCGGCACCTCCCGCTTCGGGTCTTGCCATGTCCTCGACAGGCACCTCGATCCGCAGGCTGAGCGCTTTCGTCTGTCCTGAGTCGACGATCGACACCGGACGATAGCGGACGGCGCCCTGGCGCCCGGAAAATTCGCTCTCGATCTCAACTTGTGGCCTTCGGCTTGTGACCGACTGGCGACCGACGACGTGCGACGTGCGACGACCGTTCGCCGCCATCGCCCCACCGAGAAACCTGGCCACCTCGTCGAGCGGACGCTGAGTCGCGGAGAGTCCGATTCGCTGCGGCGGCTGATCGCACCTGGCCGCCAGGCGCTCGAGCGAGACCGCGAGATGCGCGCCGCGCTTGGTAGGCACGAGCGCGTGAATCTCGTCGATGATGACCGTGTCCACGCCGCGGAGCGCGTCGCGGGCGTTCGAGGTCAGCAGCAAGTACAGCGATTCCGGCGTGGTAATGAGGATGTCGGCCGGCTCCCGTTGAAACCGCGCGCGTGCGGCGGCGGGTGTGTCGCCCGTTCGGATGGCGACTTCCGGTGTGGTATACGGCCTCCCCAGCGACCCGGCAGTCCGGGCGATGCCCTCGAGCGGGACGCGCAGGTTACGCTCGACGTCAACGGCCAGCGCTTTGAGCGGGGAGACGTACAGCACGCGGCAGCGCCGCTCCCTGACGGGCGGCGGCGAGAACATCAACCGGTCCAGGCACCAGAGAAACGCCGCCAGGGTCTTGCCGCTGCCGGTGGGCGCGAGGATGAGCGACGACCGACCGCGTGCGATAACCGGCCAGCCGAGTGCCTGCGAGCGGGTCGGCTGTCCGAAGGCCGTCGCAAACCACTCGCGCACCGGCGCGTGAAACAGCGCAAGCGGGTCAAATCGTCCCCGTCGGCTCATCGCGGGCATCTTATAATGTGAGCGGACTGTTGGTTGACAGTTCACAGTTGACAGTCCCGTCCCGCCTCGACGGTCTGGGCATCCGCATCGGACTGTCAACTGTCGACTGTGAACGCTGACTTCTTCTTGGAGAGTACCGAATGGGTGACGCCGGCGAGGGATTGATCGACGCAGAGTCCAGAATTCAGGAACGAATGGAAGACCTGTCGCGCGAGCGGCTGCAAGGGCGTGCGGCCAGGATCAAGAATCCGGAAGAGGTCCGCGCGCTCGAGTCGCTGAGGCTGGCCCGCACGGAGCTCGAGGGGCAGCTGACGGCGACCAGCCACGAACGGCGCCGCGCGCAGATCGGACAGGCCCTCGAAGAGGTCGATCGTCGCATCAGCGCCGCGATGGGCCCCGGGCCGGCGACGCCGTCACCCAAGAAGCGGTGAGTGCCCTCGTCGCCTGACGCCGTTCGCCGGTACCACGACGGCACGAAGCACAATTTCCGGCAGTTCGCCCGGTCGCTCGGCTATCTCGACTGGGCATCCCAGCCCAATCCGTTTCGGTCGTTCGACGGCGCGCCGGTCTTTCCGTTGTTTCCGGCCGCCGCGGCCGACGGCTCCCTCTATGCGCCGCGCGCGATCCTCTACGACCGGCTGTTCGAGCCATCGGATCGCGTCGAGCCCATCGGCGCGGAGGCCATTGGCGACCTGCTGCGACACGCCCTCGGCCTATCGGCGTGGAAACAGATTCGTCGCGAGCCCGTCGGGTCACGCTGGTCGCTGCGTTGCAATCCGTCGAGCGGCAACCTGCATCCAACCGAAGCCTACGTGGCGACGAGGGCGGTGGCCGCGCTTGCAGGAGTGCCTGCGGTCTATCACTACGCCGCCGACCGTCACGCGCTCGAATTGCGGTGCGCCATCGATCAGATCTCCTGGGCCGATGCCTCGAGCGGCCTCGACGATCTCCTGCTCGTGGCGCTGACGTCAATCCATTGGCGTGAGTCGTGGAAGTACGGCGAGCGCGCGTTCCGGTACTGTCAGCACGATCTCGGCCACGCCGTGGCGGCGCTCGTGGCATCGGCGGCCGCCATTGGCTGGCGCGCGCGCCTGCTGCCCGCGTGGTCCCACCGCGCCATCGCGGCGCTGACCGGTATCGATCGCGACGAGGATTTCGCCGACGTCGAGCGTGAGGAGCCCGAATGCGTGCTGGCGATTGGGCCGAACGCCGCCGGGCCGATCGAGTACGCCGCCGACCGATTCGCGACCATGGCGAAGGCAGGGGTCTGGTCCGGCCGCGCGAGCCAGTTGAGCCAGGACCATGTCCAGTGGACGTTCATCGACGAGATTGCGCGGGCCACTGAAGACCCTGGAACCGCAGCCGCGCAGACCGGGGAGCGCCTGCGGCCATGCCGAGCCGGAAGGCGACCCTTCGACGCCGCTCAGGGTCGACCTGAGCCGGTCGAAGGTCGAGGCATCAGCGAAAGCTCGCGCCGGGGGTGGGGCTCCGCACGCGCTCTCTTTCTTCAGCGTCGCAGCGCCGTCGCCTTCGACGGCCAATCGTCAATCGATCGGGACGCGTTCTTCGCGATGCTCGCGGCCGTGATGCCCGACGATCGTCCGCCGTGGGACGCGCTCTGGTGGCGCCCGCGCGTGCACCTGGCGCTGTTCGTCCATCGCGTCGACGCGGTCGCGCCCGGGTTGTATCTGCTGCCGCGCGATCCAGCGGCGCTTGCGCCGCTTCGCGCCGCAATGGGTCGCGAGTTCCTGTGGGAGCCGGCGAGTGACGAGCCGCCGCTCGTGTGCCTGGCGAAGGGCGACTCCCGGGCGCTGGCCTCGCGACTGAGCTGCGACCAGGCGATTGCGGCCGACGGCTTCTTCAGTCTCGGCATGGTCGCGGAGTTCGACGCGAGCCTGGACGAGCACGGGCCGTCTTTCTATCGTCAGCTGTTCTGGGAGACCGGCTTCATCGGCCAGCTCCTGTATCTCGAAGCCGAGGCCGCGGGCGCGCGCGCGACCGGGATCGGCTGTTTCTACGACGATCCGGTCCACGACGTGCTGGGTCTTCACGGCCACGCGTTTCAGAGCCTGTACCACTTCAGCGTGGGCGCTCCCGTCGAGGACACGCGCCTCACCACGTTGCCCGGCTACCCATGGGAAATGGATCATCTGGTCATTTGATCGTTTGGTCCTCGTGATAGCATGAGGGGCGCTTGCGAAATCGTTCACAAGCACGCCCGCGCCCGTTAGAACACCACCATGCAAGGCTGGTTTTCCATCCTCATCATGATCGCCCTCGGCGCGGGTTTCGCGCTCGTGTCGATCGTGCTGTCGAGCGTCCTCGGGCCGCACAAGCCGACGCCTGAGAAAGCCGCGCCCTACGAATGCGGCATGCCCCCGGTCGGCAACGCCCGCGAGCGCCAGTCGGTGAAGTTCTATCTGGTCGCGATGATCTTTCTCCTCTTCGACATCGAGGTGGCGTTTCTCTATCCCTGGGCGATGGCGCTGCGCGATCTCGGCTGGAACGGCTTCGCGCAGGTGGTGCTGTTCATGCTGCTGCTCGCGGCCGGCTACGCCTACGTCTGGCGCAAGGGCGTGCTGGACTGGGGCAGCGACCATGCATAGTCAACAGTTCACAGTCGACAGTCCACAGCGCCGTCAACTGTCGACTGTGGACGGTCAACTTCAGGAGCCAGGCTGCGATGAGCCCTGAACTCGAGATCCCGGTTCTGACGACCAGCGTGGAGAAGATGGTGCAGTGGGCGCGTCGCTCGTCCATCTGGCCCGTCACCTTTGGGCTTGCCTGCTGTGCCATCGAGATGATGTCGATGAGCTGCTCGCGTTACGACATCGCTCGGTTTGGTGCGGAAGTCTTTCGCGGGAGCCCGCGCCAGTCGGACTTGATGATCGTCGCCGGCCGGTTGTCGCGCAAGATGGCGCCTGCCCTGCGCCGCATCTACGACCAGATGCCCGAGCCCAAATGGGTGATCTCCATGGGCGCCTGCGCGTCGATTGGCGGCGTCTTCGACAACTACGCGCTCGTGCAGGGCGTGGATCAAGTCGTGCCGGTTGACGTCTACGTGCCCGGTTGTCCGCCCCGCCCCGAATCGCTCATTTACGGCATCGTCCAGCTCCAGCGCAAGATCGCGCAGCAGAAGCTGGCCTAAGGCTGGGGTACAGCTGGTCATGGACCCGACCGCGCTCATCCAGGCCTTGCAGGCCGCCGTTCCCGGCGCGCGGCTCGACCGCGCGCCGACCGTTGATCTGCAGACGACCCTGTACGCGTCGCGCGACGACGTGCCGGCGCTGGCGCGCGCGCTCCGCGATCGTCCCGAGCTTCGGTTCGCATTCCTGGCCGAGTTGACGGCGGTCGACCTCTACCCGCGCGAGCCGCGCTTCGAGGTCGTGTACCTGCTCGTGTCGCTCGAGCACCGCGTGCGCTTGCGCCTGAAGGTGGCGCTCCATGCAGGCGACGCCATGGTGCACACCGTCAGCGACGTCTGGCCGGCTGCCAACTGGCTCGAGCGCGAGGTCTGGGACCTGTTCGGCATCGTCTTCGACGGCCACCCGGATCCCCGGCGGCTGCTGATGCCGGAAGACTGGGAAGGATTTCCGCTCCGGAAGGATTATCCCGTGCAGATCCGTATGACGCCGCGGACAACCGAAGCGCTCCAGATGACGGCGGAAGAGTTCCGCGCGAATGTCGAGAAAGACCGGCTGTCGCGCCGGTAGGGTGTGAAAGTGGTCGTGTCCACGGTGGTGACGTCGTTGTGACTGCCAATGCCGATCTGCTTGCCGCGACGCTGGCCGAGACGATGGCGCTCCACGAGCGTGTCCGTCAGGCGGATCCGCGGCCCGTGCTGGACGCGGCCGCGGCGATCGTTGCGGCGCTCCGAGGCGGCGGGAAGCTCCTGGCGTGTGGCAACGGCGGCAGCGCCGCGGACGCGCAGCATGTGGCGGCCGAGCTCGTGGGCCGGTTCAAT
This sequence comes from Acidobacteria bacterium RIFCSPLOWO2_02_FULL_65_29, assembly GCA_001767435.1. Taxonomy (GTDB): domain Bacteria; phylum Acidobacteriota; class Vicinamibacteria; order Vicinamibacterales; family CAVVIG01; genus 2-02-FULL-65-29. The sequence goes on along the minus strand of MEKT01000147.1, from coordinate 43,493 downwards.
CGTGAGCGGGTGGCGCTCGCCGCCGTCGCGCTCACGACAGACACGAGCGTGCTGACAAGCCTGGCCAACGACTACGCGTACGATCGCGTGTTTGCGCGTCAGATCGAAGCGTTGGGGCGTGAAGGCGACGTGGCCCTTGGCATCAGCACCAGCGGAGCGTCGGCAAATGTGGTCGCGGCGCTCGACGCCGCGCGTGCGCGCGGACTTCGCACGATCGCCATGACGGGCCGCGACGGCGGAGCGGTGGGCCGGGCGGCGGAGATTCACGTCAACGTGCCGTCCGAGTCGACCCCGCGCGTGCAGGAAGTGCACCGGACGCTGTTGCATGTGATCTGCGATGTGGTCGAGCGAGCGTTTGCGTCGTGACAGCTCGCCACCACGGAGGACGCGGAGGACGGGAGGGCCGGACCAGATTGCACGCAGGTTGGCACCTCTGTGTCCCCTGTGTCCTCCGTGGGAGGTAGTTTGGACATGCCCGACATTCGCACCGAGACGATGACCGTCAACATGGGGCCGCAGCACCCCAGCACGCACGGCGTGCTGCGGCTGGTCCTCGAGCTCGACGGCGAGACGGTGCGCTCGGTGGCGCCGACGATCGGCTATCTCCACACCGGCATCGAGAAGACCGCCGAGCAGAAGAAATGGCAGCAGGTGATCCCGCTGGTCGAGCGGATGGACTACCTGAGCGCCCAGTCCAACAGCATGGCGTTCTGCCTGTCGGTGGAGAAGCTGCTCGGCCTGGAGGTGCCGGAGCGCGTGCGGTGGATCCGCATCCTGCTCGCCGAGCTCCAGCGCATCAACAGCCATCTGGTCTGGCTCGGCACGCACGGGATGGAGCTCGGCGCGGTGTCGGTGATGCTGTACTGCTTCCGCGAGCGCGAGCTCCTGCTCAACATCAACGAGCTCATCGCCGGCTTTCGGATGTTCCCGAGCTTCATGCGCGTCGGCGGCCTCCGCGAGGATCTGCCGCGCGGTTTTCACGACGCGGTGCGCGCGTTTCTCGATCGCTTCCCTCAGAAGCTCGACGAATACGAGGACCTGCTGACCCGGAATCGGATCTACATCGATCGCACGCGCGGCGTCGGGCGGATCTCGAAAGAGGACGCGATCGCGTTCAGCCTGGTCGGGCCGATTGCGCGCGCGGCGGGCGTGGACTACGACGTCCGGAAAGTGTTTCCGTACCTCGGGTACGACGCGATCGACTTCGCCGTGCCGACTCGGACCGAGGGCGACGTCTACGCGCGGTATCTGGTGCGGGTCGCGGAGATGCGGGAGAGCCTGAAGATCTGCCGCCAGGTGCTCGAGCGCATTACGCCGATGGGTGCGTGGGCGGTCGCCGATCCACGCATCACGCCGCCCCCCAAGGACCGCGTGTACACCGAGATGGAGGCGCTCATCCAGCACTTCCTGATCTATTCGCAGGGCTTTACCGTGCCAGCCGGCGAAGCCTACGTGCCGGTCGAAGGCCCACGCGGCGAGCACGGCTTCTCGATCACGTCGGACGGCACCAACCGTCCGTGGCGGGTGAAGTCGCGTGCGCCGTCGCTTCTGGCGTGTCAGGCGCTGGCGAAGATGACGGTCGGCGGTCTCATCGCCGACCTCATCGCCGTGATCGGATCGGTTGACGTCGTGATGGGAGACGTGGACCGATGAGCTTTCACCCAAAGATGGCGTACGACGCCAGCTTTCACAAATCGGGGCGGACCCTCACCGAAGCCGGAGAACCCTTCGCGTACACGCCAGAGAACACAGCGCGCTTCGAATCGATCGTCGTGCGCTATCCGGCCGATCGCCGGCGTTCGGCGGTTCTGCCGGCGCTCTATCTCGTGCAGTACCAGCAGGGCCACGTGACGGCCAACGCGATGCGGTACGTGGCCGATCTCCTCGGCATCACGGCGGCGGACGTCGAGGACGTCGTGTCGTACTACACGATGTTCCACACCAAGCCAGTCGGGACGTTCGTGATCAACGTGTGCCGCACGCTGCCGTGCGCGCTGAACGGCGCCGAACGGGTGACCGAGGAGATCTGCGGCAAGCTGGGCATCAAGCCGGGCGAGACCGATCCCAGCGGCACCTTCACGGTCGTCGAAGTCGAATGCCTGGGCGCGTGCGACCGCGCGCCGGTCGTGATGGTGAATGACGCGTGGCACGAGTGCCTCTCGCCCGAGGATGCGTCGAAGCTCCTGGACGACTTGCGGGCGCGGGGCGAGGCCGCGCTGAGCGGCTGCCATCATGTGGTTGAATCGAGACGTTTGTGAAAGGTAGCCACGAAATCACGAAAGCACGAAAAAGATCCGAAGGGTGTTCTTCGTGTGCACGAAAGGGATCCATGTGGTCTTCTTCGTGTCTTCGTGTTTTCGTGGCCCCGTGATGATCATGGAACCGCTGCTCACCAAATATGTCCGCGAGCCGAACTGTTTCACGCTCGATTTCTACTTGAAGCACGAGGGCTATGAAGGACTGAAGAAGGCGCTGGCCCTGACGCCCGACCAGGTCGTCGAGATGGTCAAGGCCTCGGGGCTGCGCGGCCGCGGCGGCGCCGGCTTTCCGACGGGCATGAAATGGCAATTCGTCGACAAGCGGTCGCCCAATCCCAGGTACATCGCGTGCAACGCCGACGAGAGCGAGCCGGGAACGTTCAAAGACCACCTCCTCATGGAGCGCAATCCGCACCTGCTGATCGAAGGCTGCGCGATTGCCTGCCATGCCATCGGCGCCAGGGTGGCCTACGTGTACATCCGCGGCGAGTTCTTCCACGTGCAGCGCGTGCTCGAGCGGGCCATAGACGAGGCGTATCGAGCCGGCTTTCTCGGCCGGAATGTCTTCGGGTCGGGGTTCGACTGCGACGTGTACATCCATCGCGGGGCCGGCGCGTACGAGGCCGGCGAGGAGACGGCGCTTCTCGAGTCGCTCGAAGGCAAGCGCGCGCAGCCGCGGAACAAGCCGCCGTTTCCGGCCGTGATCGGGCTGTACAACTGCCCGACGGCCGTGAACAACGTCGAGACGCTCGCCAACGTGCCTCTGATTCTCAGGAACGGCGCGGAGTGGTTCGCCGCGCTCGGTCCAGAGAAGAACGGCGGACCGAAGCTCTTCTGCATTTCGGGCCACGTGAAACGGCCGGGAGTCTACGAAGCATCGATGACGATGACGCTCCGCGAGCTCATCGAGGGCTGCGCGGGGGGCGTGCGCGAGGGCCGGACGCTCAAGGCGGTCATTCCCGGCGGCTCGTCGGTGCCGATGCTGATGCCGGATCAACTCGACGCGCAGGCGAGCTTCGACGGCGTGCAGAAGGCCGGGTCGCTGCTGGGCTCGGCCGGTCTCATCGTGCTCGACGACACGGCGTGCATGGTGTGGCTGGCCGAGAACCTCCTGCACTTCTACCGCCACGAGTCGTGCGGCAAGTGCACCCCGTGCCGCGAGGGCACCGACTGGTTGCACAAGATTCTGCGTCGAATCGAGCGCGGCGAGGGCCACATGCGCGATCTCGATCTGTTGTCGAGCATCTCGGGCAGCATCGGCGGCAAGACGCTCTGCGCGTTCGGCGACGCGGCGATTACGCCGGTGCTGACGACGCTGAAGCACTTCCGGCACGAATACGAAGCGCACATCAGGGAGGGCCGCTGCACGCTGCCGGCGTCCTGGCGGGCGCGCCATGCGGCGGGAGCGCGCTGAGTCAGATGGAGCCACGAAAACACGAAAACACGAAAGTTCTCAGGGCCTTCGATTTGGCACTGTCGCGATTTCGTGTCAACGCCTGTTTCGCATGACACCGCTGCTGGTCGCGCAGATCGTGCTCACGCTCGCCGTCTTCCAGGGGCTGCTCCTGTCGGCGGCCGCGATGGTGTGGGTGGAGCGGCGCCTGGCGGCGCTGCTGCAGCAGCGGCTCGGCCCGATTCGCGTCGGATGGCAGGGGCTTCTGCAGCCGTTTGCGGACGTCCTCAAGCTGATGTTCAAGGAGGAGCTGCGGCCGGCCGCGGCCGACGCCATTCTCTTCACGCTCGCGCCCGTCATCTCGGCCACCGCCGCCTTTGCCGCGTTTGCCGTCGTGCCCTTCGGCGCCGCGACGACGTTCTTCGGGCTGCTGGACGAGCCGGTCAGCCTTCAGGTCGCCGACGTCAACGTGGCGATTCTGATCGTGTTCGCGATTTCATCGATGGGCGTCTACGGCATCGTGCTGGCTGGGTGGAGCTCCAACAACAAGTACTCGCTGCTCGGCGGTCTGCGCGCGTCGGCGCAGATGATCAGCTACGAGCTGTCGTACGGGCTCGCCCTGGCTGGTGTGTTGCTGCTGGGCAACTCCCTGTCGCTGACCGAGATCGTCAACCAGCAGTCGGGCACGTGGCTTGGTGTCGTCCCGCGGTGGTTCGTGTTTCTGCAGCCCCTCGGCTTCCTGATCTTCATGACCGCCGGCATCGCGGAAACCAACCGCGCGCCGTTCGATTTTCCAGAGGCCGAGCAGGAGCTGGTCGCCGGGTACCACACCGAATACAGCAGCATGCGCTTCGCGATGTTCTTTCTCGCCGAGTACGTGAACATGGTCACGGTGTCGGCGGTCGCGGCGGACTTGTTTCTGGGGGGCTGGCACGGTCCATTTCTGCCTGAGTCGCTTGGCTGGATCTGGTTCCTCGCCAAAGTCGGCGCGATTCTCTTCTTCTACGTCTGGATGCGCTGGACGCTGCCGCGGTACCGCTACGACCAGCTGATGGCATTCGGCTGGAAGGTGCTGCTGCCGGTTGCCGTGGTCAACCTCCTCGCGACTGGGGCGGCCGTGCTGTATTTCGGGCTATGACGCCTTTCCTGGAGACGTCGTGTTCGCGCTTTCGTGATTTCGTGGCTGTATGACGCTGTTCTACGTGTTTGCCGGCGTGGCGGTCGTGACGTCGCTGCTGGTCATCGCGCAGCGGAATCCCATCTACAGCGTGCTGTTGCTGGTCGCGTCTTTCGGCGCGCTGTCGGGTCTGTACGTCCTGCTCGACGCGCCGTTTGTGGCGGCCATCCAGATCATCATCTACGCCGGCGCCATCATGGTGCTGTTCCTCTTCGTCGTGATGCTGCTCAACGCGCCGCACGAAGACACTGAGTACGACGAGCGCACGCATCCTCTCGCGCGGCCAGGACCCACGCGGGCCGGGTCGCTGCTGGCCGTGGCGCTGGTGGTGGAGCTCGTGTGGGCGCTCACGCGCGCCGGCGAGGCCCCGTCGCCGTTTCCCGAAGCAGGCCTGAGCTCGATCGCCGCGATCGGACGCGCGCTCTTCACCGAGTACGCGTTTCCGTTCGAAGTCACGTCCATCCTGATTCTCGTGGCCATGGTGGGCGCCGTGGTGCTCGCGCGCCGCGACGAAAGGGCGCGGAAGTAACATGCCGACGCTCACCGACTACCTCGTGCTGTCGGCGCTGCTCTTTTCGATCGGCGCCACGGGTGTGTTCGTTCGCCGAAACCTCATCACGATCCTCCTGTCGATCGAGATCATGCTGAACGCCGTGAACCTGACCTTTGTGGCGTTCGGCCGCGCGCTCGGAGAGGTCGACGGCCAGATCATCGTGTTCTTCGTGATCACCGTGGCTGCCGCCGAAGCGGCGGTCGGCCTGGCGATCGTCATCGCCCTCTTCCGCCATCGAGAGTCGCTCAACCCGGATTCGTTCACGATGCTGAAATGGTGATCACACCACATCGTGTCTTCGTGCCTTCGTGGTTGCCTGTGGTCAGATGCTGCTGCTGATTCCTCTGCTGCCGTTCCTCGGCTTCCTGGCCAACGCCGGTTTCGGCCGGCGCGTGGCGAAGTCCGTCTCTGGCGGCGTCGCCTGCCTGGCGATGCTCGCGTCGTTTGCGGTGTCGGCTGTTTCGGTGTGGCGCCTGACAGCGCTTCCAGCGCTTCCCCCAGGGGCCCGTGTCGTCGACCAGCACGTGTTCGACTGGATCAGCTCGGGCGAGTTCCATGCGAGCTTCTCGCTCCGACTCGATCCCCTCTCGGCGGTCATGATTCTCGTGGTCACGGGCATCGGGTCGCTCATCCACATCTACTCGACCGCGTACATGCACGGCGAGCGCGACGCGGAGTACGCGCGCTATTTCTCGTACCTCAACCTGTTCGCCAGTTTCATGCTCGTGCTGGTGCTCGGCTCGAACTTCCTGGTGATGTTCGTCGGGTGGGAGGGTGTGGGTCTCTGCTCGTACCTGCTCATCGGCTTCTGGTACGTCAAGCGTTCGGCCTCCGACGCCGGCAAGAAAGCCTTCATCGTCAACCGCGTTGGCGACTTCGGATTCATTCTCGGCGTGCTGCTCGTCTACGGCCGCTTCGGAACGGTCGATTTCCAGGCGGTCGCGCGCGCTGCCTCGCAGGTCGCGCCCGAGACGGCGTTCGGCACGCTCTCGGTCATGACGCTGCTGCTGTTTGTGGGCGCCACCGGCAAATCAGCGCAGATTCCTCTGCACGTCTGGCTGCCGGACGCCATGGAAGGCCCGACTCCGGTGTCGGCGCTCATTCATGCGGCGACGATGGTGACGGCCGGTGTCTACATGATTGGCCGAAACGCGGTGCTGTTCAGCCACGCGCCCGAGACGCTGTCGCTGGTCGCCGGCGTCGGAGCGGTGACAGCGTTTCTGGCCGGAACCGTCGGGCTCGTGCAGAACGACATCAAGCGCGTGCTCGCGTACTCGACGGTGTCGCAACTCGGGTTCATGTTCCTGGCGATGGGCGTCGGCGCGTACGCGGCGGGCATCCTTCATCTGTACACCCACGCGTTCTTCAAGGCGCTTCTGTTTCTGGGATCGGGCGCGGTCATCCACGCGCTGGCGGGCGAGCAGGATCTCCGGCGGATGGGCGGCCTTCGCAAGGAGCTGCCCGTCACGTATTGGACGTTTGTGATCGGCGCCGTCGCGATTGCCGGCGTGCCTGGGCTCGCGGGGTTTTTCAGCAAGGACGAAATTCTGTACCGCACGTATGCCGGGGGCCACACGTTTCTGTGGGCACTCGGGTTGGCGACGTCGCTTCTGACGGCGATCTACATGTTCCGGCTCGTGTTTCTGGCCTTTCACGGCGAGCGCGCTCAGGCAGAACCCGACTCCCGAGCCTCCGGCCTTCGCTCGCCGGAATTGGCGACGAGCGATGGCGTGGCACGCCAAAGCGGCGAGGCCGCGGAGGCGGCGAGTCCCGAGTCCCCGGCGACCGTCCACCGACACGTGCACGATGCTCCGCCGGCGATGGCGCTGGCGCTGATCGTGCTGGCGTTCGGATCGGTCGTGGCCGGCTACGCGGGCCTTCCGCACGCGCTCGGCGGCTCCAATCCGTGGGAGCGTTTCCTCGCCCCGAGCTTCGAAGAGGCCCAGCTTCAGCCGGACGCCGGAACAGGCGAGGCGGCGGGCGGATCGGAGCGCGGGGAGCTCGCGCTGATGGCCGTGTCCTCGGTCGTGGCATTCACCGGCATCGCCGTCGCCGCGGTGTGCTTTCTGAAGCGCCGCGACCTGGCACGCGCCGTCGCGGAGCGGTTCCCCGGCGTTCGCGCCATGCTCCTCAACAAGTACTACGTGGACGAGATATACGACGCGGCGATCGTCCAACCGATTCGTCTCGTCTCCGAGCACGGCCTCTGGCGAGTGGTGGACGCACGCGGCATCGACGGCGCCGTCAACGGCGTTGGCGACAGCGTCTGGGGATCGAGCGCGATTCTGCGGCGAGCGCAGACCGGATCGGTCCGAGCCTACGCGGCGTCGTTCTTCCTGGGCGTCGTGTTGATCGTGGGGTATTACCTGTGGTGATGAGGCTTCGATGAGCTTCCCCGTCCTCTCGTCACTGATTGCCCTGCCGATTGTCGGCGCATTGCTGCTGCTCGTCGTTCGCGACGGGGATCGGCACGAGGAAGTGATCCGCCGAATCGCGCTCGTCGTGTCTGGGCTCGTGTTTGCCGAGACGCTCCTGCTCTGGGCCGAGTTCGACGCCGCCTCGGCAGAGTTCCAGTTCGTCGAGCGGTACGCCTGGATCCCATCGTTTGGCATCAGCTACGCCGTTGGGGTGGACGGCATCAGCTTGTTTCTGATCGCACTGACGGGTGTGCTGACGCCACTGGCCCTATTGAGCTCGTGGGAGTCGGTCCACACCAGGACGCGTGCCTTCTGCATGTTCGTGTTGCTGCTCGAGAGCGCGATGATCGGCGTCTTCGTCTCGCTCGACCTCTTTCTCTTCTACGTGTTCTGGGACGCGATGCTGATCCCGATGTATTTTCTGATCGGGATCTGGGGCTACGAGCGCCGCGTGTATGCCGCCATCAAGTTCATGCTCTACACGATGGCGGGCAGCGTGCTGATGCTGCTCGCCATTGTCGGTCTGGCGTGGCTTCACTACGGAGCCACGGGCCGCTACAGCTTCGATGTGCTCGAGATGTACGCGCTGACCGTACCGACGAATCTCCAATTCTGGTTCTTCCTCGCCTTTGCGCTGGCGTTCGCCATCAAGGTGCCGCTCGTGCCGTTTCACACGTGGCTCCCCGACGCGCACGTCGAGGCGCCCACCGCGGGGTCGGTGATTCTGGCGGGCGTGCTGCTGAAGATGGGCACGTACGGGCTCGTGCGGTTCGCCTTCCCGCTGTTTCCGATGGCCGCCACGTTTTTCGCCCCCTACCTCGCGACGCTCGCGGTGGTTGGCATCATCTACGGCGCACTGGTGGCGATGGTGCAGCCCGACCTGAAGAAGCTCGTCGCGTATTCGAGCGTGAGCCACTTGGGCTTCGTCGTGCTGGGCATTGCCGCGATGAACACGCAGGGCTTGCAAGGCGCCGTCTACCAGATGCTGAACCATGGCGTCAGCACCGGAGGGCTCTTTCTCATCGTCGGCATGCTATCGGACCGGCGCCACACGCGCGCCATTGCGGACTTCGGCGGGTTGAAGGCGGTCACGCCGCGATTGGTGGCCGTGTTTCTGATCGTCACACTGTCGTCGATCGGGCTGCCGGGCCTGAACGGCTTCGTCGGCGAATTCCTGATTCTCCTCGGCGCGTTCACCTGGGACCCGCGCTTCGCGGTGTGCGCGGCGACCGGCGTGATCCTGTCGGCGGTCTACATGCTGTGGATGTTCCAGCGGGTCAACTACGGGCCGGTGACCGACGAGAAGACTGCCGCGCTTGCCGACCTGCAGCCGCGCGAGTGGGCGGTGCTCGTCCCGATCGTCGTCCTGGTGGTGCTGATGGGCGTGGCGCCCAATCTCTTCCTGCGGCCGATCGAGCCGTCGGTGCAGCGGATCGTGGATCGCCTGCAGGAGGCCGCGCCCGCGGCGATTCAAGCAAGGGATCATGTTTTCATCCCTTAATGCCATCGTCCCCATGGCCTGCGTGGCCGCCGCGGGCGTCGCGGCGATGGTGGCCGAAGCGCTTCGCGCGCCTGGCGAGCGAATGCCCATCGGTCCGCTCGGCGCGATTGGTCTGGCGGGCGCCGCCGCGGCGTCGCTGGGACTGTGGAACCACAACGCGACGAGCTTCAGCCTGGTCGTTGCCGACAACTTCGGTCTGTTCATCACACTCGTCCTCGTGGTCGTCGGTATCCTCTCGCTGGCCCTTTCGGCGCCGGGCATCGAACGCCTGGGCCTGCCGCGTGGCGAGTACTACGCGCTCATGCTCTTTGCCCTGGCCGGCATGATGCTGATGGCGACGGCCACCGACCTGCTGCTGATCTTCCTGGCGCTCGAGGTCCTGTCGCTGGCCGTGTACGTGTTGACCGGCATTCGGCGCGACTCGCCGGCCGCGGTCGAAGGCGCGCTCAAGTACTTCATTCTCGGTGCGTTCTCCAGCGCCTTCTTTCTGTACGGGATCGCCTTCACGTACGGTCTGACCGGCACCACGCGGCTTGACCGGATCGGCACGCTCATGGCCGGCCAGGCGATGTCGCCCGCGCCGCTGCAGCTCGTCGCGGTGGGACTGCTGCTGGTCGGCTTCGCGTTCAAGGTGTCGGCCATTCCGTTTCATATGTGGACGCCCGATGCGTACGAGGGTGCGCCGACCGCGGTCACCGCGTTCATGTCGACCGGCGTGAAGGCCGCCGCGTTTGCCGCGTTCGCGCGCGTGTTTCTGTCGACATTCGAGCCGCTCCATCCCTACTGGCGTCCGCTCGTGTGGACCATTGCGTTGGCGACGATGGTGGGCGGAGCCGTCGTGGGCATCGCGCAGACGAACGTCAAGCGCATGCTCGCGTACTCGAGCATCGCCCATGCCGGGTACCTGCTCGTCGCGCTCGTGTCCGCCAACGACCTCGGCAAGGGCGCGATGCTCTTCTACCTGCTCACGTACGCGGTGACCAACCTCGGCGCCTTCGGCGTGATCGCGCTGCTCGAGACGGCCGAGCGGCCCTTCGATCAGATGTCCGACTACGCCGGACTGTGGACCGCGCGTCCCGCCCTGGCTGCGTTGATGACGATGTTCCTCCTGTCGCTCGGTGGGTTCCCGCCGTTCGGCGGCTTCGTCGCCAAATGGTACGTGTTCAGCGCCGCCGTGAAGGCGGGCGAGACCACTCTAGCCATCGTGGGCGTGCTGACGAGCGTGGTCGCGGTCTTCTTCTATCTCCGGGTCGTGGTGATGATGTACATGACGCCGGCGGGTCGGTCATCAGACGCCCCGGCGGTGCCGGCGATTGCGGGCGCGGCACTGGTGGCGTCGGCGCTCGCCGTGCTCTATCTTGGCCTACTGCCCGCTCGCGTCCTCGACTGGGCCGCCGCGTCGATCAGCACGATTTTCTAGAGCCGGTTTCACAACCGGCGCGGGTCCTGTCCGAGGCCAGCCCACGGGTGCTCAGGCCGCTTGTGGAACTTCTCGCCTCGCCAAATCCTCCATTCCTCAAATCCTCCATTCCTCCATTCCTCAAATCCTCCATTCCTCAAATCCTCAAATCCTCAAATCCTCAAATCCTCAAATCCTCAAATTCTGCAATATCATTGGGGCCTTGATGGCCCAGGATCCTCCAAAATATCGGCCGTTGGAGCGGTTCTGGCCGTACGCGGATTTGCCCGAGCAGCCGACCGACGAGGAGTTGGCGGCGATCGATCCGGACCTGCACGAGGCGCTGTTCGGGGCGCGGCCGCGGCCCTTCTCGATTACGCTGGTGTTTCCAGCGCTCGAGGTGCCCGAGTTCGATCGCGCGCTGGCGCTGGCCCGCGGGTCGGCGGAATTCCGTGAGACGGGATCGGGCGTGAACCGCCGGTACCGCGCCAGGTTCTGGTCGAGCGAGGCGGCGACACTACGGGATCTGTTTCAGATTGTCGGGCCGTCGGACGAGACTGAAGTGCTGATCGACGATCGTCCAGTGCCGTACGCCCGGGAGTTGTGGCTCCCGCTGGTGTGGTTTCTGCTTCCGCGGTGAGCTAAGGGCCCTACCGTGCCTCCTATCAGAGAAACCGAACGGGACATGCAGCGGCTCGAGGCGGCGATCAAGCAGCTCGAGGCCGAGTACAACATGTTTTTCGCCGGCCGGCTGCCCAAGCCGCCGTGGGAAACCCGCAGCCGCGTCGAGGCCATGGTCAAGCAGTACGACCGCGCCTACATCCAGAACTACGGCGATCGTTTCCGCTTCAGCTCGCTGCAGTCGCGGTACCAGGCGTTCATCGACTTGTGGGACAAGGGCCTGCGCGCGCGCGAGGAAGGGCGGGCGACCGGCCCGTTTGCCCAGAAACCGAAGGATCAGGCCGCCGCGAAGCGGCCCGACGACAAGGTCATGCACGTGGCCGCGTTCAAGGATCCGCTGAAGGAAATGGGCAAGCTGCACGACTTGTACAACTCGCTCGTCGAAGCCCGGCGCGAGATTGGCGAGGAGGCCGTGCCCTTCCACAAGTTCGCCGACCTCGTGAAGACGCAAGTGAAGAAGTTGACCTCAGAGGGCCACAGCGAGGTGGCGTTCCGGGTCGCGGTGAAGGACGGAAAAATCAATTTCACGGCGCGGGCCACCAAGGGCGGCGGGGAAGAGGGCTAGAGGGTCGAAGGAAGAAAGGCAAAGGGCAAAGGGCAAAGGGCTGACGGCTGTTTTTGAACCGGGCACCCATTGAGGGCGCCCGGCTCGGTAGGATGCTGAGTTAGATTTTGGTGACGTTGCCGGCCTGCGGGCCTTTCGGGCCGTCAACGATTTCGAACTCGACCGCCTGTCCTTCCTCGAGCGACCGGAATCCGTCGCCCTGAATCGCCGAGTAGTGCACGAAGACGTCACTGCCTCCGTCACGCTCGATGAACCCGTACCCCTTCGCGTTGTTGAACCACTTGACCTTGCCTGTGATGCGCATCGTTCTTCCCTACTTGCTGTGACGCGGGCGTCTCGCTCGCGTCAGTAAACCAACCCCGGGCGGTCCATCCGCCGGGGCAAAAAAAAAGGCCGCAGACTGTGCGGCCTTTCCCTTACGGCGCCAGGCCCGCCCGGCGTCATCAGTCATAATACTGAACTTTGTCCCTTATGCCAAGAGCCCTTCTGAGCGTCTCCGACAAGACCGGTCTCGCCGCCCTCGGTCGCGACCTCGCCGCCCGTGGCTTCGAGCTGGTGTCGACCGGGGGCACGGCGCGCGCGCTGGCCGAGGCCGGCCTGGCCGTGACCACTGTGTCGAGCGTCACCGGTTTCCCGGAAATGATGGACGGCCGGGTGAAGACCCTCCACCCGAGGATCCACGGCGGGATTCTGGCGCGGCGCGACCATCCCGACGACCTCGCGGCGGCCGCGGCGCACGGCATCGGCCTCATCGACGTCGTCATCGTCAACCTGTATCCGTTCGCGGAGACGGCGAGGAAGCCCGGCGTGACGTTCGACGACCTGGTCGAGCAGATCGACATCGGCGGTCCGAGCATGGTCCGCGCGGCGGCCAAGAACTTTCGCGATGTGCTCGTCGTCGTCGATCCGCGTCGCTACGCCGATCTGCTGATCGAGCTCGATCGCGAGGGGGGCGCGACGCTCGACTTTCGCTTCTCTCTGGCCCTGGAGGCCATCGAGCACACCGGGAAGTACGACGTGGACATTGCCTCGAAGCTCAGGGATTGTGTCGTCGAGAACGGTCAGATCGCGCCGAGCCCCAAGGAGGGCGAGGCGCCGCTGCCGTCGGGCCTGTCATTCCGCCTGACGAAGCAGCGCGACCTCCGCTACGGCGAGAACCCGCACCAGAAGGCGGCACTCTACGAGGGGTTTCTCGAGACGTTCAGGCCATGGGAGGTGGTGCAAGGCAAGGAGCTGTCGTACACGAACCTGATCGACCTCGACGCGGCCGCGCGAATCACGCTCGAGTTCTCCGAGCCGGCTGCTGTCGTCGTCAAGCACACGAACCCGTGCGGTGCCGCCACCGGTCGGTCCGCCGCTGACGCCTACGTGCGCGCACGCGAGGCCGACAGCCTCGCGGCGTTTGGCGGCGTCGTGGCCGTCAACCGGGCCGTCGACGTCGCGACCGCCGAGGCGGTGACCTCCACGTTCATCGAGGCGATCCTCGCGCCATCGGTCGACGAGGCGGCCAAGCCCGTGCTGGCTCGGAAGGCGAACATGCGCGTGGTGACGGCCGATTTCGCGACGCTCGCGACCGATGCGCGTGGCCGCGCCGGCCAGGAGCTGCGTTCGACACTGGCCGGAATGCTCGTCCAGGAGCGCGACCGGGTGGTCGAGGCTCGGAGTGCGTGGACCGAGGGTTCACGGCCAGCGGGTGTGCGGGTGGTCACCGAGCGACAGCCCACGCTCGAGGAATGGGAGGCGCTGCGCTTTGCCTGGCGGATCTCGGCGCACGTGAAATCCAACACGGTGATCTTCGCGGACGCGACGCGTACGCTCGCGATCGGCGCCGGTCAGATGAGTCGTGTGGACGCGGTGAACGTGGCCGTCATGAAGGCGAAAGCCGCCGGGCGATCGCTCGACGGATCGGTCGCGGCGTCGGACGCGTTCTTCCCGTTTCGCGACGGCCTCGACGCGGTGGCCGCCGCTGGCGCCACAGCCGTCGTGCAGCCGGGTGGATCGGTGCGGGACGCCGAGGTGATCGCCGCCGCCGACGAGCACGGCCTCGCGATGGTCTTCACCGGGCGGCGGCATTTCAGACACTAGTGGGCCACTGACTGGCTAGGTCGCGCCCAGGATGATGACCAGCACCAGCACGATGGCGAGACCGGCGATCGTGAGCCGCCATCCACGGCGCTTGATCAGCACGGCGCGGGGGGGCGGTTCGGCGCCCCTGCGCTGGGCGTTTCGCTCTTCGATTGCGCCCCATGCGGCCAGCCAGAACGCGTTGAAGGTCAGCCAGCCTACCGGCGCCAGAGCCAGGGCCGCCCAATCGGCGGTCGTCAGCGCTCGCTCGTGGCGAATCACGTCCCAGAGGGCGTAGCTCACACCGATCCAGAGGCCAACGTAGAGAACGCCCCAGAGCGTTCGATGCTCGGCTCGCTTGGAATCGTCGAGGACGAGCGCCTCGTTGAACCGGACCATCGCGCCCACCATCGCGGCCGAGAACAGCCCGAGGAAGATGAGCGCCCGGATCACCGAGAGGGCAGCGATGCGAGGATCTCTTCAGCCGTCGTCGCCGACGGCCCAAACTTGCCGACGACGATGCCGGCGGCATGGTTGGCGAGCACGGCGGCTTCGACCAGGGTGCCGCCGGCCGCCAGCGCCAGCGCCAGCGTCGCCACCACGGTATCGCCGGCCCCGGTGACGTCGGAGACCTCGCGGGCGACGGCAGGGATCGCGCCTTCGGCCTCGCGGCTCGACAGCCACATGCCATGCTCGCCGCGGGTGATGAGCACCGCCTCGCACTGCGCGCGCGTTCTGAAGTCGAGCGCCGCCGTTCGCGCCTCCTCGTCGGTGCGGATCCGCCGGCCGGTGGCCGTCTCGGTCTCGTGATTGTTTGGCGTGACGAGCGTGGCGCCGGCGTAACACTCGAGATGGGGAATTTTCGGATCGATGAGGAGAGGGGCGCCAAACGCGGATTTCAGCGCGAGCAGCGCGCGCATGACGCCGCCCGTGACGACGCCCTTCAGGTAGTCCGACACGAGGACCACTTTGGCCTGGGCGCCGAGGTTCTCGATGCGATCGACGAGCTTCAGCTCGACATCGGGCGAGACGTCGACGTCTTCCTCGTAATCGATACGCGCGACCTGCTGGTTGCGCTCGGTGACGACGCGGACCTTCTCGACGGTCGGCCGGCTCGCGTCTTCGACGAGTCCCAGGCTCGGGATTTTCGACAGTGCGAGAGAGGCGCCGAATCGTTTCGCCGCCTCGTCCACCCCCACGAGGCCGACGAGCGAGACGCGGGCGCCGAGCGTCGCCAAGTTGTGTGCGACATTGGCCGCTCCGCCGAGGCGCGAGTACTCGTGCGCGAAGCGGACGACGGGCACTGGCGCTTCTGGCGAGATGCGCGAGACCCTGCCGACGATGAAGCGATCGACCATCACGTCGCCGACCACGAGCACCGGCACGCCTGTCATGCGCCCGGCGAGCTCGCGGGCCCGCTGCATGTCCAGCGGCGGGAGGGTCATGAACGCAGTGCCGCCGTGGACGGACGCGCCGCCCCGAACGGCAGCGTGATCACGAGCAGCAGCATCATCAGGAATTCAGAGTCGCCGAAGTTGTATTCAAAGAGGCCCGCCGCCAGCGCCGACGCCATGGCGGCGAGTGCGGCGGCTGCGAGCATCTGGTCGCCGCCCCGACGGAAGACACGCACGAGGTCGATGAGGACGATCGCGACGAATCCGAGCCAGATCGCCAGCGCAGGCAGCCCACGTTCGGCCGCAATCTGCATGGGCACGTTGTGCAGGTGGGGGTTGATCGGCTCGACGGCGTCCGGGCCGCGATAATCCGCGTACAACGGTTCGACCATGTTCGGCCCCACGCCGACCAGGGGGTGCGCCTGGACCATCCGCGCGCCCTCGCGCAGCATCGCCACACGGTCGCGGTTGGTCGGGTCCTGCAGATTCGCGATCGAGGTGAAGCGCGCCGTGAGCTCGGCGGGCGCCACCGCCACAAACACGGCCGCCGCGATGGGCAGAACGGCGAAGAGGCGAAAATCCTTCAGCGAAAACAGGAGGGCAGCCGCCACGCACGCGCCGACGACGGTGTTGCGCGTGAAGGTGACCGAGACGGCCACGGCAAGCGCCGGCATCACCAGCGCTGCCCACAGCCGATCGCGCCGGCCAAACAGGAGGCGCGCGAGCGCCAGACCGAGCACGATCATCACCAGCCCGGAAAACGTCATGTAGTGGCCGAGCGTGCCGCGGGCACGATGATTGATGTCGTAATGAAGAATGCCGTACTGAAAAATGCCGTAGGCGGCGCTAATCGCACCCGCCGTGACGATCACGGTGATGGCGGTCGACGCGCGCTCGCCTCGGATGAACCGGAAAACCAGCGGCACGATCAGAAACAACAGGAGCTGCCGGCTGTCGATCACGCTCACCCAGGGCTGCGGCGAAAAGGCGGCCGAGACGAGCGTGGCGGCCGCGTATAGCGCCAGCGGCCAGAAAAACCGCGGCACTTCGATCCGTTCGCGGCGCACGACGAGGAGCGCGATCCAGCACGCGATGGCCACCGCCAGCAGCGACTGCGCAATCGCAATCGAAAACTGAAGCGCCGCCGCCACGCCAAACACCGCCAGCAGGCCCGCCTGCTCGAGCCGCGGAGACGAGCCGACCTCGGGCAATGCCTCGGAGACGGCGGCTTGGGCGTTCGACATGTCAGGACATTATTACAGGTTCTGGGCTCGCGAGGTTCGGTGCTACCACGAGGTTCTGTGCCATTACGAGGTTCGGTGCCGTCGCGAGGTTCGGTGCCACAACGAGGTTCAGTACCGTCGCGAGGTTCAGTGCTGTCGCGAGGATCGGGACAGGGCGCGGTTGGCCGCCTCGACCACGCGCGCCGGCTCGATGCGCGTCAGGCACCGGAAATCGCCGGGCTCGCACGTGCGCTGGTTGCACGGCCGGCAGCTGAGGCCGGAGGTTTCGACGGCCTCGGCAGGCCAGCGCGCCGCACGCCACGGCGCCGATCGCGCGGGCAGCGTCGGGCCGTACAACCCGACGATGGCGACCTGGCTCGTCGCGGCAATGTGCAGGGGGCCGCTGTCGCCGCCGATGTAGAGCGCCGCGCGATCGACCAGCGCTCGAAGCTCGGGCAACGAGAATTCGCCGCACTGGAGCACGCGTGCCTGTTCAGCGGCTGCGAGCCGGGTCCGGGCGTCGGCCATCACGCGTGCGGCCGCGTCGCGATCGGAAGGCCCCGACGTGATGACGACGCGGCGGCGGGCATCGCTCGCCGCGAGCGCGGCGGCAACCGCGGCGAACGAGGCGATCGGCCACCGCCGGAAGGGATTGCCGGCGCTGACGTGCACGACGACGATCGCGTCGCCGGGACCGGCCCCGGCCCGCGCCAGCCGATCGGCCACCAGACGCGCGGTGTCAGGGTCGATCGGCATCTCGACTGGGCACGTGTCCGGATCGGGCGGGCCGATGCCGAGCGGCGCGAGGAGATCCCACTGGTTCACCACCGAGTGTCGCGCCCTGAGCTCGCGCGGCCGCGCGACGCGTGTCGTGTACATCCACGCCCGTCCCGCGATGTCATAACCGATCCGCACCGGGGCTCCGCTGAGCCACGTGAGGAGCGACGCGCGCGGACCGCCGTGAAAATCAATGGCCACGTCGTAGGCCATCGCGTGCAGGCGCCGTCCCAGTGTCATGTCGGTCCACAGCGCGCGCAGGCCTTTCGCGCGCGGGGCGACAATCACGTCATGGATGTGCGGATGGCCCGTCACAACCGGCGCGGCTGCTGGCTCGACCAGGTAGCTGATGTGGGCGTCGGGAAACCGTTGTCCGAGCGCGCGAACCGCCGGTGTGGTGAACACGACGTCGCCGATCTCGCGGAGACGAATGAGGAGCAGCCGAATGTGAGGATTTGAGAATGTGAGGATTTGAGGATTTGGAGCGACTTGAGAATTTGGACCGACTTGAGGAATTGGAGCGATTTGAGCATCCGCAGATAGGTTTGTAGAGATGGGACTCATGAACCCTGACGCAAGATCCTCAGATTCGCAAGATCCTCAGATCCTCAAATCTTCAAATCCTCAAATTCCACCGTCTCGCCGTCTCAGTCCTCGATCGTCGCCTCGTCGATGAGCATGACGGGGATGTCGTCCTTGATGGGGTAGACGCGCTTGCAGGTGGCACACTTGAGCGCCGTGTTGTTCTTGACGAGCGTGACCGGCGTCTTGCAGTTGGGACAAGCCAGAATCTCAAGCAATTCGGGGTCGACGGGCATGCGTGGACTATATGACACGTCCCGCCTTTTATGGAACAATTCCTTCTCATGAAGGTAGCGAAGCTTCGCCTCAAACCGCAGACTAACGGGCCCGTGGCGCACACTGGCGAATCTTCGCTACTAAGAAGATGTCTAGTGTGCCGTGCGCTAGGTGTCGTCCTCGTGTGTCTGGCTGGGGCATCGCCGATGGATGCGGGGCAGGCCGGACGCCCGTCCGCCGCGCCGCAAGCCACCGACCCGATTGCCGAGGCCTACGCGCAATTCTTGATGGCCCATCGGCTCGAAGACGACAACGACATCGACGGTGCGATTGCGGCGTACAGGCGTGCGATGACACTCGACCCGCAGGCGGCCGACGTGGTCGCGGAGCTGGCGGACTTCTTCTTGCGGCAGAACCGGGCGCAGGACGCGATTGCGGCCGGCGAGCAGGCGCTGAAGATCGCGCCGTCGAACCGCCAGGCGCATCGCGTGCTCGGTACCATCTATGCCTCGCTCGCGACGGGGACCACAGGCCGCGGGCAGAACCAGCGCCGGTCGGCAGACACCGAGCGCGAGAACATGGCCAAGGCCATCCAGCATCTCGAGCAGGCCATCGAAGGCCCCACGGGAAGGGCGGACGCCAACCTGCGCGCGATGCTGGCGCGCCTGTACGTTGGCAGCGGCGCGCACGACAAGGCGATTCCGCTTCTGGCCGAGCTCGTCAAGCAGGAGCCGCAGTGGCAGGACGGTGCGACGCTGCTCGTCGAAGCTTACGCCGCGGCGGGTCGCAACGCCGACGCGCTTCGCTTCCTCGAAGAGGCCGTCAAGGACGATCCGGAGCTGTACACGACGCTCGCGGACCTCTACAGCCGCGAGCGGCGCTGGCCCGATGCCGCGCGCGCGTACGAGGAAGCGATGAAGGCGTCGCCGCGGAGTTTCGATCTGCGCGTTCGCTACGCGTCGATGCTCATGAACGCGGGCGGAAAGGACGCCGCGCTGAAGGCGAGTGCGGCGCTGCGCGAGGCCCTGGTGGCGCGCCCGACCGATGAGCGCGCGCTGTATCTGTCGTCGCTCGCCGAGCGGCGCAGCGGCGATCTCGACGCGGCCGAGAGCGCCGCGCGGCGGCTGATCGCGCAGAACGGCCGGAACCCGCGCGGCTTCGCGGCGCTGGCCGAAGCGCTCGAAGACCGCCGGCGCTACCAGGCCGTCGTCGATTCGCTGGCGCCGGCCATGGCGGCGTTCCGCGCCGGCCAGGACTCCGCTGGCTCGCTGGCCATGCTCCTGCCGCATCTGGGCTTCGCGTACCTGCAGGTCGGCCGGTTCGGCAACGCGGTCACCGCCTTCGAAGAAGCCCGCACGCTCGAACCGAGCAATCCGTCGCTCACCGGTTACCTGATTCAAGCGTACATGTCGGCGAAGAATTTCAGCCAGGCCGCCGAGCTCGCGCGGCAAGCGCGCGCCGAGAACGCCGATAACCTCGCCCTTGCCCGACTCGAAGCGCAGGCGCTCCGCCAGAGCGGCAAGGCCGATCAGGCGCTGGCGCTCCTCGAGGGCGTCGTCCAGAAGAAGGCCGACGATCCGGACGCGTACATCGCGCTGGCCGAGCTGTACAACGACGCCAGCCGCGGCGCTCAGGCCGTCAAGCTGTTGCAGGACGCGCAGTCGAAATTTCCAGCCGAGTCTTCGCTGACCTTCGAGCTGGCGGCCGTGCTCGAGAAGCAGAAGAAGTATTCCGAGTCGGAGGCGGTCTTTCGGCAGCTGATCACCAGAGAGCCGGACCACGCCGGCGCCCTCAACTACCTGGGCTACATGCTGGTGGAGCGCGGAGAGCGCCTCGACGAATCGGTGGGGTTCATCCAGCGCGCGCTCAAGATCGATCCCGACAACGGGTCGTACCTCGACAGCCTCGGCTGGGCGTATTTCAAGAGCGGCAAGCTCGATCTGGCGGAACAGTACTTGAAGCGAGCCGCCGACCAACTGCTCACCAACTCGGTCGTGCAGGATCACTATGGCGACGTGCTTGCCAGGCTGGGCCGCCACGATCAGGCGATCGCCGCGTGGACCCGCGCGCTCGCGGGCGATGGCGATGCGATCAATCGTGGCGAGGTCGACAGAAAGATCAAATCGTCCAGTGGAAAACTGCCCAGACGATGAGCGTCTCACCGCGGAGCAGGCCAGGGCCCCATCGAGCTCAGCACCCGTGGAGAATCTGTCGAGCCATTCATCGCGACCTCGGTTCTTCGTTCTTGTCGCGTTGCTCCTGACCGCGTCCTGCGGCGCGCCCCTCATGAAACTGCCGGAGGGTCCCGGCGCTGCGGCATCCGATATCCGCGACGCCATGGCGCAGGCCACCGCGAAGTGCCGGGCGGTCTCGTCGTTGACGACCGAGATCGGCGTCAGCGGATCGATCGGCGGGAGGCGTGTGCGCGCGCGCCTCATCGCCGGGGTGGCCACACCGGCGGCGGCCCGGCTCGAGGCCTTCGCCTTCGGACAGCCGATCTTCATCTTCGCCGCGCGTGCCGCGAACGCCACGCTTCTGCTGACGCGGGATCGCCGCGTGCTGGAGCACGGCATGCCGGCGCAGGTGCTCGAGGCGATCGCGGGCGTGCCGCTCGACGCCGCTGATCTCCGCACGGCGCTCCTCGGCTGCGTTCTCGCGCCCGATCCCGACAGCGGCGACAGGCTGGGCGACGACTGGCGGATGGCCGTCGAGGGCGGAAACGATCTGTACCTGCGGCGGGCCGCGCGATCGGCGCCGTGGCGTCTCGTCGCCGTCGTGCATCGCGGCGTCCGGCCCCCGTGGCGCGCCGAATACCGCGACTTTGTCGACGATCTGCCGCGCGCGGTCCATCTGGTGAGCACCGATCCGTCTCGCTTCGACCTCCGTCTCGCGCTATCGCAGGTCGTGCTGAATC
Organism: Acidobacteria bacterium RIFCSPLOWO2_02_FULL_65_29; assembly: GCA_001767435.1. GTDB lineage: Bacteria > Acidobacteriota > Vicinamibacteria > Vicinamibacterales > CAVVIG01 > 2-02-FULL-65-29. Next base: position 22,379 of record MEKT01000147.1, on the reverse strand, counting down.
CGTCGCTCTCGATCGACGCGTTCGACATCAACGTGCCGCCCGGTGTCGATGCCATCACGCTCGACGAGCTCCGGCGGCAGGGACCGCTTTCGACCGCCGGACCTGGTCACGATGGGCTCTAGCCCGTTGGCGCGCCGCCTCCGCGTTCGGGCGTTTGCCAAGATCAACCTGTCCCTGCAGGTGCTCGGCATCCGGCCCGACGGGTACCACGACCTTCGGACGAGGTTTCAGACGATCGCGCTGCACGACACGCTGACGTTTCTTCGCACCGAAGGCCCGTTCGAGATTCTCTGCAGCGATTCACGGTGTCCGCGCGATCGGACGAACCTGGTGTGGCGCGCCGCGGAGCTCGTGTGGCGCGCGGCGGGGCGGGGCGGTGCCCCGACCGGCGTCCAGGTGCGCCTCGTCAAGCGCATTCCGATCGAAGCAGGTCTTGGCGGCGGCAGCAGCGACGCGGCGGTGGCGTTACGAGCGTTTGCGGCGATCTGGCGCGTCCCGCTTCGTCGGTCGAGGCTCACCGAGCTCGCGAGGAAACTCGGGGCGGACGTGCCGTTCTTTCTCGAAGGCGGCACGGCGCTCGGGGTCGGCCGGGGCGATCGCCTGCGACGGCTTCCCGACGCACCCGCGTCGTGGGTCGTGCTGCTGTTGCCAGATTTCGGGGTGAGCACGAAGGAGGCGTACGCATGGTGGGACCGCTCGGTAACGAAGCTTCGCCTCAAACCGACGAGACAAACGACGCACCTGGGGCGGCGAAGCTTCGTCACTAGTTGCGCGGCCGCTG
>MEKT01000147.1:0-21591 GCA_001767435.1 Acidobacteria bacterium RIFCSPLOWO2_02_FULL_65_29 | reverse complement strand
CGCGCCTAAGACAGCTTCTGAGTGTCACGATCAGGGCCTTAGCAGCTGTCTAGGCAATGACCTCCAGGCGCCCGTTGCCGAGCGATATCCCGAGATCGCGGACGTGACCGCCGCGCTGTACGAGGCTGGCGCGAGCCATGCGGCGATGTCGGGCAGCGGGTCCGCCGTGTTTGGATTGTTCAAGACCAGGCGCGAGGCCGAGCGTGCGGCTCTCTCCTTGACGGCTTGGTCGTGGCGAACGGTGGTCACGCGGACGCTCGACCGGCAGAGCGTCGAGACAGGTGGACGCCCAGATGTTTCGAGCGCCCGAATCAACAGGACGAGGGACGGACGCGCGTCCCTCAGGCAGCCGGCAGTCGCACGGATCCACGTGGGCCGAAACTTGCCGCGGAAAGAGCCCATCGTATAAACTCACTGTTTGCGCCGCGTGGCTTCCTGGCTCTCCTGGGGTCTTCCACAGCCAACGATTGCGACACTGGAGACTGCCGACTGAAGACCGCCGACTGTAATGGGGCGTGGCCAAGCGGTAAGGCGCGGGACTTTGGATCCCGTATTCGAAGGTTCGAATCCTTCCGCCCCAGCCACCTCCGGTAGACGGGCGGGTCTCGAGTGCCGATGGACGATACCTTCGTGGCGACCGGGTTCGGCGAGCTGAAAGTGTTCTCGGGCAGCGCCCATCCCGATCTCACGCGCGAGATCGCGGCGTTTCTCGGCGTGTCGATCGGGCAGGCCCGGCTGCGGCGGTTTCCCGATACGGAAGTCTCGTTTCAGATCGACGAGAACATCCGCGGCACCGACGTCTTCATCGTCCAGCCGACGTGCGCGACGACCACCGGGTCGGTCGACCAGCACCTGGTCGAGCTGATGATCATGATCGATGCGTTTCGCCGCTCGTCGGCGGCGCGTATCACGGCGGTGCTGCCGTACTACGGCTACGCACGGCAGGATCGGAAGGACAAGCCGCGCGTGCCGATCTCGGCCAAGCTGGTGGCCAACGTGCTGAGCGCCGCGGGCACGAACCGCGTGCTGACGATGGATTTGCACAAGGCGCAGATTCAGGGGTTCTTTGACATCCCGACCGACCATCTGTTCGCCGCGCCGGTGATCATCGAGTACCTGGCGCGGCTCGACTCGCCGAAGCTCACGCTCGTCGCGCCAGACGCCGGCGGCGCCGAGCGCGCGCGGGCCTACGCGAAGCGGCTGGACGCCGAGCTCGCCGTCATCGACAAGCGGCGCACCGACGATGGGACGGCGGAAGTGATGAACGTGATTGGCGACGTCGAGGGCCGTACCTGCATCATCCAGGACGACATTGTCGACACCGCGGGGACGATTACGAAGGCGGCGATGGCGCTCAAGGCCAAGCGCGCCGAACGGGTGCTGGCGTGTGCGGTGCACGGTGTGCTGTCGGGGCCGGCGATTGATCGGATTCAGAAGTCGCCGATCGACACGATGATCGTGACCAACACGATTCCGCAATCGGCGGCGGCCGTCGCGTGCCCCAAGATCGTGGTGCTCTCGGTGGCGCGGCTGTTGGGGCAGGCGATCAAGAGCATTCACGAAGAGACCTCGGTGTCTTCGTTGTTCGTGTAGGGACTAGAGGCTAGAGACTAGGGGCTCGGGGCTCGGGACGGCGGAATTTGAGGACTTGAGGATTTGAGAATCTGAGGATTGAGCAAACGCCGACAACTGATAGCCGACAGCTGGGAGCCGATAGCCGATAAGGAACCTCTGATGGAAACGATACTGGAAGCGACGGCGCGCGAGACGTTCGGAAAAAACGAGGCGAACCGAACGCGGCGCGCAGGGATGGTGCCTGCGGTGCTGTACGGGACGTCGACCGGCCCGAACACCGAGGCCACACCGATTGCGGTGAGCCCGCGAGCGCTGTCGAAGATTCTGCACTCCGAGGCCGGCGCCAACACGCTGATCTCGCTGAAGCTCGCGGGCGCGAGCGACGCGCGCGTGCTCATCAGGGAGTATCAGCTCGATCCGGTGACGCACGAGCTCTTGCACGCCGACTTCTATCGCATCGCGATGGACCGCGTGATTCGGGTCACGATTCCGGTGACCACGAAGGGCGAGCCGAAGGGCGTGAAGCAGCAGAGTGGCGTGCTCGAGCACATTCGCCGGCACATCGAAATCGAGTGTCTGCCCGGCGACATACCCGAGCACGTCGAGATCGACGTGAGCGAGCTGATGCTCCACCAGGGCGTCCGCGTCCGCGACGTCGCAACCGATCCGAGATGGAAGCCGGTGAGCGAAGCCGATTTGATGCTCGTCCACGTGATCATGCCGAAGGCCGAAGAAGTGGCGGCCCCGGCGGTTGAAGCCGGCGTGGCGCCGGCGGCGCCCGTCGAGCCCGAAGTGATCAAGAAGGGCAAGAAGGAAGAAGTCGAGGAAGAGAAGTAACGATGCAATGAAACTGGTCGTCGGGCTCGGCAATCCTGGGCCGAAGTATCACGGCACGCGGCATAGCGTCGGCTTCGCGGTGGTCGACGAACTGGCGCGGCGGGGAGGCATCGAGTTCGAGTCGGCGCCGGCCGACGCCCTGATTGCGAAGTGGCGGATGCGCGACACGCTTCTGGCCAAGCCGATGACGTTCATGAATGCCAGCGGCGAGGCGGTCGGCGCGCTGCTCAGGTACTTCAAGATCGAGCCCGTGGAGTTACTCGTCGTCGTAGACGAGGCGCAGCTCCCGCTCGGCAAGCTGCGGGCTCGGGCGCGCGGATCGGCCGGCGGGCACAACGGTCTGAAGTCGATCGTCGAGCACCTGGGATCGGATTTCGCGCGGATGCGCCTCGGCGTGGGTCGGGGCGACGAGCGGCGAGACCTTGCCGATCACGTGTTGGCGAAGTTCGACCAAGACGAAGTCGAGGAGGTCGCGCGCATGACGGTGCGCGCAGCCGACGCGGCAGAGATGTTCATCACGTCGGGGATCGCGGCGGTGATGAACGGGTACAACGGCGGCGATCCCGCAACGACAGAATAGCCCCGAGTTGTGTCGAGGGGCACCCTTGCCACCGTGTGGTGGCCGCGACAAACGTCAGGTCAGTCCTTACCTGCCCTCGTTGCGTCCAGAAGGAGCATGGCATGTCAGTCCGACAGTACGAGCTCGTCTACATTCTTCCTCCCGACAGCACTGAGCAGCAGGTGGCCGAGATCCACGAGCAGGTGGGAGCGGTGGTGTCGCGGATGAACGGCCACATCGAAAAGACCGACAATTGGGGCCGGCGAAAGCTGGCCTACGAGATCGGGCCCCACAAGGAGGGCGTCTACGTACTGGAAGTCATCAACGGATCGGGCGAGCTCGTCAAGGAGCTCGATCGACGGTTGAAGGTCATCGATCTCGTCGTCCGCCACCTCGTCGTCCGCGTGGACGAGGAGAAGAAAGTGGTCGAGCGCACGCGGACCAAACGCCAGTCCGACTCGGAGCGGCGGCGCGTGAAGCGTGGCCTGCCACCGCAGCGGCAGCCGGGCGAAGGCCGCCCGCAGGAAGTCGAGGATCTGGACGACGACCGTTTCGACGGCGTGGAGGTGTAACGTGGCATTTGGACAAGGACGGTCGGGCGGGCGCGGGCGCGCCGGCGACAAGAAGGACAAGGACAAGCAGCAGGGGCAGCGGCGGCCCATGTTCCGGCGCAGAAAAGTCTGCAAGTTCTGCGCGGACAAGATCGACGACATCAACTACAAGGACGTCAAGCTCATCGCTCCCTTCGTGCCCGAGCGCGGCAAGATTCTGCCGCGCCGGATCTCGGGCACGTGCGCCATGCATCAGCGGAAGCTGCAGATCGCCATCAAGCGCGCGCGCCAGATCGCTCTCGTGCCGTACGTGACGGAATAGAGAACTGATACTTGCAGGCAAAGTTGACAGTCGACAGTTGAGAGTCAACAGTTGACAGTCGGTCAACAGCTCGCAGTCGAATCACTGTGAACTGTCGACTGTAAGCTGTCGACTGAAGAGGACGACGATGGACGTGATACTCCGAGAACATGTCGACAACCTGGGGCAGCGCGGCGAGATCGTGAAGGTCGCTGACGGGTACGCCCGGAACTACCTTCTGCCGCGCAAGCTGGCCCTGGTGGCCACCGAAGGCAACAAGAAGCAGATCGAGCGCGAGCGCGTGACGGTGGAGGCGCGCGAGCTGGAAGAGAAGAAAGTGGCCGAGGCCGTCGCGGCGCGTATCGCGACCGTCGAAATCGTCATCGCGCGCAAGGTGGGTGAGACCGAGGCGTTGTACGGGTCGGTCACCTCGGCCGACATCGCGGAGGCGCTGGCGGCCAAGGGCTTCGAGATCGACCGGCGCAAGCTGCACCTGCCCGAGCCCCTCAAGAAGATCGGCGAGGTCGACGTGCCGATCAAGCTGCATCGCGAGGTGACGGCGACCGTGAAGGTGAAGGTGGTCGCCGAAGGAAGTGAGAAGTTAGAAGTCAGAAGTTAGAAGTTTAGACCTTCCCTTCATGCCCGACGCCGTCGCCGAACGCACGCTGCCGCACAACCTGGAGGCCGAGCGATCGGTCCTCGGCGCGATTCTGCTGCACAACGACGCGTTCAACCTCGTCGCCGAGGTGATCGATTCAGCCGATTTCTTCCGCGACGCGCACCGCCGCATCTTCGACAAGATGGTCAAGTTGTCGGAGCGTGGCGACGCGATCGATCTGCTGACGCTCAAGGAGGAGCTCGGGCGCTCTGGCGAGATCGACGAAGTGGGCGGTCCCGCCTACATCACCGCGCTGGTGGATGGCGTGCCGCGATCGGCCAACGTCGAGCACTACGCGCGCATCATCAAGGAGAAGGCCACCCTCCGGAGCCTGATCTTTTCGGCCAACAAGATTCTGGCGACGGCCTACAGCGCGGAAGAGGACGCCGACCTCATCCTCGATCAGGCCGAGCACGCGATTTTCGCGATCGCCGACGACAAGGTGCGCGACGGCTTCGTGTCGCTGCGCGACCTGGCCCACGCCAGCCTCGACACCATCGAGAAGCTGCACGCGCACAAAGAGCTCGTCACCGGCGTGCCGACCGGCTTCACGCACCTGGACGAGATGACCTCGGGCCTGCAGTCGTCGGACCTGGTGATCGTCGCCGCCAGACCCTCGATGGGGAAGACGAGCTTGGTGCTGAACATCGCGCAGCACGTCGGCACGAAGACCGGCAAGACGGTGGGTCTGTTCAGCCTCGAGATGTCGAAGGAGCAGCTCTTCCTTCGCATGCTGACGGCCGAGGCGCGCATCGACGCCCACCGGCTGCGGGGCGGATTTCTCGGCGAGCGCGACTGGGGCAAGCTGTCGCAGGCCATCGGGACGCTCAGTGAGACCAAGATTTTCATCGACGACAGTCCGTCGATCGGCACGCTCGAGATGCGCGCCAAATGCCGCCGGCTGGCCGCCGAGCACGGCCTGCACCTCGTGATCGTGGACTACATTCAACTGATGCAGGGCCGGGGCCGCTTCGAGAACCGGACGCTCGAGCTCGCGTCGATCTCGCGCTCGATCAAGGGGCTCGCGAAAGAGCTGAACGTGCCGATCGTCGTGCTGTCGCAGTTGTCCCGCGCGCCTGAATCGCGGTCCGACCGCCGGCCCCAGCTGTCGGACCTGCGCGAGTCCGGCGCCCTCGAGCAGGACGCCGACGTGGTGCTCTTCATCTACCGCGAAGACCTGTACGCCGACAGGAACGCGCCGCCGGCCGAGAGCCAGGGCGTGGCCGAGATCATCATCGGCAAGCAGCGCAACGGCCCAACCGGCGTCGTCCGCCTGGCGTTCATCAAGGAGTTCACCCGGTTCGAGAATCTGGCCGTTGGAAGCCCTGGAATTTGAGGATTTGAGGATTTGAGAATTTGAGGATTTGAGAATTTGAGGATCTGAGGATCTGAGGATTTGAATCGTCCTACAGTTGCGCGCGTCGATCTCGCGGCACTGGCATCCAATTACGCGCGCCTCAGCGAACGCCTCGCGCGCGAAGCGCCGCACCAGACGCCGGGCGTCATTGCCGTGGTGAAGGCCAACGCCTACGGCCACGGCGCCCACCAGGTGGCGCACGCGCTTGAAGACGCCGGCGCCGACCTGCTGGCGTGCGCGGACATCGAGGAAGGCGCGGCGCTTCGGACCGCCGGCGTTCGTGCGGACATCCTCGTGTTCGGCGCGCTCGGCGTGAGCGACCTCGATGGGCTGTTCGACTGCAGGCTCACGCCGACCATCTCCAGCCCGGGCGCGGCGCGCGCCGTGCAGGCAGCGGCCGCGCGCTACAAGCAGCGCGTGCGCTACCACCTGAAAATCGACACCGGGATGAACCGGCTGGGTTTTCGCTTCGACAACCTGAGGCGCACGCTGCCCGAGCTGCTTGCCAGTAGCCACCTCGAGCTCGACGCCGTGTATACACATTTTGCGACAGCCGACGATCCCGACAGCGGATTGTTCGAGCTGCAGCGCGTCCGTTTCGAGCAGGCCGCCGAACAGCTGCACACGCTCGGCGGCCGCCCCAGATATCGCCACGCCAGCAACAGCGCCGCGCTGCTGCGCGATTCGCGCGTCTGGTTCGATCGCGTGCGCCCCGGCTTGCTGCTCTACGGCGTGGTGCCTCCGCCGCTGGCCTCCACGCTCGAGTTGACGCCGGTCATGACGCTTGGCAGCCGCGTGGTGGCCGTGAAAGGCTTGCGCCCGGACGAGATGAGTGGCTACGGCGCCCGCTTTACCGCCGAGCGTCCGACGACGATCGCCATCGTGCCGGCCGGCTATGCCGACGGCCTCGATCTCCGCATGGCCGGCCGCGGCACGGTGCTCATCCGCGGACGGCGTGCGCCAATCGTCGGATCGGTTTCCATGGACATGCTCACCGCCGACGTGACGGGCCTCGACGTCTCGCCGGGCGACGAGGTCGTGATTGTCGGCCCGCAGGGCAACGATCGCATCGACGCCCGCGAGGTGGCCACATCGATCGGATCGATTCCGTGGGAAATCCTCTGTCGAGTGGGAAGTCGAATAGAACGGGTCTACACGTGAAGAGCTGATTCCATCGGACGCCCATGGCGAGGTCCCCCAAGACCGTTTTTGTCTGTCAGGAGTGCGGCGCGCAGTCGCCGAAGTGGCTCGGCCGCTGCGCCGATTGCGGCGCGTGGAACTCCTACGTCGAGGAGCGCGCCGCCGACGCGGGTGGCGCGCCACCGGCAGGTCACCGCTACGCGACAGCGGGTGCGGCGGCCAGCGCGCGCCTGTACAAGGACATCGAGATCGAACAGCACGGCCGCCTGTCCACTGGCATCGGCGAGTTCGACCGCGTGCTCGGCGGCGGCGTCGTTCCCGGTTCGCTCGTGCTCCTCGGCGGAGAGCCGGGTATCGGCAAGTCCACGTTGCTGCTCCAGGCCGCTGCGAGCATGGCGCGCACGGTTGGTCCGGTGCTCTACAGCTCAGGTGAGGAATCGGAGCACCAGATCAAATCGCGTGGCGAGCGTTTGTCGGTTGGAGATGCGCCGCTCTATCTGCTCGCAGAGACCTGCCTCGAGCGCATCCTCGAGGAGATCGCGCGCGTGAAGCCGGCGCTCGTCATCGTCGACTCGATTCAGACTGTGTTCTCGCTCAAGTTCCAGTCGGCCCCGGGGAGCATCGGCCAGGTGCGCGAGGCGGCCACGCAGCTCCTCTTCACCTCCAAGGGACAGAACATCCCGACGTTTCTCGTCGGACACGTCACCAAGGACGGCAGCCTGGCCGGTCCCAAGGCCCTCGAGCATGTCGTCGACACCGTGCTCTATTTCGAGGGCGAGCGCCACCATTCGCACCGTGTCGTGCGCGCGGTGAAGAACCGCTTCGGCGCCGTGAGCGAGCTTGGCGTGTTCGAGATGACGTCGGAGGGTCTCCGCCCGGTGCCCAACCCGTCGAAACTCTTTCTTGGCGAGCGTCCTGGCAACGTGCCAGGCTCGGCGGTCCTGTGCTCGGTCGAAGGCTCGCGCCCGATCCTCGTGGAAGTCCAGGCCCTCGTGAGCACGAGCACGTACGGCACCGCGCGGCGGATGGCCAGCGGGATCGATCAGCAGCGCCTGTCGCTCCTGCTCGCGGTGCTCGAAAAGCGGGCGGGTCTGAACCTCGCCGGCGATGATGTGTTCGTCAACATCGCCGGGGGCATGACCGTGGACGAGCCGGCCTCCGATCTGGCGGTCCTCGCCGCCATCGCCTCGAGCGTTCGCAACCGGGTGATTCCCGCGACCACCGCGATGTTCGGCGAAGTCGGGCTGGCGGGCGAGGTGCGGGGCATCACCCAGGCGCCCCTGCGTGTGCGCGAGGCGGTTCAAATGGGATTCGGCCGGTGCGTGATGCCCGAGACGAACATCGATCCGCCTGACCGTGGATCGGTCGCCGGGGAGTGCGAGCTCGTTGGCGTCCGCACCGTGGCCGAGGCGCTCGACGCCCTGCTCGCGTAGGCCTTTTGCGCCCCAAATCCTCAACTCCTCAACTCCTCAACTCCTCAACTCCTCAACTCCTCAACTCCTCAACTCCTCAAATTCGACTCCTGGGCCTCCCCGTCTACCTAAAAACAGTGATATGGTGGGCCCCTATGGGTTGGTCCGTGCTCGGCCGGGTGATGCTGGTCGGCGCCATGACTGTGTCGGCGGCCATTCTTCTCCCGATTCCCTCCGTCGGCCTCTTGTTCAACGTTGCGTTCGCGGTGGTTCTCGGGCTTCTCGTCGTTGTCGTCGAAGGCCTGTTGCGTCAAACGGCGTCGAGCCGGATGATCGGTGCCATTCTTGGCTGCGCGGTGGGACTCGGCCTGGCGCGCGGGATCGAAGCCAGTCTGTTTTGGGCCGACACGGGCGACCGGCGCATCGAGTTTCTGGGCCTGTTCCTGTTAATCGCCTTGCCCTATCTGGGGCTGATGCTCGGCGCCGGCCGCGGAGAGTGGCTCGAACCCGCTCGCCTCGTCAGCCTCTTTCGCTCGGTCGGGCCCGAGCGGTCCTACAAGATCCTCGACACGAGCGTCATCATCGACGGGCGCATCGCCGACGTCTGCGAGACCGGGTTCATCGACGGCGCGCTCGTCATCCCGCAGTTCGTGCTGAAGGAGCTGCAGCTGGTCGCCGATTCCGGCGACTCGCTCAAGCGCAATCGGGGCCGCCGCGGCCTCGACATCCTGCAAAAGATTCAGAAGATGGCGGGCGTCGAGGTGGTGATCTCGGATGTGGATTTCCCCGAGGTGCGTGAAGTCGACCTGAAGCTCATCGAGCTGGCGCGCTCGCTCGAGGGCAAGATTGTCACCAACGACTTCAACCTCAACAAGATCGCGCAGCTGCGCGGTGTCCACGTCCTGAATGTCAACGAGCTCGCCAACGCGCTCAAGCCCGTGGTACTGCCCGGCGAGATCATGAAGGTCTTCATCTTGAAGGAAGGCAAAGAGTACAACCAGGGTGTCGCCTATCTCGACGACGGCACGATGGTCGTGGTCGACAACGCCCGAAAGATGATCAGCAAGACAATCGACATCGTCGTGACGAGCGTCCTGCAGACGACGGCGGGGAAGATGATCTTTGGGCGGTATATCGAGGCGGGCCTGGCGCCGCAGGCGGTCGCGCCGCAGGCGGCGGTGCCGGTCGCCGCCAAGACACCGGCGCCGGCCGTGCAGAGATAGAAATGTACAATTAGGAATTGAGAATCAAGAATTAAGAATACCGGCCACGAATTCTTAATTCCTAATTCCTAATCCTTAATTGTGCACATTCCTCCCTACCACTGGTGGCGGACGGTCTTCTATCTGATCCCCGCCATCACCGTCTACACCATCGTGCTCGGTGCGGCGTCCATCGTGTCGAGCCTGTTCGATCGGCGTGGCCACTTCGCGCACAGGTGTGCGCGCGCGTGGTCGTGGCTGATTCTCGAGACGACCGGTGTCCGCGTGAGCGTCGAGGGGCTCGACCGGATCAGGCCAGGCACGACCTACGTCTTCGTGTCGAACCATCAGAGCATCTACGACACGCCGATCATCTTCAGCTCCCTGCCGTATCAGCTGCGCATCATCGCGAAGGCATCGCTGGCGCGGTTTCCCGTGCTGGGCTGGCACCTCAGGCGGGGCGGCCATTTGTTTGTCGATCGGCGCAGGCCCGACCACGCGGGCATTCTCAGGCGCTGGCGCGGGCTGGTGAAGGAAGGCCTGTCCCTCATGATCTATGCGGAAGGCACGCGGAGCCCCGACGGCCGCGTCGCGAGGTTCAAGGGAGGAAGCTTTCTGCTGGCGATCGAGGCCGGTCTGCCGATCGTTCCCGTGGCCGTGATTGGCACACGGCAGGTGATGCCGAAAGGACGGCTGCGCACGGAGCCGGCCAGCGTGCGGATCATCGTGCACGATCCGATCCGGCCGCCACGGCTCGACCACCCGACGCCCCGCGACGCCAAAGCCTTTGCGGCCCGTGTCCACTCGGTCATTGCGGACTCGGTCGAGACATTGCAGAATTGCAGGAGTGCAGGCCCTTGATCGTTTCCGTTCTTCCTTTCTGCAATCCTGCCATTCTGCAATCCGGCCATTCCTGCCATGCACGTAACGGCCATCATCGCCGCAGGGGGCCGCGGCCAGCGTTTCGGTGGGGTCGTGCCGAAGCAGCTCCAGCGCGTCGCGGGACGGTCGATTCTCGAACGCAGCGTCTCGATTTTTCTCGATCATCCCTCCATCGACGAGATCGTGGTGGCCCTGCCGGCCGAGCTCGTCGCCGATCCGCCGCCCTTTCTTCGTGCGTCAGGTAAGCCCGTGCGGCTTGTCGTGGGCGGCGAGCGACGACAGGATTCGGTCGTCAACGCGTTCATGGCCGCCAGCGACCTGAGCGATGTGATCGTCGTCCACGACGCGGCGCGGCCGTTTGCGTCGGCTGACCTCGTGTCGCGGACGATTGCCGCCGCGTTCGAGGCGGGCGCCGCGCTGGCGGCGCTGCCTGCCACCGATACCGTCAAACGGTCGGCGACGGCCCAGGCTCGGGTCGTGTCCGAGACGATCCCTCGCGAGACGATCTTTCTCGCGCAGACGCCGCAGGCGTTCCGCCGCGACGTGCTCCGCGAGGCGCTCGCTCTGGCGGAGACGGGCGTCGAGGTGACCGACGAGGCGTCGCTGGCCGAACGCACGGGCCACGTCGTACGGCTGGTGGAGGGTGAGGCCACGAACATCAAAGTGACGACCCCGGCGGATCTACCTGTCGCAGAGGCAATCGCGGGCAAAGGCTCTCCCTCGCCGCACATGACGCGCGTCGGCATCGGCTACGACCTCCATCGTTTGGTCGAGGGCCGGCCGCTCACGCTCGGCGGCGTGACGATTCCCTTCGAGCGGGGCCTCGCCGGCCATTCGGACGCCGACGCCATCTGCCACGCCGTGACGGACGCAATGCTCGGCGCTGTCGCGGCTGGCGACATCGGCCGGCACTTTCCAGACACCGATCCGCAATGGAAGGGCGCATCGAGCATCGACCTTCTGCGCCGCGCGTCGGACATCATGCGCGCGCACGGCTACGCCGTCGTGAACGTGGACGTCATCGTCATCGCCGAGCGCCCGAAGCTTGGCGGCTACGTGGACGCGATGCGCCGGAATCTGGCCGATGCGATCGGCGTGCGATCGGCCGACGTCAGCATCAAGGGAAAAACCCACGAGGGCGTCGGCGAGCTCGGCCGCGGCGAGGCGATCGCGGTCCACGCGGTCGCGTTAGTGAGATCTGAAACTAAGAATTGAGAATTATTGAGAATCTACAATTAAGAATGCGTGAAGAGAAGGCGTGGAGATGCCCGTCGGGCTCGAGCGTGTGTACGAATTCTTAATTCTCAATTATTCTCAATTGTAAATTCCTAATTTCATGAGACTCCGCTTCGCTCCCAGTCCAACCGGGCAGCTTCACGTCGGCAACGCACGCACGGCGCTCTTCAACTGGCTCCTCGCGCGCGGGTCGGGCGCCGAGCTCGTGCTCCGCGTCGAAGACACCGACGCCGGGCGGTCGACGGCCGAGTCGGAGGCCGCGATCCTTCGGGACCTCCGCTGGCTGGGCCTCGACTGGAACGAGGGGCCCGATGTCGGCGGCCCGTGCGGACCGTATCGCCAGTCGGAGCGGCTTCACCTGTACCACTCGTATGCCAAGGAGATGGTCGGTGTTGGACGCGCCTATCCGTGCTTCTGCGCACCAGCCCAGCTCGAGACCGATCGCGCGGCCGACCTTGCCGCCGGCCGGCCGGTTCGGTACTCGGGTCGCTGTCGCCAGGTGTCCCCCTCGACCGCCGAACGGCGCATCGCGTCCGGCGAGCGTCCGGCCATTCGCTTTCGCGTGCCCGAGGAACGGGAGATCGTATTCGACGATGCGGTGCGCGGCGACATGCGATTCCGCACCGACGTCATCGGCGATCCGATCATCCTTCGCGCGGACGGTACGCCCGCCTACAACTTTGCCGTCGTGATCGACGATGCGCTGATGGCGATTACGCACGTGATTCGCGGCGAGGATCACCTGTCGAATACGCCGCGCCAGATCCTGCTGTACGAGACGCTCGGCTTCCGACCGCCGACCTTCGCGCATCTGTCTCTCGTGCTCGGACCGGACCACGCGCCGCTCTCGAAGCGCCACGGCGCGACCTCGGTGGCCGAGTTCCGCGCGAAAGGCTACCTGCCCGAAGCGCTCGTGAACTACCTGGCGCTCGTCGGATGGTCGCCGGCCGAGGGCGGAGCCGGGCCCGAACTGATGCCGGCCCTCGAGCTCGCGCGCAGGTTTTCGCTCGACGCCGTTGGCCATAGCGCCGGCGTGTTCGACGAGGAGAAACTCGCCTGGGTGAACCGCCAGTACTTGAAGATCGCCGAACCGACGCGCCTCGCGGATCTGTCCGTGTCGTTCTTCAGAGGGGCGGGCGTGCCGATGACGCCGAACGGCGAGGGCCTGGCGTTCCTCGCCGCCGCGATGCCCATCGCGTCGGGGTCGGTCGATCGTCTCGACCAGGTGCCGGCGCGGCTCTCGTTTCTCTTCGACTACCTTCCCGAGAGGACCCTGGCCGATCCTCTCGTGGGCGAGGAAATGCGGTCCGAGGCCGCCCGCGCCGTCGTCCGCGCGCTCGCCGAACAGCTGGCGACGGCGCCGCGGTTGGATCGCGAGCGGTTTCGGGCGGCCGCCAACGACGTGAAGATCCGGACGGGGCAGCGAGCGAGGGCCCTCTTCCATCCGATTCGCGTCGCGCTCACCGGGCGCGCGGAAGGTCCGGAGCTCGACCTGTCGATTCCGGCCATCGATCGCGGCGCGGATCTGCCGTCGCAGGCCGGCCTGCCGAGCATTCTCGGCTGCCGCGAGCGCGCCGCGGCGTTTGCTGCAGCCTTGGACCAACAGACGTGACATCGAGACGACTGAAAACGCAGAGCCTGCAGACACGCAGAGAAGCATGATTGATTTCCCCGATTGATCTCTGCGGTCTCTGCGAGCTCAGCGTTAATTGTCGTGAGCGCGTGAGCGTGACATGCTGATTTACGGCATCAACACGGTTCTCGAGGCGCTGCGCGCGGGGCGCGTGACATCGCTCTCGGTCGGCGACCGCGCCAGCGGGCGCGCCGCCGAGATCGCGCGCGCGGCCGCGCGTGACGGCGTGGCGATTCGGCGCGTCTCCGCCGCCGAGCTCGATCGCGTCTCGCGGGGTGGCGTCCACCAGGGCGTTGTCGCGGAGCTCGCCGCGTCGGAGCCGATCGACGTGGCCGAGCTCGTGGCCGCCGCGGCCGGACCGCCGCTCATCGTGGTGCTCGACGGGATCGAAGATCCGCACAACGTGGGGGCGATCCTGCGGACCGTGGACGCGGCGGGCGCCGACGGCGTCGTGCGGCAATCGCGGCACGCCGCGTCCCTCGGTGGCGCGGCCGCCAAGGCCTCGGCCGGCGCCGTCTCACACGTCAGGATTGCCGAGGTGGTGAACATTGCGAGGGCGTTGGAGGAAATCAAGGAGGCTGGCGTCTGGACGGTCGGCCTCGCGGCGGATGCCTCCAAACGCTACGATGAGTTGGACTTGACGCTCCCAACCGCCGTGGTCGTGGGCGCTGAGGCCCAGGGGCTCAGACGGCTAGTCCGGGAGCGGTGCGACTGGCTGGCGGCCATCCCCATGAGGGGCCACGTGGGCAGTCTGAACGTCTCGGTCGCCACGGCCATCGTCTTGTTCGAGGCCCTCCGGCAGCGGCGCGCCCGGGCGAGTGGAGGGCACCCAACCCTTTGACACGGGCGGATATCACCTCGGCTGGCATAAGACGTGCTATAATCCATGTTTTGTCTGGCTGGAACTGTGTCTGGCTGGCGTAGCTCAGTCGGTAGAGCAGCTGATTTGTAATCAGCAGGTCGGGGGTTCAAGTCCCTTCGCCAGCTCCAATGACGAGTGTTACTTCCGGTCCGCAGGGTACGCCGAACGCACGGACTTCAACACATACAGACAGTTGGCGAGGTAGCGAAGCGGTCAAACGCAGCAGACTGTAAATCTGTCGCCCTAGCGGCTTCGAAGGTTCGAGTCCTTCCCTCGCCACCACCATGGGAACGGGCGATCGGGTAATCGAGTCATCGGATAATCGAGTAATTGATTGAGAGATTGGCTGCGATGCAATTTGAACAATTCGATTATCCGATTACCCGATTCTCCAATTACCAGATTCCGAAGGCGGGAGTAACTCAGTGGTAGAGTCACAGCCTTCCAAGCTGTTGGTCGCGGGTTCGATCCCCGTCTCCCGCTCCAAGTTTTTTCGCGCGGGGACCGAGGTGCGCGAAAAAACCAGCCGATGTAGCTCAGTTGGCAGAGCGCGTCCTTGGTAAGGACGAGGTCACCAGTTCGATTCTGGTCATCGGCTCCAGCCTTCGCCCGCCGAAGTATCGCGCATGCGGGTGTCGGTTGGCGGGCCAACCAACGCGAGAGCGAAGGTGGGCGACGGTTGGCCAGCCAGTCGATCAGCAGTGGCGGCCAGTGAATCGGGAGTGGCGAACGTCGCGCGCCGAGCGACCGTCGATAGCACACAAAGGACGTAGACGATGGCTAAAGAGAAATTCGATCGCAGCAAACCGCATGTGAACGTCGGCACCATTGGGCACATCGACCACGGCAAGACCACGCTGACGGCGGCGCTCACCAAGGTGGCCGCCGAAAAGGGCTGGGCGAAATTCGTTTCCTACGACGAGGTCGCGAAGGCGTCCGAGTCGCAGGGTCGCCGCGACGAGACGAAGATTCTCACGATCGCGACGAGCCACGTCGAGTACTCGACCGCCAAGCGGCATTACGCGCACGTCGATTGCCCGGGCCACGCCGACTACATCAAGAACATGATCACAGGAGCGGCGCAGATGGACGGCGCCATCCTGGTTGTGAGCGCGGTCGATGGCCCGATGCCGCAGACGCGCGAGCATGTGCTGCTCGCGAAGCAGGTCGACGTGCCCTATATGGTTGTCGCCCTCAACAAGGTCGACGCGATCGACGATCCCGAGCTGATTGACCTGGTCGAGCTCGAAGTGCGCGAACTGCTGACGTCCTACGGCTTCCCCGGCAACGACATCCCGGTGGTCCGCGTTTCGGCGCTCAAGGCGCTGCAGGGCGATCCCGAAGGCATCGCCGGTGTCACCAAACTGATGGAAGCGCTCGATACCTACGTGCCGATCCCGCAGCGCGAGATCGACAAGCCGTTCCTGATGCCGATCGAGGACGTGTTCTCGATCTCGGGCCGCGGCACCGTCGTCACCGGTCGCGTCGAGCGCGGGCAGGTGAAAGTGGGCGAGGAAATTGAGATCGTCGGATTCAAGCCGACCGAGAAGAAGATCGTCACCGGCGTCGAGATGTTCAGGAAGCTGCTCGACGCGGGCGTGGCCGGCGACAACATCGGCGTGCTGCTTCGCGGCGTGGAAAAAGACGACGTCGAGCGCGGGCAGGTGCTGGCGAAACCCGGCTCGATCAAGCCGCACACCAAGTTCAAAGGCGAGGTCTACATCCTGTCGAAGGAGGAGGGCGGCCGTCACACGCCGTTCTTCAACGGCTACCGTCCCCAGTTCTACATCCGCACGACCGACGTCACCGGCACGCTCAACCTGCCTGAGGGCGTCGAGATGGTGATGCCCGGGGACAATACCCAGATCAGCGGGGAGCTGATGTCGCCGGTCGCGCTCGAAAAGGGCGCCCGCTTTGCGATTCGTGAAGGTGGACGAACGGTAGGCGCCGGTACGGTCACCGATATTGTCGAGTAGAGGCTCGTCCAGTCCCCAGTCTCCGACACGATTATGAGAGAGATCATCACGATGGCGTGCACCGAGTGCAAGCGTCGCAACTACAGCACGACGAAAAACCGGAAGAAGACCACGGAGCGGCTCGAGCTGAGCAAGTACTGCCGCTTCTGCCGGAAGCATACGCCGCACAAGGAAGGGAAGTAGGGACTAGAGGCTAGAGGCTAGGGACTGGGCCGTGGGTCAGGCTGGGGTTTTTCTAGCCCCTAGTCCCCAGTCCCCAGCCTCGTGAACTTAGGACAGTAGCTCAATTGGCAGAGCACCGGTCTCCAAAACCGGGGGTTGGGGGTTCGATTCCCTCCTGTCCTGCCAACTTTCACGAGCAGGCTGAGGGCCAGCAACGAAGGATACGGTGGCGGAAACTCCGACCAGAATCGACACAGTCCGGCAGGTGGCAGGCGGGCGGATCGAGCGCGCGCGGCTGTTTCTGAGTGAGGTCCGGAACGAGCTGAAGCGCGTCACGTGGCCGAGCCAGAGGGAAGTGTACGCCACGACGGTGGTCGTGATCGTGACCTCGATCTTCTTCGGCGTGTATCTCTTCACCGTCGATTATGGGGTGAACAGCGTGGTGCAGTGGATTTTCCGGCGGTTTGGTGTGCAATGACCGAAGTCGCCACCAAGAGCTGGTACATCGTGCACACCTACTCGGGGTTCGAGAAGAAGGTCGCCGAGTCGCTGCAGCAGCGCGTGCAGGCGTACGGCCTGCAGAGCGAAATCGGCGAAATCCTCATTCCGACCGAGGATGTCGTCGAGATGCGCGGCGGGCGGAAGGTCGTGACCGCAAAGCGTTTCTTCCCGGGCTACATCCTGGTCGAGATGAACATGTCCGACCACGCGTGGCACGTGGTGAAGAACACGCCGAAGGTCACCGGCTTCGTGGGCGCCGGGGCGAAGCCGACGCCGCTCAGCAAGGACGAGGTCGACCAGATTCTGACGCAAGTGAAGACGGCGGCTGAAAAACCCAAGCCGAAGTACATGTTCGAGAAGGGCGAGCAGGTGCGGATCAACGAAGGGCCGTTCACCAGCTTCAACGGCGTGGTCGACGACGTGAACCTCGACAAGAATACGCTGAAGGTGATGGTGACGATCTTCGGACGCGCCACGCCGGTGGAATTGGACTTTTTGCAGGTGGAAAAGATCTAGCCACGAAAACACGAAAACACGAAACAGAGAAAATGAGTTTTCTTCTTCGTGCCTTCGTGCTTTCGTGGCCATGACAACATTTCATGGCAAAGAAAATACAAGCGCTCGTGAAGCTCCAGATTGCCGCCGGCAAGGCGACGCCGGCGCCGCCCGTGGGCACCGCGCTCGGCCCGCAGGGCGTGAACATCATGGACTTCTGCAAGAATTTCAATGCGAAGACGGCCAAAGACGAAGGGCTCATCATCCCCGTCGTCGTCACCGTGTATGCCGACCGCTCCTATACCTTTATTCTGAAGACCCCGCCGGCGGGCGTGTTGCTGAAGCGGGCGGCGAACATCGCCAAAGGATCGGCGGAGCCGAACAAGACAAAAGTCGGCACGGTCACACTGAAGCAGGTCGAGGAAATCGCGAAGCTGAAGATGCCGGATCTCAATTGCGACTCGCTGGAGTCGGCGGTCCGGACGATCAAGGGCAGCGCTCGGTCGATGGGGTTGGACGTAATAGGATGAATTTGAGGATTTGAGGATTTGAGGATTTGAGAAGTTTGCGTCAGGAGCGAGTCAGGCTGCGGCGCGACGGGCCCTTGGGCGCCAAATCCTCAATTCCTCAATTCCTCAGATTCTCACATTCAGCGGTCACCGCGTGTGGGAGAGCCGTGAAGGCTCGACTGGACCACAAGGAGGATTGGTGAAGAAGCACGGCAAGAAGTACACCGCCGCGCGGGCACAGGTCGCCGCCGATCGCACGTACTCGATCGAGGAGGCGATGCCGCTCGTGCAGAAGGTCAAGTACGCCAAGTTCGACGAAACGGTCGAGTTGACGCTCAGGCTGGGCGTCGATCCCAAGCACGCCGACCAGATGGTCCGCGGCACCGTGGTGCTGCCGCACGGGCTCGGCAAGACCAAGCGCGTGCTCGCGATAGCAGGCGGCGAAAAGCAGAAGGAAGCCAAGGACGCGGGCGCCGACATCGTCGGAGGCGAGGAACTGGTCGAGCGGATCAATGGCGGCTGGACCGACTTCGACGCGGTCGTGGCCACGCCCGACATGATGCGCGCCGTCGGCCGGCTGGGCAAGGTGCTCGGGCCCCGCGGGATGATGCCGAACCCAAAGACCGGCACGGTGTCGGTGGACATCGCCAAGGCCGTGAAGGAAATCAAGGCCGGCAAAGTCGAGTTCCGCGTGGACAAGACCGGCATCATCCACGCGCCGCTCGGCAGGATGTCGTTTGCCAGTGATTCGCTCGTCGCCAACGCGCACGCCCTCGTCGACAGCATCGTCAAAGCGAAACCTGCGGCGGCAAAAGGAAAATATCTGCGGAGCGTCACGGTGTCGTCGACGATGGGGCCGGGACTTCGTATCGATACGACGCACATCGACGTCGTGGTGAAGCATTAGAGGCTAGAGGCTAGGGACTAGAGGGCAGCGAGTTCTTCCAGCCTCCAGTCCCCAGCCTCCGTTCTCGACAGGGATTACAGAAGATGCCAGTAACCAGAGCGGACAAGGAAGCCGAGCTCGCCGAGCTCGAGTCGGCGTTCAAGGGAGCCGACAGCGCAATCCTGGTCGACTACAAGGGGTTGAACGTTCCCCAGGTCACCGAACTGCGCCGGCAGCTCCGCACGGCGAAAGCCAGCTACCGAGTCGTGAAGAACACGATTGCCAAGCGCGCCCTGAAGGGGAGCTCGCTGCGGGTGCTCGAGAAGTACTTCGAGGGCACGACGGCGGTGGCCTACACCTCGACCGATCCGGTGGCGCTCGCCAAGACGCTGACGACGTTCGCGAAGACGGCGCCGACGCTGACGATCAAGGCGGCGGTGGTACAGGGCAAGGCCATTCAGCTGGCCGAGGTCACGGAGCTGGCGGCGATGCCGGGCCGGCCCGCGTTGCTGGCGAAGCTGCTCTTCGTGCTGCAGGCGCCGATGGTGCACATCGTGAGAGTGCTGAACGCCGTGCCGCGCGATCTGATGAGCGTGCTCGTGCAGGCGGAAAAGAAGCGTTCGGAGTCATAGGAATCTAATCTGGCTTTGGGCTTTTGGCTTTGGGCTGTGGCCAGAGCCTGAAGCCCCAAGCCTCAAGCCGAGAGTGAGGAGAACGAAATGGCTGAAGTGACGCAGCAGCAGGTCGTGGAGTACATCAAGGGCATCAGCGTGATCGAGCTGTCGCAGCTCGTGAAGACGCTCGAAGCGGAGCTTGGCGTGTCGGCGGCGGCGGCCATGCCGATGGCAATGCCCATGGGAGGAATGTCCGGCGGAGCGGCGACCGCGGCTGCCGAGGAGAAGACCGAATTCAGCGTGACGCTCACCGAAGTGGGCGCCAACAAGATCAACGTCATCAAGGTCGTCCGCGAAGTGACCAGCCTGGGTCTGAAGGAAGCCAAGGACCTCGTGGAAGGCGCTCCCAAGGTCGTCAAGGAGAGCGTGTCGAAGGACGAGGCGGCGGCCATCAAGAAGAAGTTCGAAGATGTTGGAGCGAAGGTCGAGGTCAAGTAGCCATCCTCGAATTCCGAAGGTTCCTGCGCTCTCTCTTCGAGGTCATTGAAGCATGTACAGCCTTCCCAAGAACGTCTATCGCGAGCGCATCGACTTTTCGAAAATCAAGACAACTGTTCCGATCCCGAACCTGATCGAGATCCAGAAGAAGTCCTATGAGCGCTTCCTGCAGATGAACCGTCTGCCGAGCGAACGCGAGGACGCGGGTCTGCAGTCGGTGTTCAAGTCGGTCTTCCCGATCAGCGATTTCCGCGAAAACAGCTCGCTCGAGTTCATCGAGTACTCGATCGGCAACTGGGAATGCAAGTGCGGGAAGCTGGCGGGGCTGCACCACCTGCGCAAGCCCTGCAGCCAGTGCGGCAACACGCTCATCGCCGATCCGTATGGCGACCGCGAAGTGCTCTGCCAGCGCTGCGGTAAAGCGAACCAGGCGCGTGGCGACGTCTGCGACATCTGCGGGAACACCGTCGGCTTGAAGCTGAAGTACGACGTCGACGAATGCCAGGAGCGCGGCATGACCTACGCCGTGCCTCTGAAGGTCACGATCCGGCTCGTCGTCTGGAACAAGGATCCGGAGACGGGCGTCAAGACCATTCGCGACATCAAGGAGCAGGAGGTCTACTTCGGCGACATCCCGCTGATGACGGAAAACGGGACGTTCATCATCAACGGGACCGAGCGCGTCATCGTCAGCCAGCTGCACCGATCGCCCGGCGCGTTCTTCCACTCGGAAGACAAGACGCTGTACCTGGCGCAGATTATTCCGTACCGCGGATCGTGGGTGGAGTTCGAGTACGACACCAAGAACCTGCTGTACGTCCGCATCGACCGCAAGCGGAAGTTCCTGGCCTCGGTGTTTCTGCGCGCGCTCGGCTTGCGCGGTGCCGACGAGATCATCCGGAGCTTCTACACCGTCGACAAGCTGTACGTGAAGGGTGGCACGCTCTACTGGGCCGTGGCCGACAGCCTCGTCGGCCTGCGTGCGGCGAAGGACATCGTCGTGCCCGGCGAGAACTTCACGGTACAGTCGGGCAAGAAGATCACCAAGAACGCGGTCGAAGCACTCAAGCGGGCGAACGTCGAGGCCGTCGAGATTTCCGACGCCGAGCTCGAGGGCGCGTACGCCGCGACCGATGTGGTCGACCCGTCCACCGGCGAGGTGATTCTCGAGGCCAACGAGGAGCTGACGCCCCGCGTCATCTCGATGGCGCAGGAAAAGAACGTAGACCGGCTCGAGATTTTCTTCATCGAAAAAGACGATGTCGGTCCCATCATCGGCCAGACGCTGAAGAAGGACCCGATCCACACGCACGAGGAAGCGCTCATCGAGATCTACCGGCGCCTTCGCCCCGGCGATCCGCCGACGCTCGACAGCAGCCGGTCGCTCTTCGAGAACATGTTCTTCAATCCGCAGAAGTACGACTTCTCGCGGGTCGGCCGCCTGAAGCTGAACACGAAGCTCGTGCTGAACACGCCGCTCGACGAGAAGATCCTGCACCCGCAGGATTTCTACGAGGTGATCAAGTACCTCCTCAAGCTGCGCAAGAACCCGGCGGGTGTGGACGACATCGACCACCTGGGCAACCGGCGCGTCCGCTCCGTGGGCGAGCTCCTCGAGAACCAGTTCCGCATCGGCCTGGTCCGGATGGAGCGCGCCATCAAGGAGAAGATGTCGGTCTACCAGGAAATGGCGACCGCCATGCCGCACGACCTGATCAACGCGAAGCCGGTCATGGCCGCGATTC
>MEKT01000146.1 GCA_001767435.1 Acidobacteria bacterium RIFCSPLOWO2_02_FULL_65_29 | reverse complement strand
AGAAATTCAGAGAGCGCGTCGGCCGTCGCAAACACCTTCCCCGTCACGCCGTGCTTCACCTGCAGTGTCTCTCCGCCGTCACCGGCGAACACCAGCTCGACGCGATCCTCGCGCGGCGGTAGGCCGTTTGTCGGTGTGAACCGGTAGAGGCAGCCCATGGCTGCCGCTTCGAGATGCGGAGCGACCGTGAGGGAGACGGCTGGAGATGCCGGCTTGCGAACCACGAACCCGCCTTCGGGTTCCGTGGCTTCCACGACGATCTCGCGCGTGCGGTCTCCCGCAAACTCGTCCCGGAAGGCCTCGACGTCACGCGCGACGGTCGCACGGAGCTCCTCGATGAGTCGCCGGCCGTTCAGACGGACGAGGTCGGCCTTTCGAGCGGCCGTCTCCTCCTCCCGGTCACGCACCGCGTCCCGCTTTCGCTCGTCATCCGCGATCCGCTTGATCCAGTCCGCGACCGCCAGGCCAGTACTCATGTCAACGTCCTTGATAGCTATAGCGAGGCGACGTTCGGAGCCGTCCGACGTTCCACATTTGGCCGCACGTCTCGCACCGCCAATACGTGGACGCGTCTACCTTTTCGTTCGTCGTCGTGACTTTTGACGACCGACAAAACGGGCAGGCCGTCGGCACCGCGCGATCCGCACCTGCGTCGTCGCCGGCAACATACCTATTCAC
The DNA here is from genome assembly GCA_001767435.1 of Acidobacteria bacterium RIFCSPLOWO2_02_FULL_65_29. Classification (GTDB taxonomy): domain Bacteria; phylum Acidobacteriota; class Vicinamibacteria; order Vicinamibacterales; family CAVVIG01; genus 2-02-FULL-65-29. The sequence goes on along the minus strand of MEKT01000146.1, from coordinate 5,531 downwards.
GAGGGTCTGACGCGGCTGTGTGCGCCGCTTCCTTGCTCGCGCGACTGTCCGTTGAAGTGCTTTGCGCAAGCAGCAGAGGGCTGACCGCGCGCCGCGCTTTGAACAATTCTTGGATGCGCTGGCGATGAGCCAGCTTGCGTTTCCGATCCTTCTGAAATCTGGCGCGATCGCCGTTTCGTCGAGACATCAAGTACCCCCGATTCGTGTGCGTCGCGCGGTCGCGGCATGTCGACGCTGGTCTGCGACACCTGGTGCGTTCGCGAGTGAGGCGCGTCACGCCGCTCGACACAGGACCAAAGGTGAGAGTGCATTATACTTGCTAATCGCGCCAGCGCAGGATATAGTCGCAGCCGAACTCCTTCCTGAGCACTGCCGCCCCTCGCCGGATGTGATCCGGCTCCGAGCCACAGCCCTCACCAAGAGCGCGTAGTCAATCCGGCGATCGGTTCGCCCGGCGGAGCGGCCACTTCGGTCGCCTCAGGTCGGACAAGATTGGTCCACCTGTTTCACACGAGTTGGGAGTCGAAACGTCATGCATGTCAGACCGCTACACGATCGGATCCTCGTCCAACGCCTCGAAGAAGGCGAACAGAAAGTCGGCGGGATCATCATTCCGGATTCCGCAAAAGAAAAACCGCAGCGGGGCAAGGTCATCGCCGTTGGCAACGGCAGAGTGAACGACGACGGCGAGCGGGTGGCCTTGGACGTCAAAGCCGGCGATACCATCCTCTTCGGCAAGTACTCCGGTCAGGAGATCAAGCTGGACAACGTGGAGTACTTGATCATGAAGGAAGACGAAGTCTTAGCGGCGATCGGGGACGTCGACATCGCCAAGGGCAAACACAAAAAGAGCTGAATACGGAGCAGACAATGGCAAAGCAGATTACATACGGCGACGCCTCGCGCCAGGCGATTCTCCGCGGGGTCAATAGCCTCGCCGACGCGGTGAAGGTCACCCTCGGGCCCAAGGGACGCAACGTCATCCTCGACAAGAAGTTCGGGTCGCCCACGATTACCAAGGACGGTGTCACGGTCGCGAAGGAGATCGAGCTCTCCGACCCGATCGAGAACATGGGCGCCCAGATGGTTCGCGAGGTCGCGAGCAAGACGTCGGACGTGGCCGGAGACGGCACGACCACGGCCACGGTGCTGGCGCAGGCCATCTATCGCGAAGGCGCGAAAAACGTGACGGCGGGAGCCAACCCGATGGCGATCAAACGTGGCATCGCCCTGGCCGTCGAGGCCGTCGTGTCGTCGCTCAAGGCGCAGTCCAAGCCCGTGAGCGGCTCCATGATCGCGCAGGTCGGCACGATCTCGGCGAACCACGACGAGACCATCGGCAGAATCATCGCCGAAGCCATGGACAAAGTCGGCAAGGATGGCGTGATCACCGTGGAGGAAGCCAAGACGCTCGAGACCACGCTCGAGGTGGTCGAAGGCATGCAGTTCGACCGCGGCTACCTGTCGCCCTATTTCGTGACGGACCCCGAGCGGATGGAAGTCGTGCTCGAGAACCCGTTCATCCTGATCCACGAAAAGAAGATCAGCGCGATGAAGGATCTCCTGCCGGTCCTGGAACAAGTCGTGCAGCTCGGTCGTCCGCTGCTCATCATCGCGGAGGATCTCGAAGGCGAGGCGCTGGCGACGCTCGTCGTCAACAAGCTTCGGGGCACGCTCAAGGTCGCGGCCGTCAAGGCGCCCGGCTACGGCGATCGTCGCAAGGCGATGCTCGAAGACGTCGCCATCCTGACGGGCGGCCGCGCCATCACGGAAGACCTCGGGATCAAGCTCGAATCGATCAAGGTTGACAGCCTCGGCCAGGCCAAGAAGGTCACCATCGACAAAGACAATACGACGATCATCGAGGGGGTCGGCACGTCGGCGGCGATCGAAGGTCGCGTCAAGCAGTTGCGCGCGCAGGTCGAGGACACGACCTCCGACTACGACCGCGAGAAGCTGCAGGAGCGGCTCGCGAAGCTCGTGGGCGGCGTGGCCATCATCAAAGTCGGTGCGGCGACCGAGACCGAGATGAAGGAGAAAAAAGCGCGCGTCGAGGACGCGATGCATGCGACCAAGGCGGCGGTCGAAGAAGGCATTGTGGCGGGCGGCGGCGTGGCGCTCCTGCGCACCTTGAAGGTCCTCCAGGCGCTCGAGCTCGAAGGCGATGAGCAACTCGGCGTCAAGATCGTCATCCGGGCAATCGAGGAGCCGATGCGTTGGATCGCGACCAACGCCGGGCACGAGGGTTCGATCGTCGTGCAGCGTGTGAAGGACATGAAGGACGAGGAAGGCTTCAACGCCCAAACCGAGCAATACGAGAACCTCGTGCGGGCCGGCGTCATCGATCCAGCCAAGGTGGTCCGCTCGGCGTTGCAGAATGCCGCGTCGATTGCGTCGCTGCTGCTGACGACCGAGGCGGTCATCTCGCAGATGGTGGACGAGAAGACGGGGGCCCTGGCGGGGTCGAGTAGCGGAATGGGCGGAGGCATGTAAGGAAGACTCTCGGGGCAGGACTGAAGTCCTGCGCGACGACAGTGGCGTCCTGAGGACGTCGCCGACAGATTTGGGACTGCCCTCTGAATGAGGGTCCAGGAGTGTAACGATGGGTCGAAAATTGTATGTGGGAAACCTCCCCTACGAGACGGGTGAGACCGAGCTGCAAGAGTTGTTCGGACAGTGTGGCTCTGTGGACACGGTGCGCGTGATGCGCGACATGGCGACCGGCCGGGCGCGGGGCTTCGGGTTCGTGGAGATGGCCACCGACGAGGAAGCGCAGACGGCCATCACGAAGCTGAACGAGCATCAACTCGGGGGCCGCTCGCTCAGTGTGAACGAGGCGCGCCCCAAGCCGGCGTACTCGGGCGGCGGCTTCGGCGGCGACAATGGCGACGGCGGCGGCGGTCGTCGCCGGTCCGAGCCCCGCTGGTAAGAACCCGTCCGAGGCGTCCGCGGAGACGTTAGACCTTCGGCGTGGCACGGGACTTGCGGTCAATCCCCGTAGAGGGCCGCGGATACGGCCTTCATGACCGCGAACACCCGATCACGCGGGAGGTGTCATGGGTCCACTGGCGGAACTGCTCGCGACCGATCATCGGCAGACGCTGGAGTTTTTCGTCCTGCACCTTCAGGAAGTATCCGGCCCCATCGTCGATCGACAGGAGCTGCTCTACAACGCCAGCGTGCTGGCGCACTATGCACAGGTTTCCACGCAGGCCGACCTCGAGCTGTCGGCTCCCGCGACTCTCAGCGCGGTCTTCGACAATTTTGTGCTCGACACGAGCCTGCGGCAGGATAGCCAGATGATGGAAACGGCCGGCGCCCAGTGCCTGGTGCTGGCCGGGTTCTTCGAGGATCAAATGCGCCGCCGGCACAACATCCGCTGGTATGCGGAGCTGGGCGCGAGCTTCTTCAGCCGGGCGGCCGTTTGGGAACCATCCCCGCACAAAGCCCGGCTGCTCCACACAATTGCCAAGCGCTTCGAGCCGTGGCGCCAGCGCCACGCGCGACTGAGCCGCGAGCTGCGCGACCAGCCCTATCGGCTGAAGCCAGCCGGCGCGCCCCCGCTGTAATTCGTGCACGCGCGGTCCCGCGCGTTCCATGGATCGTGCGAAGGCAATCGCCTCCTACGGTTTTTCCGCGACGAACCTGATCGTCTTCAGCATCATGGCCTGGCTCGACAGCTCCGCGGCGCCAGCCGGGAACTCGTTGCACTGCAGCAGGAACGCCGTGATCTCCGCGATCGTCTGCGCGCTCAGCTGGCCCTCCTTGCCGACCGGCATCGTCGTGCGGTTTCGCTCGAAGAGGTCACCGACCGTCTGGCCGTCGTAGTTCGCCGTGAATGCGCCGCCGACGAGCGCGGGCGGCATACCGCCGCCCTCCCCCGCCGGCCCGTGGCAGCCGGCGCACTCCAGGTCGAACAGCACGGCGCCGCGCTTCGCCTGCTCCTCGGTGTACACGCCATCCCAGACCGAACGCGCTTGTTGCGCCCGGAGCGCGGAGTAGAACGCGCCGATCACCACGACCGTGACGACCGCTGCGGCTGCGAATCTGCTGCGCATATCACCTCATCCCGTTATGCGGGTCGAAAACGAGAATTTTGTACTCGGTCCGCATAACGGGCCAGAGGTGTGGGGCGGAGCCCCACGTTAGTTGGTCGTCAGTTTCACGATTTCACTCTGTGGCAGCGCGAACGCGATGTATTCGCTCGTGTACGTCCCGCCACCGACGGCGACGATGATGTACTGACGCCCATCGACCATGTAGGTCATCGGATTGCCGCTCTGGGCGGCCGGCATCCACACCGCGCCGACTTCCTTGCCCGTTTGCTGGTCGTATGCGCGCAACATCGCGCCACGTGGCCGATCCGGCGGCGCCGTCACCTGCGGGTCTCCGGCGATGACCAGCGATTTGGTGAGGACCACTCCGGCGAGGCCCGTCTGCCCGGTCTTCGGGATGTTGAGGCCCTTGAGCAGCGGGCTGTTGCGAACCGCGTCGGGTGTATCGCCGTGCGGCACCTGCCACTTGAGCGTGCCGCTGTTCATGTCGAGCGCCGTGATCACGCCGTACGGTGGCTTGACGATTGGGAGCCCGCCAAGACCCTCAGTCAAGGGGTTGCCGCCCCGTCCACCGCCGCCGGCTGCGGCCGGGGCCGGTGGAACGCGATATCCACTGGTCGTGGGCGCCTCGAAACCGGGCTGGGCAAAGCCCGGGGCTTCCCAGATGGGAATGTGGTTGTTCTTGATGTGCACCTCGGGCCTGATGGCCTCGAAGTATTCATGCGAGATGCTCGCGGCCGACACGTTGGAGTTGCTGGCCTGGGTATAGAAGATGCCCGTTTCGGGGTTGAACGAGGAGCCCTGCCAGTTCACGCCGCCCGACGCGTTCGCGATGAGGATGGTGCCGAGCACCTTGTCGTTCGGAATGACGAACGGCGTAAACGGCGTCTGCTCCCACCGGAACTTCTTCAGGTTCGACATGGCCTGCGCGCGCAACTCCGGCGTGAAATCGATCACGTCCTCCGGCGCCACGTGGCTGCGCGAGAACACCGGCGGCTTGGTTGGGTGCGGTTGCGTGGGCGAGCTCTTCTCGCCGGGGACGTCGGACTGCGGGACCGCCTTCTCCGGCATCGGCCAGATGGGTTCTCCCGTGATGCGGTCGAACGTGTAGAGCCAACCCTGCTTGCTCGGCTGTCCCACGATCTTGCGCGGCTTGCCGTCGATCGTCACATCCATGAGCAGCGGCGCCCCAGGCAGGTCGAAGTCCCAGATCCCATGGTGGACGACCTGTTGGTGCCACTTCCGCTTGCCGGTCTTCAGATCGACGGCCACGAGGCTCTCGGCAAACAGGTTGTTGCCCGGCCGGTTGCCGCCGTAGGCGTCGATCGTCGGCGATTCAACGGGCAGGTACACGAGCCCGGCCTCCGGATCGGCCGACATCTCGGTCCACACGCCGGTGTTGCCGGTCCAGTTCCACGAGTCGTTTTCCCACGTCTCGTGGCCGAGCTCGCCGGGGCCGGGCATCGTGTTGAACCG
>MEKT01000145.1 GCA_001767435.1 Acidobacteria bacterium RIFCSPLOWO2_02_FULL_65_29 | reverse complement strand
CGCTGAGCGTGATGGCCATTTCGTGGCGAACCGCCCAGACCAGCTCGGCGCCGATGACCGGCGAGTCGTCTGCCACGCGCGCGCGCCACTCGAGTCGTTGCGCGGCCACCGCCAACACCTCCGAGTAGCGGGTGCCGTAGGCGGCAACCAGGTGCGGGATGGTGTCGCTCGGCAGGCGGGCATCGTGCTCGCGCCTGGCAGCGGCGATCGTCGCGGCGACGTCGTGGAGGCCGCCGCCCGGCAGAGGCGTGGCGGCCGTGCGGCATGCCACGGAGGGGCGCTGCAGCTTCTGGAACGCCAGGTCGGTTACCCGCTCGGCCACCGCCCGCGCCGTCGTGTATTTCGTGCCGGCGACGCTGATGAGGCCCTCGTCTTCCCCGCGGACGTGTTCGTCTCCCTCGAGCGCCAGGGATCCGTCGCGCCCGACCGCTGCCGGCACGGTCCCGCGGTGCACGAGCGTGACCTCGTCCCGCCGGAGGTCCAGAGCGGGAAACACCCCATTGAGCTCCGCGATGAAGGCAGAGATGTCGGATTCGCTCGGTGCCGCGCGTCCTGGCTCGCACCGCTCGCGCGACTCCCACGTGCCGAAGATCGCCCGCGTCCGGCACGGCACGAGGAAGAGGTGCCGGCCAGACGAAGACGGTCCGCCGAGGGCCTCGTCGCCTGCATCGCGGCGGGTCACGAGATTCATCGCTTTCAGAAGTGGAGGTGCGGGGGCGTTCGGGCGGCTGAAGCCGCCGCCGGTCGTGTCGATCGTCAGCGTCGCGCGAATGTCGAACGCGCGTCCGGCCGCCACATCCACCGCCCGCGCGCCTGTCGTGAGGTTGTCGCGGCCGTCGTGGCGGATCGCGCCGACGGCCTCGACGTAGTTCGCGAGCACGGCGCCGTGGGAGTGCGCCGCGATCGCCCAGCTGAAAGTGAGGCGATCGGACTCCGGGGTCGTGTAGTCGTACCACACGGCCGCTCCCGTCAGGCCCTGGCGGCGAAGGCCGGGGAACCGCTCGATGGCCTCGCTGCGTGTGAGAACGCGGCCGGCCGGCAAATGGTGCGACGCAGGAATGCCGCGGTTGCGATCGTGACCGACCAGACGGTCCAGAAACAATCCAGCCCGCATCGCCAGCTTGCCCCTGACCAGGGAACGGTACAGCGGCAGGGCAAACGCGAGCGGCCGCACGGCGTGCGGCGCGATGCGCGCAAGCGTCCGGCGCTCGCGAATCGACTCGCGCGCGCGGCCGATGTCGAGCGTCTGCAGGTACCGCAGGCCGCCATGGATGGTGCGCAGATGATTGAACGACGTCCCGCCGCCGAAATCTCCGCGATCGATGAGCGCCACCGACAAGCCGCGCATCGCCGCGTCGCACGCGATTGTCAGACCGTAGATGCCGCCCCCGATGACCAGGACGTCGAAGGTGCGGTTGGCGAGCTGATCGAGATCGCGACGCATGATGAATGAATTCGGCATTGTCGGCGAAGGGTCGCAGTTGGAATCTGGACGAATCTATCGACGCAGAACATTATCCCGCAGCTGACCCGAGCCGGGTGCTGCCATCAGTTGTCGGCTTTCAGCCTTCAGCCAATCTCTATTGCTGAGAGCTGCAAGCTGAGGGACGAAACTCGTCGTGGGAACGGTCAGGCCGCCGAGTCCGAGGCGCGCACGGCGCGCCTGCGAGGGAGCGGCGCGGGGCGTAGGGGTCCCCGCGAGCGACCGAGCCGGGGTGTGGGGCGGAGCCCCACGTTAGTATAGTGTCGAGCGTGGCGACGACAGACGAAGTCCGGCGGTATTGGGAGCGGCACATTCACGATTTGGCGATCACGCGGCACCCGGTGGGCTCCCGCGGATTCTTCGACGATCTCGATCGCTATCACTTCGAAAAGCTGCACCACCTGCCGCGCCTCGTGCCCTTTGAGTCGATCGCCGGCCAGTCCGTGCTAGAGGTCGGATGCGGCGCGGGGGTCGATCTGGCGCGCTTCGCCAGAGGCGGTGCACGGGTGACCGGCGTTGACCTGGCGGCGTCGGCGATCGAGCTGGCGAAGGCAAACTTCGAGCAGCAGGGATTGCACGCCGAGCTCCGGGTGGCCGACGGCGAGCAGTTGCCGTTCCCCGACGACATGTTCGACCTGGTGTACGCGCACGGGGTCGTGCAGTACACAGCCAATCCTCAGCGGCTGGTCACCGAGTGCCGGCGCGTGCTCAAGACGGGTGGCCAGGCCATTTTCCAGGTGTACAACCGCGTGTCCTGGCTGAACGCGCTGTCGAAGGTGATGAAGGTGGGGCTCGAGCATCAGGATGCCCCAGTGCTCCTGAAGCTCAGCGTCCGAGAATTCGAGCGGTTGCTTGCGGGGTTTCGCGACGTGCGCATCGTGCCGGAGCGATTTCCGGTGAGGTCGCGGCTGCACGGCGGGTGGAAGGGCGCGCTCTACAACGGCGTGTTCGTCGGCGCGTTCAACGCGCTGCCGCGGTCGCTCGTCCGGCGCTACGGCTGGCACTTGCTCGCGTCTTGTCGGAAATGATCCGGCACCATCGTCCAAGGCGTGAGGCGCGTGTCAAGACCGTCGCATGCCCTTTGGCCTCGGCGACCTGCGTGGGGACAGTCCGTCAGGCGCGACGCTGAAGAACGTTCGATATAGAATACCGGCACCGACGACAAGCCCGTGAACCCCGAACGCTGGCGCCAAATCGAGCAGCTCTACCACTCGGCGTTGGGGCGACCATCGCGCGAGCGTGAGGCTTTCCTCCAAAGCGAATGCCGCGGCGATGAGGAACTGCGCCTCGAAGTGCAGTCGCTTCTGGGTCGCGCGGCGTCCGCGGAGAATTCTCTGGACAAGCCCGCCGCTGGGGTCACAGCGCACATGGTGAGCCAGCCGGCGGCCCCGATCCTGACCGGCCTTCGGCTCGGCGTGTACGTGGTGCAGGCGCCGCTCGGCGCCGGCGGCATGGGTGTGGTCTATCGGGCGCTCGATACCAATCTCAATCGGCCTGTTGCGATCAAGTTTCTTTCTGACGAGCTCGCCAACCCGGCCGCACGACGCCGCTTCCAGCGCGAAGCGCAAACCGCGTCGTCACTCAATCACCCGCATATTGTCACGGTGCACGATGCGGGCGAGTTCGAAGGCCGTCAGTATCTGGTCACCGAGTTCGTCGATGGCGGCACGCTCAGGGACTGGACACGAGGCGCGAAGCGCGGCTGGCGCCAGAGCATCGACCTGCTGACCGGCGTCGCCGATGGCCTCGCCGCGGCGCACCAGGCCGGCATTCTGCATCGTGACATCAAGCCCGAAAACATCCTGATCACGAAGAGCGGCTACGCCAAGTTGGCCGACTTCGGGTTGGCGAAACTTCATCAGCCCGCGACATCAGCCGATGCCACTCGGATGGAGACCGAGACGCGCACGCGCCCGGGAGTCATCGCCGGCACCGTGGCGTACATGTCGCCCGAGCAGGCATCAGGACAAGCGCTCGACGCCCGAAGCGATATTTTCTCCTTCGGCGTCGTGCTGTACGAGGTGCTGGCTGGGCAGCGACCCTTTACCGGAGCCTCCGATCCCGATGTGTTGCACGCGATCATCCATCGGCCCGCCGGGTCGCTGCCGGAGGACGTGCCGCTCTCGTTGCGCATGGTTGTCGAGAAGGCGCTGGAGAAGGATCCTGCCGATCGCTTCCAGTCGATGCGCGACATGGTCGTCGATCTCCGCCGCGCGGTGCGGCAAGGCGCGGAAGCGCCGCCCGCGCCCACCCCGGTGCGTCGTGCCACGCGTGGACGCCGTTGGCTGGCGCCGATCGGAGCCTCCGTCCTCGTCCTCGTGGCTGCGGGCGCGCTGATCGTGTCCCGATTCCGTCAACCCGCCGAGCCGGCACAGTACGTTCCACTCACCAACTTTGCCGATTCCGCAACGCAGCCGGCACTCTCGCCCGACGGCCGCATGCTCGCGTTCATCCGGGGGGCGAGGACGACCAGCACGTCCTTCGGTCCGGGTGAGATTTACGTCAAGCTTCTGCCCGACGGCGAGCCGGTAGAGCTCACGCACGACAACCTGTACAAAATCAATCCCAAGTTCTCTCCGGACGGGGCGCGGATTGCGTACACAGTGTTCGCTAAGGATGGGAAGACGATGGACACCTGGGTCGTGCCCGTGCTCGGTGGGCGTCCGCGGCTGCTCCTGACCAATGCGTCGGGGCTCACGTGGATTCCTGCGCGGAACAGGGGCGCCGCCAGTCAGCCCTTCGTCTTGTTTTCCGCACATACCGGCCGCGGATTGTGGCAGATGGCGATCGCTTCCTCGACGGAGAGCCGCACCGAGGAACGCAGCGTCTACATGCCACCCGAGAGTGGGATGGCCCATCACTCCTACCTCTCTCCGGATGGAAATCAGGTTCTCGTGGTTGAGATGGGGGCCGGGGCTTCGGGAGCGGGCGGCTACGGTTGGCTGCCCTGCCGGTTGATGCCTTACGACGGCAGCTCTTCCGGAACGCCCGTCGGCCCCGCGCCGGCACAGTGTACGGACGCCGCGTGGTCCCCCGATGGGAAATGGATGTATTTTTCTACCAATACCGGAAACGGGTATCACATCTGGCGCCAGCGTTTTCCGGACGGGACGCCCGAGCAGGTCACCTTCGGCGTCACCGACGAAGAGGGAATCGAATTTGCGCCAGACGGCCGCTCCTTCGTCACGTCGATCGGCACGAGCCAGAGCACGGTGTGGGTTCACGATTCGAGCGGCGATCGGCAGATTACTTCGGAAGGCTACGCGTTTCTTCCATCCTTCTCTCCTGATGGCAAGAAACTCTATTACCTGGTGCGCGCCGGCGGAGCGCGGAACTTTGTGACCGGAGGTCTTTGGGTCGCGGACCTGGAATCCGGGCAGCGCCAGCGGCTGCTGCCCGATTTTCAGATGCAGCATTACACCATTGCCTCTGACGGTCAGCGCGTGGTGTTTACCGCGCCAGACGACGCGGGGCGCACACCTGCATGGTTGGCGGCGCTGAACGCCGGTTCTGCGCCGCGGCGGCTCTCCACGATGGATAGCTGGGTGGTGTACTTCGGCGCGCCAGGCGAAGTGGTGTTCTCCGGAGGGGAGAAGGGAGAGCTTTTCATTTATCGCGTCAAAGAGGATGGCAGTGAATTGCAGAAGATGATCCCAACGCCGATGGTCTTTCCGTATGGTGTCTCGCCGGACGGGCAATGGATACCCGGACAGGTGGCCCCTCAGTTCACCGACCTGATGGTGTATGCCACCGGACAGGCTTCTCCCACGTTGATCTGCGAAGGCTGTGCCGCGCCCCAGGGTCCCGACCTGATCCCTTCCCCTCTGAGTTGGACACCAGATCGGAAATTCCTTTATCTGAAGTTTGCAGAGTCCATGTACGCGATTCCTCTGCAAAAGGGGCAGGTGTTACCGCCCATACCGGCCTCGGGATTTCAATCGAAAGAAGCTGTGGCGGCCCTGCCCGGCGCGCGCCTGGTCGCGGAAGGAAGCGTGTGGCCTGGTCCCAATCCATCAGTCTATGCATTGATGAAAGTGGCCACGCAGCGCAACATCTACCGGGTGCCCGTGCCGTGATCGTCAGCCCGTGTCGCACCTGATGGGTGCCTCTGTGCCGTGACGGCAAATCGCGAAGCTTGAAGGACTCCGAAGTCTTGTCTGAAACCGCATGATCAAATTCGCCAAAGCTCACGCGTACGGCAACGATTTTCTCTACGTCGACGCCGCCGACGTGCGCGGCGCGGCCCTCGAACGGCTCGCGCGCCAGATGTGCGACCGACACGAGGGCATCGGCGCCGATGGGCTGATCGTGTACGAACGGTCGGGCGACACCGTGTCGATGCGGCTCCTCAACGCCGACGGCAGCCGCGCCGAGGTGTCCGGCAACGGCGTCCGCGCGCTGGGGGCGCTGCTCCTGGACCAGGATGCACGACCTGCCGCCGAGCTCACGGTCGAGACCGAAGGAGGCCCGAAGCACCTCGTCCGACTCGGGCGCGAGGGCGTTCGCCAAATGTTTCGCGCGTCGATGGGGCAGCCGACGGGACTGCGGCAGGCGGCGCTCGAGGCGGACGGCGAGATGCTCACCGTCGTGGTGTTGAACATGGGCAACCCGCAATGCGTCGTGCTCGGTTCGCTCCCCGACGAGGGGCGTTTTCGCCGGATAGGCGCCGCGCTCGAGCGGCACGCCTCGTTTCCGGAGGGCACGAACGTCGAGTTTGCCGAAGTGGAGGCTCCCGATCGTGTCCGCATCATGATCTGGGAGCGCGGCGTCGGCCCCACCACCTCGTCTGGGACGGGCTCCTGCGCGGCGCTCGTGGCGGCCGCGGCCTACGGCGCCGCGGCGCGAGCCGCGGAAGTCGTCTCTCCTGGAGGATCGCAGCGCGTCGAGTGGCAAGCCGATCAGGTCTATCTCACCGGATGGGCCGAGGTCATTTGCGCCGGCGAGTGGCAGCGGCAGATTCCTCGTACGAGCTGACGGATTCCCCGATCAGAATCTGCGACATCCCGGTCATCGGCCGCGGCGCATCGAGCCGACCGTCGCCGCCTGAGATCGCTCGTAGCGATTGTCAGGTCGCTGGTTACGGCCCCGGCCTGGGCTGCCGCGGCCACGCGGTGCCCTTGTCGAAGGCCGAGCGCGGTTCTTGCAGAGGGCTGGCGCGACAGAGCAAGTTGACAGTCGACAGTCGACAGTTGACAGTCGTAAGAAGGCGTGTCGTGCAGCGATTCACGGAGCTTCAGATTTGGCAACGCAGTCACCAACTGGCGCTCGAAGTGTACAAGCTGACTTCTTCCTTCCCGCGATCCGAGCAATTCGGCATCGTCTCGCAGGTGCGACGCGCGGTGGTGTCGGTCTCCAGCAATATCTCCGAGGGTGCCAAGCGAGCATCGCAGTTGGATTACGCGAGGTTCCTGAACATGGCCGAGTCGTCGCTCGCAGAGACCGAGTCTCTTTTGCGCCTCGCCCGCGACCTTGAGTTCGCTCCCGCTGCGATTGCGGATCGGCTGATTGACGAGTCAGAGCAAGTGTCCCGGATGATTCAGCGATGCGTCAACTCGTTGGAGGAAAAGGAACCGATCCAGAGCGTAACTGTTAACGGTGAACTGTCGACTGTTAATTGTCGCCGTTCTCTGTAGTACGATGAGAGAGCTCTCGTCCGACGATCGCCCGCGCGAGAAACTGCTGCGCCACGGCGCGGCGGCGCTCGGCGACAACGAGCTGGTGGCGCTCGTGCTCGGCGGTGGCCGGCCGCGCACGAGCGCGCTTGGCGTCGCCAACGAATTGCTGCGGGCGCAGAGCGGGCTCCACGGGCTCGTGCGATCGACCGCGGGCGAGCTGGCGCGGATTGCGGGCGTTGGTCCGGCCAAGGCGGCGCAGGTGCTCGCGGCTCTCGAGCTTGGGCGAAGGACGCTCGCGCACGCACCGAGCGCACGCGTGCAGTTCCGAGTGCCGGGCGACGCCGCGGCCTACCTGCTGCCGGCGTTCGGGTCGCGCACGGCCGAGCAGTTCGGTGTCGTGCTGCTCGATACGAAGCACCGCGTGATCCGGACGGCGATTGTGGCGTCCGGATCGCTCAACGCCACGGTTGTTCAGCCGCGCGATGTGTACCGGGAAGCCATACTCGGTGCGGCAGCCGCCGTCGTGGTGTTCCATAATCATCCGTCAGGCGATCCGACGCCGAGCCCAGACGATTTTGCCTTGACGCGGCGGCTCATCGCGGCCGGCGTGCTGATCGGCGTCGATTTGGTGGACCACCTGATTCTCGGCGACGTCCGGTATTGGAGCTTCAAGGAAATGGGCAAGCTGTGAAAAAAGCTCTACCACGGAGGTGCCATCCGTTTGTGTCTGTGACCTCCGCAGTGGCGCTTCTGGATGAGAGATCCATCGAATGTCACGATTGTTGTACTTCGACTGCTTTTCCGGCATCTCGGGCGACATGGTGCTCGGCGCGCTGCTCGACGCGGGCCTGCCGCTCGCCGATTTGAAGCGTGCGCTCGGCAGCCTGGCTGTCGACGGCTACGACGTCGGCACCGAGCGCGTGCTGCGGGCGGGCGTGTCGGCGACCAGGTTCATTGTCCACGAGCAGGGGCCCTCGCGCGACCCCGATCGCACGGATCGCACGCACGAGCATGATCATTCGCCCGACCATGGCCATTCACACGACCACGATCCTCACGCGCACGATCGTGAGGCGCACACGCACGGCCATGGCGAACGCGCACACAGCCATCTGGCGCACCGCAGTCTGGCGGAGATTCGAGCGCTGATCGACAAGTCGGCGCTGTCGCCCGTCGGACGCGACCGGGCCAAGGGGCTGTTTCAGCGCCTGGCGGACGCTGAAGCCGCCATCCACCAGATGCCGGTCGAGCGCGTGCACCTGCACGAGGTCGGCGCCCTCGATTCGATCATCGACATCGTTGGCGCCGTGTTCGCGCTCGAGTGGGCGGGAGCCGACCGGATTGTCTGCTCCCCGCTCAACGTCGGGGGAGGCACGGTGCAGTCCGCGCACGGGCTGCTGCCGGTGCCGGCGCCGGCCACGGTGAAGCTGCTGGGCGACGCGCCGATCTACAGCGGCACCGTGCAGAAAGAACTGGTCACGCCGACCGGCGCCCTCATCGCGACCTCCTACGCTTCGTCGTTCGGGCCAATCCCGTCGATGGCGGTCGAGCACGTGGGTTACGGCGCCGGCGAGCGCGATACGCCTGGCGCGCCGAACGTGTTGCGCGTGCTCATCGGCCGGGCCACGAATCGCGCGGCCGATCATGGTGAAGCCGAGCGCGTGGTCGTGATCGAGTGCGAAATCGACGACATGAATCCGCAGCTCTTCGGCGTGGCGATGGATCGCCTGTACGCGTCTGGCGCGCTCGAGGTGTTCTACGTGCCGGTCCAGATGAAGAAGAACCGGCCGGGCACGCTCCTGACGGTCGTCGCATCTCCCGAGCAGCGCGCGTCGCTGGCCGAGGTGATCTTCCGCGAGACCACGACCATCGGGATCCGATACTCCGAGGTCGAGCGCGAGTGCCTGCGCCGGGAGATCGTGCAGGTCCAGACGCCAATCGGTCCGGTCCGCTTCAAGCTGGCGTGGCGCAACGGCCGCGTGATCAACGCCGTGCCCGAGTTCGAAGACTGCTCAACGCTGGCGACGGCGAACAACCTGTCGGTCAAGGACGTGCAGACCGTGGCCGTACACGCGTACGGCGCCCTTCCGCCGCGAACATCGTGAGCCGATTCTTCATCACCACGCCGATCTACTACATCAACGCCGAGCCGCACCTCGGCCACGCGTACACGACCATGGTCGCCGACGCCGTGGCCCGCGCGCATCGGCTGATGGGCGACGATGTGTTGTTTCTGACCGGCACCGATGAGCACGGTCAGAAGGTCGAGCGCGCCGCGAAGAAGGCCGGGCTGTCGACTCCGGAGTTCGCCGCACGAATCGCGCAGAAATTTCTCGACATTCTGCCTGTGCTCGACATCTCCAACGACGATTTCATTCGCACGACGGAGCCGCGGCACCGCGCGGCCTCGCAAGCGCTCTGGCGGCGCGTGCGCGAGAAGGGCCACATCTACAAAGGCAAGTACGAAGGCTGGTACTGCACGATCGACGAAGTCTTCGTGCCCGACACCCAGCTGAAGGATGGCCGCTGTCCGATTTGCAGCAACGCGGTCGAGCGGATTGCGGAAGAGAGCTACTTCTTCAGACTCTCGGCCTTCCAGGACCGGTTGCTCGATCACTACGAGCGCCACCCGGATTTCGTGACTCCCGAGGCGCGCCGCAACGAAGTCCTGTCGTTTCTCCGGGCGGGCCTCGAGGATCTGAGCATCAGCCGCACCTCGTTCACGTGGGGCATTCCTGTTCCAGACGATCCGGCGCATGTGATGTACGTCTGGTTCGATGCGCTCACCAACTACATGACGGCGGTCGGGTTCGGCGACGAATCCCCGGCGGCGACCAAGCGCTTCGACTCCTATTGGCCTGCCGATGTGCACCTGATCGGCAAGGAGATCGTGCGTCAGCACGCGGTCTACTGGCCGGCCCTCCTGCTCGCCGCCGAGCTGCCGCTGCCGAAGCGCATCGTCAGCCACGGGTGGTGGCTGATGGAAGGCGCGAAGATGTCGAAGTCGATCGGCAACGTCGTGGCGCCGCAGGCCTACGTCAGCCGCTTCGGCCTCGATGCGCTTCGGTACTTCGTGTTCCGCGAGATGGTGTTCGGGCAGGACGCCGACTTCACCGACGAGGCGTTTCTCACGCGCTACAACGCCGATCTGGCCAACGATCTCGGCAACCTGGTGAGCCGCGCCACCACGATGATCCATCGCTATTGCGAAGGGATCGTGCCGGCCGCGGACGTCAGCCTGCTATCGAGGCCGGAAGAGCGATCGTTGTCGAATACGGTTGACGCACTCGTGAAACGCGTCGGAAAGTCGGTGCAGTCGTTTCAGCTCAGTGTCGCGCTGCGCGAGATCTGGGACGCGATCGGTGCGGTCAACCGCTACATCGTCGCGCGGGAACCGTGGCGCCTGGCAAAGGACGCATCGAGGCGCGACGAGGTCGACACCGCTCTATTCGTGGCCGCAGACGCCCTCCGTGTCATCGCGGAGCTCCTTCGCCCGTTTCTGCCCGGTACGGCGGAGCGCACGCTGCGGATGCTCGGCGTCGAGCCGTCGCCTCGTGCGTGGGCATCGCTCACGCGCGGCGACCTGGCGCCGGGCACCAGGCTCGGCGAGATCGCCGCACTCTTTCCACGCATCGAACACACAGTCCAGGAGCTACGACAGATGACCGACGACACGAAGCCCCCCGTAGCCGCGAACGGGCCGGTGCAGCCGAGCACCCAAGCACCTTTGCACCCTAGCACCCCAGCACCCGTCAGCATCCCAGCACCCGTGAGCACCCTTGCACCCGAGCGAATCTCCATCGACGACTTCCTGAAGGTCGAGCTGCGCGTGGCGAGGGTCCTGGCCGCCGAGCGCGTGCCGAAGTCGAGCCGGCTGCTGAAGCTGAGCGTCGACGTCGGCACCGAGCAGCGCACGATCGTCGCGGGGATCGCGGAGGCCTACGAGCCCGAGTCGCTCGTCGGGCGCACGGTCGTCGTCGTGTTCAATCTCAAGCCGGCCAAACTCATGGGCGTCGAGTCGAACGGGATGGTGCTCGCGGCGAGCCCCGAGGGAGGAAAGCCGACGCTTCTCGGTTTTACGGAACCGCCGGAGCCGGGGACGAGGGTGCGATAAGTCAGGGCAGGCCGGGCAGGCAGGCCAAGCGGGGGAGGGCCGGCAGGGCACGCAAGTTTCCCTGCCTGCCCTGCCCGCCTCGCCAGCCCCTCCGGCCCTAGCCAGTTATGCGGGTCGAAACGAGAAGTCTCGTCCGCATAACGGGCTAGGCGCGCACGGCGCGCCTGCGAGGGAGCGGCGCGGGGCGAAGGGGTCCCCGCAAGCGACCGAGCCGGGGTGTGGGGCGGAGCCCCACGTTAGTTGGACGTCGACGCGCTGTACCGCAGTTCCTGACCGACCATCTTCGCCGGATCGGCGCCCTTCTTCGGACGGAACTTCTGCACGCGGCCGTTGAACACTTCGGCCAGGTAAAGGTTGCCGTCCTGGTCCGTCGTGATCGAGTGCGGGCCGAGGAACTGTCCGGGCTGGCCGCCGGGCGCGCCCCAGCCGTACAGGTAGTTCCCCTTCAAGTCGTACTTGACGATGCGGTTCGTGCCGCCATCCGACTGCCACAGGAACCCGTCCGTGGTGATCAGGTGCGCGTACGGTGAGGACCGCATGCCGGTGCTCCACATGTCGAGGAACTTGCCGTTCTCGTCGAACACCTGAAAGCGCCGGTGCCCGCGATCGACGACGTACAGCTTCCGGTCGTTGCTGATCTGGATGCTGTGGACCGTGTTGAACTCGTTTGGTCCCGGGTTGGCCGGATCCTTGGGCTCCGTGCCCCAGTCCATCAGGAACTTTCCATCCTTGTCGAACTTCGCGACACGCTTGCCGCCGTAGCCGTCGCTGATGAAGAACGTCCCGTCCGGAAGCCACGCGATGTCGGTCGGCCGGTCGAAGAGCTTGCCGGCGTCACGTCCGCGCTGGCCGTTGGTGCCGAGCGTCATCACGAGCTTGCCGTCGTACGTGAACTTGTGAATCACGTGCAGCTGATCGTCGATCAGCCAGACGTGCTTCTCGGGATCGTAGGGGCTCATCTTGATCTTATGGGGACCGCGGCCGCACCGGCCCTCGGAGAGCTTGTCGTGCTCCTGCCACCACTGGACCTTCTTGCCGTCGCGGTCCACGACGAAGATGACGTGGTGATAGCGTCGCTCCCAGCCGCGTTTCGCGGTCGGCTCGCACGTGGCGCTGAGGCCGTCGCCGTTGCCGGTCGAGTTGCCTTGCGACGGGTTGAGCATGCCGTACGGCGTCCACGGCTTGGCGCCTTTGGGAAGTGGCAGCTCGCCGCGCTGTGCGATCCAGATGCGATCGGGCGTTTCGGCGTAGACCGCGCCGACCGATCCCCACGTCCAGCCTTCGTGTTTCACGCCGTCGGGCTCGTCGGGAAGCGGCTGCGGCCAGTTCGGAACGAATTCGTACGGACCGAATTCCTCCTGGCCGCCTCTCTCGGCCTGGACGACGGCTGCGGCCGTTGTGGCCTCAGGTGCAGTGGTGCTGGCCGGCGGTGCGCAACCGTAAACGGCTACGACCGTCAGCGTAGCGATCGCCAACCGGATCGCCAGTGATCGACTGCGAACGTGCATGATCGGGCTCCTTTCGCGCTTCCGGGCGCGCACGACGTGTGGCTGGCCGGCTGCGGCCGGCCGGTATTCAAGTATTTGGACGTTGCGATTCTATCGCGTCTTGGCGCGCACCAACCTTCAAATTCTAACAAATATGGTCTGCCACCTGGCGTTATTCTGTAAGGTACGGTCGGCACGCTCCGACGACCGGCAGAGCTAATGACCACCATTTTCGCTTCGCGCCGTCCGGCACCTTGGCCGTCCGGCGCGGGAGGTTCCCATGCCGCAGCGAAGTCATAAATTCTTCGTGTTCCTCGCGTTTGCGCTCCTCCTGGCACTCGCATCTACTTCCCCGGCTTGGGCGCAGCAGCGTGGGTCGGTCAGCGGCCGCGTCGTCGACGCGGCTGGGCTGGCCCTTCCAGGCGCAACGGTGTCCCTGACTCAGCTGAACACCGGGTTCAGCCGATCGGTGGTGACGGCTCAGACCGGCGCGTATACCATCACGAATCTGGACCCGGGCCTGTATACCTTGACGGTCGATATGGCGGGGTTTGCGCCGCTGACGCGCGCGGACCTCCAGCTCGTCTCGGGGTCCGAAATAACCCTGGATTTCAAGATGCAGGTGGCCGGCGTGGCCGAAACGTTGACGGTGACGGGTCAGGCCCCCTTGATCGAACGGTCGAGCAACCGAATAGGCGGGACCCTGTCTGGACGTGAGATCGAAGACGTTCCGGCAAACTTCCGGAACATCGGAGCGCTGACACAGCTCGTGCCCGGTATGACGCCGAACCCGGCGGCCTCGACCTTTGAAGGCGGTCAGGTCGTCGCCAACGGTACGCCCGCGCAGTCGAACGTGTATCTCATCGACGGCATGTACAACAACGACGACCGTCTGGGCGGAAGCCAAGGCACACAGGTACGGGTGGTGCTGGACAACATCGAGGAATACCAGGTGCTGTCGAACCAGTACAGCGCCGAGTACGGCGGCGGCGCGGGAGCGATCATCAACATGGTCAGCCGTGGCGGCACCAACGCCTTCGCGGGCCGCGCGTACACGTACTTCCGCGACGATAAATTGAACGCGCGGGGACACTTCCTGCCCGCGGCTGCGAGTAAGCCGGACGAGCGTACGCTTCAGAGCGGCTTCGCGATCGGTGGACCGATCGTCAGGAACCGTGCGCACTTCTACTTCACCTACGAGAAAGACAACGAGGACATCGCCGGCCAGAAGCGCTTTCCCGGGCAGGCGGCGCCGCTCGCCGTCGATTTCGTGGGTGCCTTCGAAGTGCGGGCGACGAACTACTTCGGCCGCGGGGACCTGCAGCTCAACGACTCCAATTTCCTGAATGCGCGGTGGGTGCTCGAAACGGCGCCGACCCGGGGTGAGGGATTCAACACGAACAACCAGACGATTGACGCGCAAGCGTGGGAGGCGGACTGGGATCAGCTGTTCAACGTGGCCTATACGAGCGTGCTGACAGACCGTGCGTCGAACGTCCTCCGCGTGGGCCGCATCGGCGAGCAGCTGGGCTCGGGCGCCCAGACGTACTTCAACGACGATGTCTCGTTCCGCGGATTCGACGGGCGCGACCCCTTCACGATCGGACAGCAGAACAATCATCCGAGCTACGTCACCGGGAAGGGTGGCAACGGTGCGAACACGCGGATTCGGACCTACATCATCGAGGACTCGTTCAGCTACTTCATCCCGAGTCTGTGGGGCGGCGAGCACACGCTGAAGACGGGGGCCGGCTTCAGTTATAATTCGGCGCCCGGACGGGCGACGGTCAGCTCGGGCGCGTTCCGGTTTCCGACGGACAGGCCCTACAATCCCAGCGACTCGTCGACGTTCCCGGACCAGTTCACGATCGACGTCGGACCACCCGGAGGCGACTTCGCGGTCGACTCCATCGACAAGCGCTACAACTTCTTCTTCGAGGACAAGTGGCGCGTGGCCAGCAATCTGACGTTCAATGTCGGGCTTCGCTACGACCACCAGCAGCAGATTGCGGCGAGCAAGGACGACTGGAGCCCGCGCGGAGGCTTTGCGTGGGATATGCGGGGCAACGGGCAGACGGTGCTCCGAGGCGGCGTCGGCCGGTTCTACGCCTACATGCCGATCTCCGTCGTGCTGAACCTGCAGACGGCTGCGGTGCAGACGCTGTTTCCCACCATCACCGTCACGACGGCGAGCGACACCTGCCGCTGCGTGCTCGTACCGTCTATGATCAGTGACTCGCAGGGGAATCCCGGCGTCGCGGTGCTCAGCCCGGCCGCCATCGCGTTCCTGACGGCGCAGCGGGCGTCGCTGCTCGCCGGCTCGACGTTCTCGCGGGATCCGCGGGTTGACGATCCGAACCGGCAGATGCCGTATCAGAACGCGTGGAGCTTCGGGTTGGCCCACCAGGTGACGCCGACGACGGCGGTGACCGTGGACTACGTCGCCAACGCCTCACGCGATCAGAACGGCGTCGTGGACATCAACGAGCCGGTGAACGGCGTAAGGCCTGGCGTCAACACGTTCGATCCGACGGGCATCCTGATTCCGACAGTGGCGCGGGGCACGGCGTTCCGGCGCGTGCTCCAGAACCAGTCGAACCCGGCGTTCGACGGCGACTACAAGTCGTTCCAGATGTCCCTGCAGAAGCGGCTCTCGAACCGCGTGAGCGGTCGCGTGGCGTACACGGCGCAGGAGAGCACCTACGTCGGCCTCGGCAACCCGGATACGCGTCGCGTGTGGCTGGACAACGACATCCTGGCCGACAAGGGCACGTTCGCGTCGAATCGCACGCATGTGCTGGCGATGAGCGGTGCGTTCAACCCTTGGCGCACCCTGACCGCCGCGGCCGTCGTCAGCGCGATCTCGGGAGCGCGGATCAACGAGACGACGGGCAGGGACGGCAACGGCGACGTCGACAACACCGATCGTCCAATCAGGGGCATCGACGACCTGACGTTGCCGATCCGGTCGGAGCTCGACTCGCAGGGCCGGGCGGTGATCAACGGGCTCGAGGGTCCAGGGTCCTTCCTGATTGATTTCTCGTTGCGGTACTCGCTGCCGCTGGGAAGGGCCGCGTCGAGCCTGGACTTCTTCTTCGACGTCTTCAACCTGATCAATCGAGAGAACCTCGTGGCCCCGACGGGCAACCGTGCGTCGGCCAATTTCATGGTGTCGACGGCGGCGCAGTTCGCGCGTCAGAGCCAGTTCGGCGTGCGGGTCCGTTTCTAGAGGATGCAGAGATGAAGCGATTCGGCGTGAGTGGCGTCGTCCGGCACATGGGCGCCGGACTCGTTCTGTCGGTGGCGCTGTGGCTGAGTGCCGCCGGCGTTTTCGTTGCCGGTCAGATCGAGCTTGGGGTCATGCAGGGCGTCGTGAGAGACGAGGCGGGCAAGCCGCTCGTGGACGTGACGTTTCGCATTCGCGACCTGAGCCGTGGACGTGATGTTTCGGTCAAAAGCGACAAGGACGGCCGTTTCTACCGCCGTGGCCTGCCGGCAGTGGAGTACGAGATTTTCGTCGAAAAGGACGGCTACCAGCCGATTCACGACAAGCTGAAGTTGGTCGCCGGCGTGGATCGGCGTTTCGAGTTCAAGCTGGTCAAAGCCGCGCCCGAAGGGTCCGACGATTTCGTTCGTGGCGTTGCGGCGTTCAACCAGGGCAACTTCGAGGCGGCGGCACGCGCGTTTGAGGCATCGGTGCAGAAGGCCCCCACTCTGTCGGAAGTTCGGATCAATCTGGCACTGGCATACCTGCGGCTCTCTCGGACGGCAGACGCGGTCGCTCAGCTCGAACGGGCGGCGGAGCTCGATCAGGATTCGCCGCGTACGCTGTTTCAGCTTGGCGATGCATACGTGGAAATCAAAGCGTTCGACGAAGCCGTCGCCGCGCTCGAAAAGGGCCTCGCCAGGCAGCCGGCCCTGAGCGATCCGCTGTCGTTTCAGGCGACGACCACGCTCGGCGCGGTGTATTTTTCGATGGGAAGAAACGACGACGCCATTGCGCAGTTCAGCAAGGCCCTGGCCGTCAATGCCGACGCGCTCGCTCCGCGGATTGGGCTGGGGAAGGCGTACTTCAGCAAGGGAGACGTACCCGCAGCCCTCGAGCACTTCCGGAAGGTCGTCTCGACCGCGCCGGGTACGGCGGAAGCGACTGAAGCCGAGATGTTCATCAAAGAGCTCGAGAAAGCCAGCCCGCGCGAGTAGGGAGCCGCGGGAGTGATCGACTCCCATTGCCACCTGGCCGACCCTGCGTTTGCGTCCGAGCTCGACGCCGTTGTCGGCCGTGCGCGCGCTGCGGGTCTCGAGCGCGCGCTCGTGATCCTTGCGGCCGGCGACGATCGCGAAGCGGCGCGGGCGAGCCGGGTTCAGGCGCTCTGGCCCGAGGTTCGCGTCGCAATTGGCGTCCATCCGCACACGGCCCATCAGTTCACAGGGAGCCCCGAGCGCGCCGCGGACGTGGTGCGCGCGCAGATCGCCGCGACACCCTCGGCCCGGGCCGTCGGCGAGATCGGGCTCGACTATCACTACGACTTCTCGCCGCGCGACGTGCAGCAGCAGGTGTTCCGCGCGCAGATCCGTCTAGCCGGTGAGCTCGGACTGCCCGTCGTCATTCACACCCGCGAAGCCGATGCCGATACCGTTGCGATTCTTCGTGAAGAGGGCAAAGGGGCGCTGCGAGGCGTGTTGCACTGCTTCACGGGCGGACTCTCGCTGGCCCGAGCGGGACTGGACTTGGGGTTCCATATCTCGCTGGCCGGCATCCTGACGTTTCCGAAGGCGGCAGACTTGCGAGCGACCGTGAAAACGTTGCCGCCCGATCGGCTGCTGGCCGAGACAGACAGTCCCTATCTGGCGCCGGTCCCGTACCGCGGCAAGCGCAACGAGCCCGCCTACGTGGCGTACGTCGTCGCGGCGCTGGCCGACATTCACGGCCTCGATGCGGGGGACATGGCCCGACAGACCTCCGCCAACTTCCACACGCTGTTCCGGCCGTGATAAAGTTCTGAGGACACCACCTATCCAACTGTGGAAAACTCCTCGCTCGCCCTCGCGCAGATCTTCGAGTCGATTCGCGTCGACCTCGAGAGCGTCGACCGTGAATTCGCGCGCCACGTCGAGTCGCAGGTCGAGCTGATCCCGAAGATCGGCAAGTACATTCAGACAAGCGGCGGCAAGCGCATGCGTCCGGCCGTGCTGATCATGGCGGCGCGGCTCGCCGGGTACCAGGGCGACCGCGCGGTGCTCTATGCGGCGGTCGTGGAGTTCATCCACACGGCGACCCTCGTCCACGACGACATCATCGACGACTCGGAGCTGCGCCGCGGCCGCCTGGCGGTCCACTCGCGGTGGGGCAACGACATCACCGTGCTGCTCGGGGACTACCTGTATATCAAGTCGATGGCGCTCGCGCTGACGCACGACACGCTCGATCTCGTGCGTCTGCTCTGCGACGTGACGCTGCGCATGATCGAAGGCGAGCTCTATCAGCTCACGAAGAACGGCGACGCCGACATCACCGAGGACGAGCACTTCGACATCATCCGCCGGAAGACCGCGTACCTCTTCGGCGGCTGCGCGCAGATCGGCGGGATGCTGGGCCGCGTCGACAAGGAGGGCGAGGCGGCGCTTCAGGAATACGGCTTCAACCTCGGCATCGCGTTTCAGCTCGTCGACGACCTGCTCGACTTCACGGGCGACGCCTCCGCCCTCGGCAAGCCCATCGGCGCCGATCTGCGCGAAGGCAAGATGACGCTGCCCCTCATCCATCTGCTGCAGCAGGACGGAGAGATCGGTTCGCGGATCGTGCGCGACATCATCGCGAGCCGGACAACCACCGACGAGCAGTGGGACCAGCTCCTGCGGATGCTCAGGCAGCATCGATCGATCGACTACGCGAATCGGCGCGCGGCGGAGTTCGCCGAACGCGCCAAGAAGCCGCTCTACGTGTTTCCGCCGAGCGCCGAACGCGACGCGCTGCTCGCGCTGCCGGATTACGTTGTGTCGCGTGACCGATGAGAGTGCCCTGTGTGTCCTCCGTGGTGAACGCTCGTGTCGTCGACGTCACCTGAGGATCGAATCATTCGGCTTCGCGCTCTCATTCGCCACCACGAAGAGCGCTACTACATCCACAACGACCCGGAAATCTCCGACGAAGCGTTCGACCGCCTGCTCCACGAGCTCGAGCGGCTGGAAGCCGAGCATCCCGATCTCGTCACGTCCGATTCGCCAACGCAGCGAGTGGCCGGCCGGCCCGTCGAGGGATTCGAGACCGTCGAGCACGCCCAGCCGATGCTCAGCCTCGACAACGCCTACGACGACGAGGAGCTGAAGGCGTTCGACGAGCGTGTGAGCACAGGCGAGGCCGCCGTCGACTACGTGGCCGAACTGAAGATAGATGGGCTCAGCATCGCCCTGACCTATATCGACGGCCTTCTGATGCGGGGCGCCACACGGGGCGACGGCGTGCGCGGCGAGGACGTGACCGCCAACGTCAGGACGATCCGCGCCATCCCGCTCAGGCTGCGCGGCCGCGCAGGGCGGATCGAAGTGCGCGGCGAGGTGTACCTGCCGCGCGCCTCGTTCGATCGCACGAACCGCGAACGGGAAGAGAACGGCGAGCCGCTGTTCGCGAACCCACGCAACGCCGCCGCCGGCACGATGCGTCACCTCGATCCGGCGCTCGTCGCCAGGCGCGGGCTGTCGGCGTTCATGTATCAGGTGATCGACGCCGACGGGCATGGAGGGCGCGTCCCGGCGGACCCGCCGGCAATCACCACGCACGCGCGCATGCTGGCCGCGATGCGTGAGTGGGGATTGCCCGTCGAGCCGCACTGGCGCGCGTGCAGGGGCGTTGATGAGGTCGCCGCCTTCTGCCGCGAGTGGGCCGACGCGCGCCGCGCGCTCGACTTTCAGACCGACGGCGTCGTGATCAAAGTCGACGACCTGGCGCTGCGGGAACGCCTCGGCGCGACCAGCAAGTTTCCGCGCTGGGCCACCGCCTTCAAGTTTCCCGCCGAGCAGGCCACGACCATCATCCGGGCCATTCACGTGAACGTCGGACGGACTGGCGCGGTGACGCCGTACGCCGTGCTCGAACCGGTCTTCCTGGCCGGTTCGACGATCTCGATGGCGACCCTGCACAACGCCGAGGATCTGGCGCGCAAGGACATCCGCGAAGGCGATTGCGTGCTGATCGAGAAGGCGGGCGACGTCATTCCGAAAGTGGTCAAGGCGATCGTGCCCGATCCACCCCCCGTCGGCCGCAGCGCGCCGTGGCGGATGCCCTCGGCATGCCCGGTGTGCGCGAGCGCGCTCTCGCGCGACGAGGAAGCGGTGGTCTGGCGATGCGAGAATCCTTCATGCCCAGCGCGGATCCGCCGGAGCCTCGAGCACTTCGCGTCGCGGACGGCGATGAATATCGAGGGCCTCGGCGCGTCGCTCGTCGACGAGCTCGTCGAGCAGGGCCTGGTGCGCGACTTCGCGGATCTGTATCGCCTGGAAGCCGGCCAGCTCGAATCGCTCGTCGTCACGCCCCGCGAGCCGAGGTCCGAGCGCGCACGGCCGCGAAGACTGGGGAAGGTGGGCGCCAACGTGATCGCCCAAATCGAGCGCAGCAAGCAGAACGATCTCTCGCGCCTGCTGTACGCCCTCGGCATCCGCCACATCGGGGAGAAGGCCGCCGCCACGCTTGCGAAGCACCTGAGGACGATCGATCGCATCATGGAGGCGCCGGTCGAGGCGCTGCAGACGTTGCCGGATGTGGGGCCCGTCGTCGCCGCGTCCATTCGTGCGTTCGCGGACGCGCCGCGCAACCGCCACCTGGTCGATCGGCTGAAAGAGGCCGGGGTCAATATCCTCAGTCTTGCGCCGGAGCAGGGCAACGAGCCCGGCCCCCTGGCCGGGAAGGTCTTCGTGCTCACCGGCACACTCTCATCGATCTCGCGCGAAGCGGCGGCGTCCGCGCTCGAGCGCCTGGGCGCGAAAGTATCGGGCTCGGTCAGCCGGAAGACGACGTATCTGGTCGCTGGCGCCGACGCGGGCAGCAAGCTGGACAGGGCCCGCGAGCTCGGCGTTGAAACACTGGATGAGGAGGCCTTCAAGGCTCTTATAATGAAAGGGCGGGTCTAAAGACCTGCAGACGTCATGTCCCGCCGATTCACGATCGTCACCGTCATACTGACCGCGGTCGTGGCCTTTCTCGTTGGAGCGATCACGGCCGGCGCGCCGGGCCAAGGAGCGATGAGGGCCGGCGTCCCGGAAGGATCGCAACGTCCGACGCCGGTCATGCGGGCAGCCGGGACCTCCTCATCGCCCGCTGCCGGGACCGCCCCCGTCCCGCTCGTCAATTTTGCCGACGTCGTCGAGCGGATCAATCCGGCCGTGGTGAACGTCGAGGCCACGACGCGGGCGACCAACGCCTTGCGGCGGCGGCGAGTGCGGCCGGACCTGCCCGACGTGCCCGATCCCTTCAACGGCGGCGTGAACGGCATTCCGAGAAACGACCGCGACCAGCCGAGGCGCGGCTCGGGCAGCGGGTTCATCATCGACGCCGATGGCAACATCCTGACCAACCACCACGTCATCGATGGCGCCGAGCGGATTACGGTGAAACTCTCGGACGGCCGGAGCCTGCGTGCGCGCGTGATCGGCGCCGATCCCGACACGGACATCGCGCTCATCCGGGTCGAGGGCCAGACGGGCCTGCCGGTGGCGCCGATCGGCGATTCGTCGACCCTGCGGATGGGCGAGTGGGTGTGCGCGATCGGCAACCCCCTCGGGTACGAGCACACGGTCACGGTCGGCGTGGTGAGCCATCTCGGGCGGAAGCTCTTCGACGCGAGCCTCGACAACTACATTCAGACCGACGCGGCCATCAACTTCGGCAACAGCGGCGGTCCGCTCATCAACGCGCGTGGCGAAGTGATCGGCATCAACGCCGCCGTGAGCTCGCGCGCGAGCAACATCGGGTTTGCCGTGCCCATCAACGGCGCGTCGGCGATTCTGCCGCAGCTCAAGGCCAAGGGCTACGTCTCGCGCGGCTACATCGGCGTGGTCCTTCGCGACGTGGACGCCGACCTCCAGCAATCGTTGAGCCTTTCGGTCAGCAGCGGCGCGTTCGTGCAGGATGTGACCGGCGGATCGCCCGCCGATCGCGCCGGCGTTCGCCCCTACGACGTCGTCGTCTCGTTCGACGAACAGGCTGTGGCGAACGAAGATGAGCTGATTCGCGAGATCTCGGCGCACGCACCAGGTTCGGCGGTGAAAATGCGCGTGCTCCGCGATGGCCGCGACCAGACCTTCCTGGTGAAACTGGCGGAGCGGCCGCCCCGTGAAACCGCGGCCCAGAGCCGGCAGGCGCCGCCGGCCTCGGGCCTCAAACCCGATCTCGTGCCCGTGATCGGGTTGACGGTACGGGACCTCGACGCGGCGGCGTTCAACCGGCTCGATCTGCCGAGCTACACGCGTGGCGTGCTCATCACGCGCGTCGAGCCACTCAGCTCGTCGTTCGACGCCGAGGTGCAGCGCGACACCGTGCTCATCGAGATCAACCGCAAGCCGGTCCGATCGGCCGCCGAGTTCCGGCGGTTGGCCGGTGCCGCGCGCACGGGCGACGTCCTGGCGCTGTACGTCTACGTCCCCGAAGTGGACCAGCGCAAGCTGGTGACGGTTCGCGTCGAGGACCGATAGTCGCGCCGCCGATGCTCTGCTCCCGCCGGATCACCAAGAGCGCCACGCGTCGCAGCCTGCCCTCACTCGTGCCCATGCCCAAATCGCGCATCCTGGTGATCGACGACGACGGCGCGATTCGCGACTCGCTCAGATCGCCTGCGGACCGCGCGACGCGAGAAGTCGCCGAGCGCGCGCGAGCGGGGGTGGGGCCCCGCGAGCACTGAATCATGCCAAAGTCCCGCATCCTTGTCATCGACGACGACGCCGCTATTCGCGATTCGCTGCGGATGACTCTCGAGTATGCGGGCTACGAATTCGTCGGCGCCGCCACCGGCCAGGAGGGTCTGTCGCTCGCCGAGCGGGACGCGCCCGACATCGTGCTTCTCGACATCAAGATGCCCGGGATGGACGGCATGGAGGTGCTGAGCCGCCTCCGGCAGATGAGCGACACCACGCCGGTCGTGATGATCTCCGGGCACGGTACGACGACGACCGCCGTCGAAGCCATCAAGCGAGGCGCGGTGGATTTTCTCGACAAGCCGTTCGAGAGCACCGATCGGCTGCTCGTGACGATCAGCAACGCGCTCGAGCAGGGCCGGCTGCGAGACGAGAACCGGACGCTCAAGAAACAGGCCGAAATCCGGCATCAGATGATTGGCGAGAGCGCCGCCCTCAAGCAGGTCACCGCGGCGGTGGCGCGCGCGGCCCCGACGAGCGCCACCGTGCTCATCCAGGGCGAGAGCGGCGTCGGCAAGGAGCTCGTCGCGCGCACGATCCACGGCAACAGCAACCGGCGGCGCGAGCGGTTCGTGCAGGTCAACTGCGCAGCGATTCCCGAGGAGCTGATCGAGTCGGAGCTCTTCGGACACGAGAAGGGCTCGTTCACGGGCGCCACCGAGAAGCAGGTGGGCAAGTTCGAGCAGGCCGATCGCGGGACGATTTTTCTCGACGAGGTCGGCGACATGAGCGCCAAGACCCAGGCGAAGGTGCTGCGCGTGCTGCAGGAGGGCGAGGTCGAGCGTCTGGGATCCGCGCGCACGATCAAGGTGGACGTGCGGGTGATCGCCGCCACGAACAAGAACCTCGAGGAAGAGATCGAGAAGGGGCATTTCCGCGAGGACTTGTACTTCAGGCTGGCCGTGATTCCGATCCACGTGCCGCCGCTGCGCGAACGGCCCGAAGACGTCGCCCTCCTGGTTCGGTACTTCATGGACCATGTCGGCCGCGAGAACAACAGGCGGCCCAAGCGGATCACACCGGCCGCACTCGAGGCGCTGCAGCGGTATCGGTGGAAGGGCAACATCCGCGAGTTGCGGAACACGGTCGAGCGGCTGATTATCATGACGGACGGCGACACCATCGACACCGCCGACCTTCCCACCGCCGTCCGCTCGTCGGGGGGCGAAGGCGGGCTTGCCACGCCGAAGCTCCCGAGCGACAGCGAGGGGGCGAAGGCGGGGACGCTTCGCCAGTTCAAGGACAGCGCGGAACGCGCCTATCTGGTGGCCAAGCTCCGCGAGAATGGCTGGAACATCTCCAAGACCGCGGAGGTTATCGATACGCCGCGCAGCAATCTCTACAAGAAGCTCGAGCAGTACCGGATCTCGCAGGAGACCGATGGATAACACGGGTGCACTTGAGCACCCTCTAGTACTGACGTTGTACAATCGATCCCGTCGCAGCAAGCCAGACGGCCGCCGTTCGACTCGGCCCTTCGGGCCTCGCTCACGGCAAGCTGCCTCGAGCGAGGCGCGAGACGGGCAAGGTTCCCGTCGAGGGAGCTTGTCCCGAGCGAGGCGCGAAGCGCCGAGTCGAGGGGAGGAAAGTCCGAACTCCGCAGGGCAGTGCGCCGGGTAACGCCCGGTCAGGGCAACCTGAAGGAAAGTGGCACAGAAAACATACCGCCTGCGTCGAACCGGTCGACCCTGCGGAGTCGCGCGGCCCTCAAATGTCGGGGGCCGCGCCACTCCTTCCAAGTGCACCGGGTAGGTCACGAAGTGGCCCTGTGTAGTCCACGGAGTGAGCCCGGGCCGGGTCGACCGGTTCGACGTAGGTAAGGGTGAAAAGGTGCGGTAAGAGCGCACCGCGCCCGTGGCAACACGGGTGGCAGGCCAAACCCCGCACGGAGCAAGACCAAATAGGGAGGCGCCAAGGACGGCCCGTCCGAGGCCTCCGGGTCGGTCGCTCGATCTCGCCAGCAATGGCGAGGCTAGAGGAATGGCCGTCACCCTGAGCGAGGCCGCGCAAGCGGCCGAGTCGAAGGGAACAGAATTCGGCTTACGGCCTGCTGCGATGTTTTTCGTTTCACCTCGTCTCCGGCGGCAGCCGGCGACGTGCGGACAGGATCTCCCATGCTGATCAGGCCGCGCCCTTGGTTTGCCGTTCCCGCCGCCGCGCTCGCACTCGCGGCGATCGCGCTGGGGCTGGCGGTGCTCGCCGCCCAGCCGCCGCAGGCGCCCGGGCAGTTCCGCCCGCGCCCCGCCGAAGGCCGGGATCCTGAGCTTCCGCCGCCGAGCATCCGCGAGTACAAGCCACGGTCCACGCTGGTCGTGCCGCAGCATCCCGTGCCGCGCGCGAAGTTTCCGGCGATCGACGTCCACGGCCACCCGCCGAGCCCGACGTCGGCAACCGAGTATGCGCAGGTCGTGAAATCCATGGACAGCCTCAACGTACGGCTGATGATCTATGCCGGCAACAACAACAGCACGCGGATGCCAGCCGTTCTGGCCGGCATCAAGAGCAGCCCGAACCCGGATCGCATGGTGGCCTTCACCAACATCAACGTCAGTGACGTCGGCCCCGGCTATGGACGCCGCGCCGCCGCCCAGCTCGAGACCGACGTCAAGGCCGGCGCCAAGGGACTGGGCGAAATCATGAAGGGTTTCGGCTTGACCGCCAGGACATCGGACGGCAGCCGTGTGAAGCTCGACGATCCGGAGCTCGATCCCATCTGGGAGACGTGCGCGCGCCTCGGTATTCCCGCGTTCATCCACACGGGAGACCCCGCGGAGTTCTTCCAGCCGCTCGACTACAGCAACGAGCGCTGGCTCGAGATGGCGCTGTATAGGGACCGCCGGTACTTCGATCGCTCGCGCTACCCGTCGTTCAACGATCTCATGGCTGAGCGCGACCGCTTGTTCGCGAAGCATCCGAAAACGACGTTCATCGTCGCTCACATGGGATGGCACGCGAACGACCTGGGGCGCCTGGGAGCCATGTTCGACAGGATGCCGAATCTCTACACGGAGGTCGGCGCGATTCTCTACGATCTTGGCCGGCAGCCCAGGGCGGCGCGGGAGTTTTTCACGAAGTATCAAGACCGCATTCTCTTTGGGAAAGACAGCTTTCAACCCGACGAGTATCCGTACTACTGGCGCGTGTTCGAGACCAACGACGAATACTTCGACTACTACCGCGACTACCACGCGTTCTGGAAGCTGTACGGTCTCGGTCTCTCCGACGAGGTGCTGAAGAAGGTCTACTACGGCAACGCGCTGAAGATCATTCCGGGTCTCCCACGGGCGGGCTTCCCGCCCGTCTGACAATGGCATCAATGGCATCAATGGCATCGGGTCATTGGATAATCTGGTAATCGAGTAATCGATTGTGCCATTGACCGACACAATGCCCCCATGCAATTACCCAATTACTCGATTACCCAATTACTCGATTACCCGCTGTAGCGACTGACCCCATGTCCTTTTATCTCGTCACCGGCGGCGCGGGCTTTATCGGCTCGCACCTGACCGAAGAGCTCGCGCGCCGCGGCCACCGCGTGCGCGTCGTCGACAGCCTGATCACAGGCAAGCGCCGGAACCTCGACCACGTCGCCGGCGTGGAGTTTCTGGAGGGCGACCTCGCCGATCCGGCGATCGCGGAACGCGCGGTCGGCGGCGTCGAGTACGTCCTGCACCAGGCGGCCATTCCGTCGGTGCCTCGTTCGGTGAACGATCCAGTGACGTCGCACCGGGCGAACGTCGACGCGTCCTTGAACATTCTCGTCGCCGCACGAGACGTCGGCGTCAGGCGCCTCGTCTACGCCGGATCGTCGTCGGTCTACGGCGACACGCCGACGCTTCCGAAGCGCGAGGACATGCCGCCCAATCCGCTCTCGCCGTATGCGTTGCAGAAGCTCGTGGCTGAGCAGTATTGCCAGATGTTCACTCGGCTCTACGGCTTCGAGACGGTCACGATTCGTTACTTCAACGTGTTCGGGCCGCGGCAGGATCCAGGCTCGCCGTACTCGGGCGTCATCTCACTCTTTGCGACAGCGTTGATCGAGGGGCGCCAGCCAGTCATCTACGGTGACGGCGAACAGACGCGCGACTTCACCTACGTGTCGAACGTGGTGGACGGCGTGCTGCTGGCGTGCGAGGCGCCAAAGGCGGCCGGCGAGGCGGTGAACGTCGCCACCGGCGGCCGCATTTCACTGAACGGGCTGCTCGACACGATGAACGGCATCGTGGGCACGAATCTGAAGGCCGTGCACCAGCCGGCACGCGCGGGCGACGTGCGCGACTCGCAGGCCGACATCACGAAGGCGAGAACCGTGCTCGGCTACTCGCCGCGTGTGGGCCTGGAGGAGGGCCTCCGCAACACGCTCGACTGGTGCCGCGCCGGGCGCGCCTAGAGGCTGGGGCTAGTGACCTGGCAAGCAGCGCGAGGAGTGGGAGCGGACAGATCGACGCGGCGCATCATCAGGTCTTCCGGGATGCCATGATCGCGACCGGGTAGCCGTAGCGAATCGTGCCGCTCATCCGACGGGCCGCCACGTCCAGCGCGTCAGAGCCGACCGAATCCACGAACATCGCCCGAATCGTGTCGGCGTCGCCAGGACCCGGGAACGATCGGGCCAGCAGACCTTCCAATTCACCCTCGAGCCGGTACGTCGTTTCGCGCGGAGCGGGAAGTCCGGCGGCCGCGAAAAGGGTGCGCAGTTCCTCCACCGGCATCGCACGCACATGCGACGGGTCCCGCAGTTTCTCCATCCGGTTGAACGCGTCGGCCTTGTCGCGCGCGGGCGCGCTGTCGACGACGACGACGTGTCCGGCCGGGGTGCAGACACGGACCATTTCGCGGAGCACCGCGCCGGGATTCAGGAAATGGTGAAACGCGAAGCGCGAGATCACAATCGAAAAGGCTGCGGCGTAGTAGGGCAGGGGCGTGACGTCGCCTTGCTGCCAGGTGATGTTCTCGAGATCCAACTCGCGCTGCAGCGCACGCGCGCGATCGAGCATCGCGGGCGTGATGTCGATGCCCGTGACGTGGCGCGCCACGCGCGCGAACGCGCACGCGAGGATGCCCGGACCGCACGCCACGTCGAGGACGGTGTCTGCAGGACCGGCACCCGAGAACTCGACAACCATGGCGAGCGCCGCTTCGTCCCTGATGCCGGGCGAGATCGAAAAGGGCCCGGCCTGCCGGGTGAACTGGTCGAGGATCGACTCGCGATGCGGATCGGACATGTGCTGATTATCAGGTTATTGACGTCGAAAGATTGGGGCGCGGGCGCGCAAGGCACCGAAAGTTCGATAAGATGCTGGCGTGCGATCAACGGCAGGCCACCTCGCGCTGGC
Organism: Acidobacteria bacterium RIFCSPLOWO2_02_FULL_65_29; assembly: GCA_001767435.1. GTDB lineage: Bacteria > Acidobacteriota > Vicinamibacteria > Vicinamibacterales > CAVVIG01 > 2-02-FULL-65-29. The sequence continues at coordinate 1,683 of MEKT01000145.1, read as the reverse complement.
GCTGGCTGGCGCGCTGGTGCTGGCCACGCTCGTTCACGGCCAGGGGCGGGCCGCGGGTGCGGCCGGCGCGCCGCGTGTGGGTGGCACGGAAATCTCGTCCGAATTCTCATGGGAGCGGTCGGCCGACGTCACGCTCGACGCCAACACGGCAACCTTCGGCACGGCGCCGTTCTTCATCACGTTTTCCATCACCTACCACGGCCTGAAGCTGGCGGTGCCGCCCGAGTCGGTGGACGTGCTTCTCGTCCGCGAGTCGCCAACGGCGTCCGACGTTTCCGGCGATGCGGGGCCGGTCGTCGCGTTCATCGACGCCCTGCCAGTACCGCTCACGAAACAGACAAATGAAGGGCCAGACCGCGTCAAGAGCGTCATCCCATTCGAGGTGTTCCAGTGGATGGTCGGCGGCGAAACGCTCGAATTCGAGGTGTTCGCCCGCCGGCTCGTGCTAGCACCGGGACAGATGCGCGTGCTGAAGCAGGTGGCAACGGACTGGGCCCATCCCTCGAAGACAGGGGTGAGGGACTAAGGACCCGAGTTAGGGGCTCGGGATTCGAGGTTCGGAGAGCGCAACGAACGGCGTCATTCCGATCGCCTCCCCTGCGAGCGTCCCCCACCTCGCCGCCCATCCCCGCCCATCGTCTTCAGCGACAGGTGCTTGGAGAAACGGCTCGAGTGCGCTGCGGTGGTCCGAGCCTTGCCTGTGGAGAGTGCGACCCTGAGTCGGACACGAGGCAAAGACCTGCTGGGGCCTGACCTCCTCACACCGGTCGAAACCGTCGACCAGGGTCCCCTTCACAGGAGGCCGGATGAGTGTCTGCGCAGCCGCCACATCGGCGGCGGTTGGTCGTGCGCGCGCTGGATCAGCGTGCGCGTCGTTTGACAGCACGAACAGTATGGTCATACAATTCTGGTCATGGCGAGCCAGACGGCCACCGGGAAGCGCAAGCGGTCATCCGGCGAATGCATCGCCGCGGCCACATTCAAGGCCAGGTGCCTGGAGCTGATGGATCGAGTGAAGGAGACGGGTATGGAATACGTCATCACGAAACACGGAGAGCCTGTGGCGAAGCTGGTTCCGTACCGGGCGCCTAAGACGACCTCGTTCTTCGGATCGATGAAAGGCACCGTGCTGAAGTACGAGCGACCCTTCGATCCGATCGACGGCGAGTACGACATCAACCGCGTCTGAGGTGCGCTGTGCTGTTGCTCGACACGCATGTCTGGGTGTGGAGCGTCGAGGGGGACGTCGGCCGCGTGGGTCGCCGGGCGCGCCAGCTGCTCAGACGGGCGGAGTCGCACGAGGCTCTTCGCGTCTCTCCAGCTACCTTGTTCGAGGTCACCGCGCTCCACACGGCGGGACGTCTGCGCTTGGCGTGGCCTCCCGAGCAATGGATCGGCCAGGCCTTGGAAGTCGCGAGCGTCCGCATCGCCGCGCTGTCGCCGGCGATCGCCATCGATGCCGGCTACATTCCGCGGGACGCGCTTGCCGATCCGTTGGATCGTCTCCTGGTGGCCACGGCTCGCCAGCTCGACGCGACCTTTCTGACGAGCGACGCGCGAATCCTCGACTACGCCAAAGACACGGGGAATGTGCGCGCGTACGACGCCAGCGTGTGATCCGCGAATCGTGCCACGAAGGCACGAAGACACGAAGAAGACCACGCCACGACAACTGGCCACGAA
>MEKT01000144.1 GCA_001767435.1 Acidobacteria bacterium RIFCSPLOWO2_02_FULL_65_29 | reverse complement strand
GTGTGATCCGCGAATCGTGCCACGAAGGCACGAAGACACGAAGAAGACCACGCCACGACAACTGGCCACGAAAGCACGAAAACTCGAAAACGATCCTCTAACGGCAAGGAGCTGTTCTACTGGTCGGGAGAGCAGATCTAGGTCGCCTCGTACGCCGTCGAGGGAGACGCTTTTCGGGCCGAGAAGCCCCGAGCGTGGTCGCCGGGGCGCGTCCCGCGGCGGTCGGGTGCCGCCTGGTTCGACCCGCATCCGGACGGCAAGCGCTTCGCGGTCGTGACAGCCGCGGAGGAGACCGAGGTCCGCCGGGACAAGGTCGTCTTCATCACGAACTTCTTCGACTCGGACGACCAGAAGCGAGCGGTGGTCGGCTTTCTCACCTTGGCGACGATGGCGAACGTTGATAAAAGCGCTGCAGGCCGAATTCAGGTGTTGGAGTTCTGCCCGCCAGCGCTGCCGGTCGCGCTTCGGTATCACGCGACGAGCAATCCAAAGGGCGCCCGTTGTGATGTGTACGATCACACCGTCAACGCGTACGGACGGGATCCCAAGACCGGCTTCGCGCGACGACCGCTGGACAACGTGGGCGTTCAGTACGGCCTTCGGGCGCTCAATGCCGGGAGCATCAGCAAGGAGCAGTTCCTCGACCTGAACGAGCGGACTGGCGGATTCGACAACGACGGCAACGTCGTCTCGTCGAGGTCCGAAGGGGACCTCGCGGCGATTCGCGCGGCGTACCGGACGGGTCGCCTCACCAGCGGTGGAGGCGGGTTGGCGAGCACGCCGATCATCGATTACCGCAATTATCTCGACGATCAAGAAGACGGTGATGTGCACCTTCGGTATCAGTCGTTCTCGCTGCGCGAGCGTTTGGTCAAGGCCAACGGTCGTGCGGACAACCATGTGATGCTCGTGGAAGACCGGCGCGGGGGCAGCTCGGCCAGCCCGGTGTTCCGAGAAGCGCTCGGCCAGATGGATCGCTGGTTGACGACGCTGTCGGAAGACACGTCGAGCAACCCGCAGATCGTCAAGATTGTGCGCGCCAAGCCGGCGGATTTGACCGATGCCTGCTGGAGCCGCGACCAGACGCCTCAGAAGATTGCCGAGAAGCAGACGCGCGACACCTCGACCCGGTGTGGTGAGCTGTATCCGACGGCGTCCTTCCCGCGTGAGATCGCGGGTGCGGCGGTTGCCGGTGACATCATCAAGTGCCAGCTCAAACCGATCCAGCTGTCCGACTATCAGGTGACCTTCACCTCCGACGAGATGGCGCGTCTGAGGAAGATGTTCTCAGGCGGCGTGTGCGATTGGACGAAACCGGGCGTCGAGCAGCAGAGGCTGCGCGGTACCTGGCTCACGATCGGCGTGAACGGCACCTAGACTTCCACCTCGATGGCGCCGTCGGTGATCCTCACCGGATAGGACGCTACACCCTTGGCTGCCGGGGGCCTGAGGACCTGGCCGTCCTTGACATTGAACTGAGCCCCATGCCACGGGCAAGTGACGACCCCATCCTTCAACTCTCCCTCTGAAAGGGGTCCGCCCCGGTGCGTGCAGGTATCGGCGATGGCGACGATGGCTCCATCGATGCTGAAAAGCGCGATGCGCTTCTCACCGACCGTGACCGCCATCGCCTGTCCGGATGGTAGATCGGCCGCTTGGGCCACCTTCACGTAATCAGCCATGTCGCAGCCTTCCTTGCTTTACTGTTTGAAGCGGCTCGTGCCGACGAACTGAGATGTCTCGATCGCCTTGGCGTCTACGTTTGGCCACGCTGCTCTTCCATCCGATGGTCGTCATGCACGGTGTCCTGCCTGCCTCCATTGTGGAGGCCAGGAGTCGGCCGCGGCAAGCGGTCTTTCGGGCGACTGAAGGTTCGCGATGTTCGTGCTTCGCATGGGACAAGGATTGGGCTCCAACCGACCTCGCCCGAGTGTCGCCGGCCCGCCTCGGGGCGAGATACCCGACTTGCCAACGCGGACTTGATCGTTTCTAATTGGCGCAGCACCAATCATCATCGAGGTCCCTATGAAACACGTGGCCGCCGTCGCCGTTGTTTCCCTGCTGCTGGCGAGCTCCGCCTCCGGACAAGCACCGACACGCCGGCCCCTGACCATCGAGGACTACTATCGAATCAAGACCATTGGCGATACCCAGATCTCGCCGAACGGCAATTGGGTGTCGTACACGCTCTCCACGAAGATGGAAGAGGACAACACGACGTCCATCGAAACCTACGTGATAAGGACCGATGGGTCCGGTCAGCCGCGCAAGATCACCCATGACGGCGGCAACGTCGCGACCCCGCGGTGGACCGTCGACAATCTGCTGCAGTATTCGCTCAACGCGCGAGCGGCGAGCGCCGTGTTCCTGGGCGGCGGAGACACCGGCGATCGGGCGCGACAAGCCCCCGCCAACCGCGGTGGACTCTGGAACATCTCGGTTGATACGCCAAACGCCACGCCGGTTGAGGCGCAACCCGTGGCCGCCGGCGTGCGGAGTCCCGACGGGAAATGGATCGCCCAGGCGAAGGATGGACCGCGCTCCGCACCGCCGGAAGACTCTTCCAACGAGTTCGAGAAGCGACATGCCGCGCGATTCAAGGGGAAGACCTTCGACTGGATGCGGTTTCAGCAGGACGGCCAGGAGTTTCCAACACCTGACCCCCGACTGAGACCGGCCGCGGAGATCACGATCACCGCCGCGGACGGCGGTGCTCCAAAGGAGATCACCAAGCTCGGAATACGTCCAGCGAACCTGGCGTGGCATCCGAACGGGGGAACGATCGCGTTCACCGGTGACGAAAACTGGAGGGACGAGCAAAGCTACGAGCACCCCGACATTTTCGCGGTCAGCACCGAGGGCAGGGTGAGCCGCCTCACCAACGACGGCTACGTGTGGGGTTCGCTCGCCTACTCACCCGACGGCCAGTTCCTGCTCGGGGAGAGAACGTTCGGCACCGGCATGATCATTCAGCAAAAGCTGAATCACGGTGGATCGGACGACCTGATCCTGTGGCCGGCCAGCGGTGGCTCGGCAATCAACCTGACTGAAACGTGGGACCTCGAACCGAACGCTCCACGCTGGTCGCCGGACGGCCGGTATGTCTACTTCACCGCCGAACGGGGCGGCACCGTGCACTTGTTCCGCGTCGCTCCGCGCGCGGGCGCGCCGGTGGAGCAAGTCACGCGTGGCGAGAGACGGCTCAACAGCCTGACGCTCGACAAGGCGATGGCGAAGATCGCCTACACGGTCGGCACCTACGACAGCCCGTCGGAGGTGTGGACCGCCAACATCGACGGCACCGCGGAACGGCAACTGACCAACGTCTTTGCCGACATCCGGGCTGGTATCGGCGTCACCAAGACCGAGCGCCTCAACTGGAAGAGCACGGATGGCACGGACATCGAAGGCTGGCTCACCCAACCGTATGGCTTCGACCGCGCTAAAGGGCCCTATCCGCTGGTGGTGTTCAATCACGGCGGTCCGCATTCCGCGGTCGGCTACGGGTTCAACTTCAAGCAGCAGTATTTTGCGGCCAACGGCTACTTTGTGTTCGACACCAACTTCCGCAGTTCAACCGGATACGGGGACGCGTTCAAGTGGGGCACGTGGGGAGCCTGGGGGACCAAGGACGGCCAGGACGTGGTGTCGGGCATCGACCATGTTCTCGCCAGCTATCCGATCGATGGGAAGAAGGTCGGGGTGATGGGCCATTCCTATGGCGGATTCATGACCAACTGGCTGATCACGCAATACCCGGATCGCTTCGCGGCGGCCGCGGCCGGCGCCGGCATTTCCAACTGGTTGAGCGACTACGGCACGGCCGACATCTACCGTACCAAAGAAACCGAGTTCTTTGGAACGCCGTGGCAGGAAGCCGCCATCACGCGAATGGTCGCGCAGTCGCCGCTGATGCACGCGGGGCGGGTTCGAACGCCGACCCTCTTCATCCAGGGCGAGATGGATCAGCGCGTGCCGTACGAAGAAGCGGAGCAGATGTATTTCGCGATCCGGCGGCAAGGCGTGCCGGCCAAGATGATCCAATACGCGGGCCAGCCGCACGGGATTAGCGGCCATTGGAACAACGTGCACCGGATGCTGAACGAACTGAAATGGTTTGACACCTACATCAAGGGGCGTCCGGTCAGCAGCACGTCCGCGCGCGCTGGAGGGCCGGGACAATAGTCCTGCGTGCGGCCGACTAAAGCCGGCCCTCCCGGCTCTACTCGTACCGCAGCGCCCCGGCTCCCGGTACCCGCATCGGCCCCGACGAAGTGACCGCCCAGATGCTTTCCATCCGCTACGAAGCACCTCGATCCATCGCCGAGGCGATCCATCTCCTTGCGTCCGACCCTGGGGCGCACGTCCTCGCGGGCGGTACTGATCTGCTCGTGCAGTTCCGCGCGGGCGCGAAGCAGCCGTCGGCGTTCATCGACGTCAAGCGCATCCCTGATCTTGTCGGGATCAGCCTCGACACGAACGGTCTTCGGCTGGGCGCGGCGACGCCGGCCGCCGCGATCTGCGAGCACGCCGAGCTCGGACGACTGTGGCCGGGGCTGGTCGAAGCGGTCCACCTGATTGGATCCGCGCAGATTCAGGGCCGTGGATCGGTCGGCGGCAATCTCTGCAACGCCTCACCCGCGGCCGACACGACGAGCGCGCTCATCGCCGACCGCGCCGAGTGTGTCATTGCGGGGCCTGGCGGCGAGCGCGTCGTGCCGGCCGAGCGTTTTTGTACCGGCCCCGGCACGACAATCCTGCGACGCGACGAGCTTCTGGTCGCCGTCGTGCTGCCTCGTCCACCCGCACGAACGGCCGACGCGTACTTCCGGCTCATCCCGCGAAGCGAAATGGACATCGCCGTGGCCGGCGCCGGGGCCAGCGTGACGCTGGACGCGTCAGGCACATGCACGGCCGCCCGGGTCGCGGTGGGCGCGGTGGCGCCGACGGCGCTGCTGGTTGACGCGGCCGGCCAGGCGCTCATCGGCACCAGACTGGACGAAGCGACCCTGTCGCTGGCAGCCGCCGCGGCGAGCGCAGCGGCCCGGCCGATCAGCGACAAGCGCGGCACCGCCGCCTACCGTCGCCACGTGGTCGGCGTGCTGGCGAAGCGGGCCATTGTCAGCGCGGCGGCGCGGGCAAGAGAACGATAGACGCGAGGTCACTGTGAGGATTCAGGTCGAGACGACCCTCAACGGCGAGCCGACGACGTTTCTGTGCGAGGCGCACCACAGTCTGCTCGATGTCCTTCGCAATGGGCTGGGCCTGACAGGCACCAAAGAGGGATGCTCCACCGGCGACTGCGGCGCCTGCTCGGTGCTGATGGACGGCCGGCTGGTGCCGGCGTGCCTGGTGCTCGCGCCTGAGGCACAGGACCGTACCGTGATCACGATCGAAGGGATCGCGACGAGCGAGGCCCTGCACCCGCTGCAGCAGAAGTTCCTCGAGCACGCCGCGCTCCAGTGCGGCGTGTGCACGCCCGGCTTCATCGTCGCCGCCAAGGCGCTGCTCGATGCGAACCCCAACCCGAGTGAAACCGAGACGCGCTACTGGCTCGCCGGCAACCTGTGCCGGTGCACCGGATACGACAAGATCGTGCGTGCGGTGCTCGACGCCGCCGCGGAAATGTCGAGCGGGAAGGCGGCGGCGCGATGAGCGCTCGAACGTATCGCTACATCGGGACACGGCCGATCCGGCACGACGGCCTCGACAAGGTGACCGGCCGCGCAAACTACGGCGCGGACTTCACCCTGCCAGGCCTGCTGCAGGGCGTGGTCGTCCGCAGCCCGCACGCGCACGCGCGCATTGTCTCGATCGAGACGCAGGCCGCCGAAGCCGTGCCGGGCGTGAAGGCCGTGATCACCGGCAAAGACATTCCCGAGACATCGGCCAGGCTGGCGCTCGGCGCGGAAGGCGCCTTCGACCTGCACGATATCGGCGACAACCTGATGGCTCACGGCAAGGCGCTGTACGAGGGCCACGCGGTGGCGGCGGTGGCGGCCACCTCGATCGACGCCGCTCGCGAGGCCGCGAAACTGGTGCGCGTCGTGTACGAGCCGCTCGAGCCGGTGATGTCCATCGAACGGGCGATCGCGCCCGATGCCCCGATCCTCCACGCGGACATGGTCACCAAGGGCCGGCCGCTCCCCGGGACGACAGGGCCGACCAATATCGCGGGACGCATGGAGCTGAAGCGCGGCGACGTCGACCAGGCGTTCGCCGGCGCCGACGTCGTGGTCGAGCGCGAGTTCCGGACCTCGACGGTGCATCAGGGCTACATCGAGCCGCACGCCTGCGTGGCACGGTCGGGCGAGGACGGTCAGATCCTCGTCTGGTGCAGCACGCAGGGCGGGTTCATCGCACGCGACTTCTGCGCGCTCATCCTCGGCATCGACGCCGCGAGGATCAAGGTGATTCCGAGCGAGATCGGCGGCGGGTTCGGGGGCAAGATTCCCGTGTACCTCGAGCCGGTCGCGATCGTGCTCTCGCACAAGGCGGGTCGTCCGGTGAAGATGGTGATGTCGCGCAGCGAAGTGTTTCGCGCCTCCGGTCCGACCTCGGGAACGAGGATCAGGATGAAGCTCGGCGCGAAACGCGACGGCACGATCGTCGCCGCCCAGGCCTCGTTGTGGTACGAGGCGGGCGCGTATCGCGGCTCTCCCTCCGGCGCGGGCGCGATGTGCTGCCTTGCGTCCTACGCGATCCCGAATTTCTTCGTCGAGGCTCACGACGTCGTCGTCAACAAGCCGAAGGTGGCCGCGTACCGGGCGCCTGGGTCGCCGATGGCGACCTTCGCCACCGAGTCGCTGGTGGACGAAGTGGCCCGGGCCATCGGGATGGATCCGATCGAGCTGCGGCTGAAGAACGCGGTCGCGGAAGGCGACCACGCGCCGTACGGCCCGGTGTACGGTCCGATCGGGCTGAAGCAGGTGCTCGAGGCCGCGCGCGCGCACCCGCATTGGAGCGCGCCGCTCGGGCCGAGCCAGGGGCGCGGCGTGGCGTGCGGGTTCTGGTTCAACGCGGGCCTGAGCTCCAGCGCCACGGTCACGCTCAACGGCGACGGCAGCGCCGGCGTCGTGACCGGCAACCCGGACATCGGCGGCACGCGCGTGGCGCAGGCGATGATGGTGGCCGAGGAGCTCGGCATTCCCGTCGAGCGCGTCCGGCCGAGCGTGGCCGACACGGACACGGCCGGCTACACCGATCTGACTGGCGGCAGCCGCGTCTGCTACGCCACTGGGATGGCGGTGATCCGGGCCGCGCAGGACATCGCCGAGCAGCTTCGATCGCGCGCGGCGACCATCTGGAACGTCGATCGCGATCGGGTCGCGTGGGAGCCGGGCCGCCCGGGCAGGGTCATCGCGCTCGACGAGAGCCCCGACGGATCCGTCCGGCCGCCGCTCACCATCGTCGAGCTGGCGTCGAAGATGGCGCAGACGGGCGGGCCGATCGTCGGCCGCGCCGCGGTCAACGCGCCGATGGCGGGTCCGGGCTTCGCCGCCCACATCTGCGACCTCGACGTGGACAAGGAAACAGGGCGCAGCACGGTCGCGCGCTACACGGCGATCCAGGACGTGGGCAAGGCCGTGCATCCCAGCTTCGTCGAGGGGCAGATGCAGGGCGGCGCGGCCCAAGGCATCGGTTGGGCGCTGAACGAGGAGTACATCTACGACGCCGACGGGGTCATGGAGAATGCCGGGTTCCTCGACTACCGGATGCCGGTGGCGTCCGACCTGCCGATGATCGACACGGTCCTCGTCGAAGTGGCCAACCCACTGCACCCGTACGGCGTGCGCGGGGTCGGCGAAGTGCCCATCGTGCCGCCGCTCGCGGCCGTCGCCAACGCGATGCGCGACGCGACCGGCGTGCGGTTCACCGAGCTGCCCCTCTCGCCGTCGCGAGTGCTCGAGGGGCTCGGGACGATCGCGAAGGGCTGAGGACCGCGCGCAGGTGGCGATCGTCCACTTCTCGAGCAACCTCTCGCAGTACACCGGCGGTCTCGAGACGGTCTCAATCGAGGCGTCGCGCGTCGGCGAGCTGCTCCGGGCGCTCGAGCAGCGCTTCCCCGACCTGAGCGGCCACCTCGAGTCGGTGGCCGTGGCCATCGACGGCGTCATTTACAACGACGCCACCTATCAGTCGATCCCGCCCGACAGCGAGATCCACCTGCTCCCGCCGGTCTCGGGCGGCTGAGGCGCGGACCTGCGCTGATCTCCACGTGTCGAGCCACGCACCGGGTCGCTTCCTTCGGAAGAATCGGGCGCAACTGATGGCGTCATTCCGATCGGCCCCGATCGGCCGCCCACGGGGCGTTTCTCCGCACCGATTCCGATCGGCTTTGTCCGCATCACGTTAGGCCCGCGCGGGTGCTCAGCCGCGTGTGGTCCCGACCTTGCCTTGTACGGGCGCGACCCGGGCGGCGTCCCCGATCCTTGGTGGGGACCCGAACCTGTCTCCCGAGGAGGCGCCTGCTCTTGGGTCCCCATTCACGAGGAGGAAGCGATGCTGCGATTCTGTCTGTCCGTGTTCGCGCTGGTGGCCTACCTGTCCGTCCAGGCCTTTGCTCAAGGACCGGCGCCGGGTCTCCAGCCCAAGGCCGTCAAGCCGGTCGCGATCGTCAACCTGAACACCGCAACCGTCGCCGAGCTGGAGGTGCTGCCAGGCATCGGTCCCAGGGTGGCGGCGCGGATCGTCGAGTACCGGATCAAGCAAGGACCGTTCAAGAAGATCGAAGAGATCATGAACGTCCAGGGCATCGGCGAAAAGAGCTTCCTCAATCTCAAGCCGCAGCTCACCGTGGCCAGCAAGCCGGAACCAGCAACGGCGGCCGCTTCGCCGCGGCAGCGCTGACTCTCCGGCGCCGTGGCTCGGCCGCCGGATGGCGGCCGGGCCACGGCTACTCGTTCATCGAGCTGCTGTTCGTCGCCGGCCTCTTCGCCACGTTGGCATCGGTGGCGGTGTCACGGATCGACTTCGCCCTCGACGAGATCCGCACAGCCGGGGCGACGAGGTACCTGGCGGGCCGGCTCGCGCGCGCGCGCCTGGAAGCCTTGACGCGCACCGCCGACCTCTCGCTGCGCTTCACGCCAGACGCTGCGTCGTTCGTCTACGCCGTGTATGCGGACGGCAACCGGAACGGTGTTCGCAGTGAGGACATCGATCGCGGGGTCGACCGTCGCACGTCCACTGACGAGCGGTTGCGCGATCAGTTCCCGTCGGTGGACTTTGGCGCCGTGCCCGGCCTGCCGGCCGTCGACGCTTCGAGCGAGCCGCCTGGTGCGGATCCCATCAGGTTGGGGGCGGGGAACATGGCCACGTTCACGACGAACGGCACTGCCACGCCAGGCAGCTTGTACATCCGGGGGCCCCGGAACCTGCAGTATGTGATTCGAATCCTCGGCACAACCGGCAAGACGCGAATCTTGAAATTCGATGCGCGCAACCGTGTCTGGAAGCCGCTATGAAGGAACGGTCCGATCGACGCCGCACGCCGCGCCGGCTGACGCTCGAGGAGCACGGGATCGCGCGAGCGCTCGTGCGGCCGGGACGCGAAGTGGCGCTGGTCGACGTGTCGGCCGGCGGCGCGCTCCTGGAGAGTGTGCATCGGCTGCTTCCCGGATCCTTGATCGATCTGCACCTGGCATCGCCCGGCCGGGCGGTGTCCATCCGGGGACGCGTGCTCCGTTGCACCGTGGCCCGTCTCAGGCCCGCGGGTGTGCGGTATCACGGTGCGATCAAGTTCGATCGCGACCTTGGCTGGTTTGAGGCCCACGACACGGTCGGGTATTCCGTTCCCGCCGCCGAAACACGCGACTTTCCGCCGGGCCGGGGAGACGCTACCCGAGAGGCGCGATGACGACAACCGCCGATCGCCACTCAATCCGCGGAATTGCCAGGGATCCTGCGCAGGTCGGATCTGGCATCCGGTTTGGTTCTCCGCGGGCTGCATCCCTGAGGAGCGACCAGATGATTGCGCCAGCCGTCCAGCCGGACCAGGAACGAACCGCCATCATCCCACGCCGGCGCGACCGCCGCGTCGGGCTCAGCGACATTCTGTCCACACTGTCGCGATCGATCGGCGACCGCTCTGATCCGTCGCTCCTGCGTGGCGCCTTCGAGGAGATGGTGCGACGCGCGGTTTCGATGCGCACCGTGCGGCTTCGCGACGCCCACAGCCACTGGGCCGGGCCGTCGGGGCCGGTCGAAGTCATCGAATCCATCGCGCTGCCAGTGGCCGGCGCCGCGGATGGTGGTGTGCTGGAGGCGTCGTTCGAGCCGGGCACCCCGCTTGGGGAATGGGATTTTCACCTGCTCGGCGAAGCGGCGCACGTCGGCGCGCTCGTACTCGAGATCGAGCGGGGCCGGCAGCAGCTGGCACGGGCCGGTTTCTTGCCAGGCGTCCGTCCCAGGCGCGACGGCGCGGCGCCGCTCATCGGCTCAACGCCGGCGATGCACCTCTTGCGCGCCCGAATCGAGCGGCTCGCCGGTACAGACTTCACAATACTTTTGGAGGGCGAGAGCGGCGTCGGCAAAGAGTTGGTCGCCAGGCAGATTCACGACTTGAGCCGGCGTCGCGGCGGGCCGTTTGTCGCCATCAACTGCGCCGCGCTCGTCGAAACGCTGCTCGAAGCCGAGCTGTTCGGCATCGAAGAACGCACGGCAACAGGCGTTCGAGGCCGCCGGGGCAAGTTCGAACACGCCGACGGCGGCACATTGTTCCTCGACGAAGTCTCAGATCTGTCGGCGTCTGCCCAATCGAAACTGCTTCGCGCGATCCAGGACCTGACGGTCGAACGCGTGGGGGGAAGCGGATCGCGCCGCGTGGACATTCGCATCGTCGCCGCCAGCAATCGCCGGCTGGCCACGTTGGTCGAACGCCAATTGTTCCGATCAGACCTGTACTACCGCCTGAGCGGCGTGGACATCCTCGTCCCGACGCTCCGCGAGCGGCGAGCGGACATCCTCGAGCTTGCCCGGTACTTCATCGATCGGCATCGCGGAGACCGGCCACTCAGGCTCTCGGCCGGCGCGGCCGACGCCCTGCTCTCCCACAACTGGCCAGGCAACGTTCGCGAGCTCGAGCGGCTCATCGAGGGCGCGATCGCAATTGCTTCGTCCGACGTCATCGATCTCGACGACCTGCCGCCGGCCGTCCGAGACGGGTACGCGGAAGCGATCACGCCGTCGCTGACCAGAAACGAGAGCCTGCGTGCGTGGGGTAGCCGATACGCGCGGGTGGTGCTCGATCGATGCCAGGGCAACAAACGCGCGGCCGCCCGTTCGTTGGGCATCAGCTATCACACGCTCATGGCGCACCTGAAGTTTCCGGCCCACGAGCCTGCGGCGGCCGTCGCGCACGCGGCCGATACGGTCGACTGTGAATCGGACGCGACAGGATGAGCGTCGCGGAATTCTTAATTCTTAATTTCGCAATCCGCACTACGAGCGCAGAGCAACCGCCGGGCATCTCCGGCAAAACAGGCAAACGAGATGGGGCGGGCCAGCCGGTCTGCGAGGTCACACGTGCGCCACAGACACGACGTTCGAAAGGAAGTGCCCCATGGTTGATCGCCTGAAGTCCCTCGTGCTGCCGGCGCTCGCAGCGGCCGCGCTGGCGTCCGTTGCCGGACGCGTCGTTTCCGCCGCGCCGCCGCTGTCCCGTCCGCCCGTGCCGCTGGCATCCTGCGTGGCCGGCGCGGCGGCGGCCGCTTCGCCGTTGGCGTTCTCGCAGTCCGCGGGAGCCAGGCCCGCGGGCCAGGTTCGCTACTTTCCCAGGCAGGACCTCACGTTCAGTGTCAACACGACAGCCGACGGAGACGTGCAGCTCGACGCGAGGGGCGGGGAGCTCGGTTTTCGCAAGAAAGTACGGGGAAACGGCCAGTACTCGCTCGAAATCGAGGCGCCTCGCGACAAGGTCGTGTTCAGTGTGAGCGAAGGCAAGATCACCGTGGCACGAGGCAGGAAGACCATTTCGCTGACAGCCGAAACCGCCGAGGGTCAGCTGGATGATGTCCGCCGACTGTTGGCCGACTCGAGGGCGGTCCAACTTCTGCGATCGGCCGGAGCGGCATTCGAGGCATCCGACGAGGATTCGCCGGCCACCGTCGCCCTTCTCCTGTCGGATTCGCTCGTGGGCGCGCTCACCGGCGATGTCGGCGCACCGAGGCGGGTGGCCCGCCGGCTGGCCCGGCACGCGGGAACGCAGATGCGGCCCGTCGCACAGCGCCCGGCCACCTGCTACTACCAGTGGGAACAAACCATGCTCTGGGCGTGGATGGAGTTCGAGGAATGTGTCGTTCTCGACAACATGTGGGTCTACTGGTGCTCCACGCGATGGACCCTGCAAGCCGAATCGGCCTGGTTCAGTCTGATCTCGTGTTCCGGTTTCGGCCTGGGCATGTAGCGGCTAGGAGCGTGTCCGAGTAATCGGTTTTCGCGAATCCGCGCGTCGAAAACATTAGGAAAATCGCGCGCGACGGTCGCGAAAATCGCCGATTTCGGCATTACTCGGACACGCTCCTAGAGGCGGTTCGAGGACGGCTAGAGGGGAGTCCGGACCAGTTCCGCAGGAGGGTTCATGAAACGCGCCGTTGCGGTCGTGGCGGGAATCGTCGTCGGTATCGCGTTCGCGGGCCCGGTGGTGTCGTTCGTTCCGTGGCTCCCGGCGCCGCTGCGTAACGTGTACGTGGTGTGGGGCGTCGCAGCCCTCGTGGTGGCCGTGTCCGCGCGTGCCGCTTGGACGATGTCCCGGCCGCGGCGTGAGTGATCCTGGCGGAGGCGAGGTGGGCCGCCACGAGCGGCGGCCCACCTGAGCGACGTGTTACCTCTCGCTAGGGAGACAGGTAAACACGCCGCGGTGGGCCAAGGCCTGTTTCCGACGCGCGAACGGTCGTGGCACCGCGGGGCGCGCGGGTCGTCATCGACGATCTCTCGATGGAGACCAACTCGCAGTCCGCTTCAGTGGTGCCCGGCATTTCGCCCGGGCGTGGCCTCGCCTTTCACTGAAGCAAATTCCGATCCACTCGGAATCCTCAGAACTTCGCGAGTGTTTGGCGGGCGCTGCCTCGAACGTCGCTCGAAAGTCACCGGCGAAGCAGATAAACGTCCTCGGCGATGACGTTTGCGTGACCGAACGAGGGCAACGTGGCTCGCGCAGGGGCAGCGCGGCCGCTTACGCGAGCCCGCCGTCGGTCCGCAACGACGGCAGGTAGGCATTGAGATGCGTCCTGGCCGAATTTCTTGACCGTGTCGGAACCCACATAGTACCGTTGTGCGGGACTTCTCGGCGCGCGCCGAGCGTCCCCTTTCTTCCCGTCGATGGAACAGGCTGCCGTCGCTCCTCTCAAGAAGACGCCGCTCCACGCCCGGCACCGCGCGTCGGGCGCCAAACTGGTTCCGTTTGGCGGCTGGGACATGCCCGTCGAATACTCGGGCATCGTCGCCGAGCACATGGCCGTGCGCGAGCGCGCCGGCATCTTCGACGTCAGCCACATGGGCGAGATCGAGATCGCCGGCAGACACGCGCTCGAGGCGGTGCAGCGGATCTCGTGCAACGACGCCTCGAAGCTCCAGGTCGGCCAGGCGCAGTACTCGGGCCTGCTGACGCCCTGTGGCACCTTCGTCGACGACCTGCTCGTGTACCGGCTCGCGGCGTCGCACTTCCTGCTGGTTGTGAACGCGTCGCACATCGCCGAGGACTACCGGTACATCGCCGAGCACATCAAGCCTGCGGGCGACGCGGTGGCCGTCGACGCCAGCTCGCGCTATGCGCTCGTGGCCGTGCAAGGTCCGCGGGCGCTCGAGGTCCTGCAGCCACTCACGGGTGTGGACCTGTCGACCCTCAAGTACTACTGGTTCGCGCACGGCGAAGTCGCCGGTGTTCGCGCGACGATCTCGCGCACCGGCTACACCGGCGAAGACGGATTCGAGATTCTGGTCCCGCCGCAGGCCGCCGATCGGCTGTGGCTGGCGGTGCTCGAAGCGGGACGAGTCGTGGATCTGCTGCCGTGCGGCCTCGGCGCGCGCGACACACTCCGCCTCGAGGCGGCCATGCGCCTGCACGGCAGCGACATCGACGAGACGACCACGGTGCTCGAAGCCGACCTCGGCTGGATCGTCGGCTGGACGAAGCCGGACTTCATTGGCGCCGAGGTGCTGCGCAAACAGAAGGCCGATGGCGTGACGCGAAGGCTTGTCGGCTTCGAGCTGCTCGACCCCGGCATCGCGCGCCATGGCCACGACGTGTACGTAGGCGACGCCAAAGTCGGCGCCGTGACCAGCGGGACGCAGACGCCTTACTTGAAGAAAGCCATCGGTATGGCGTATCTGCCGGTTGCTCAGACGGCAGTGGGTGCGGAATTCGACGTGGACATCCGCGGCCGCCGCGCGCGCGCGAAGGTCGTCGCCATGCCGTTCTATAAACGTGCGAAATAAGACAACATGACGTATCCGTCCAACCTCAAATACACGAAAGACCACGAGTGGATTGACATCTCCGGCGATCGCGGCGCGGTAGGCATCACCGCCTATGCCCAGCAGCAACTCGGCGACGTCGTCTACGTCGAGCTGCCGGAGGTAGGCGCCTCGCTGAAGGCGGGGCAGTCGTTTGGCACGATTGAGTCGGTCAAGGCGGTCTCGGAGCTGTACTCGCCGGTATCGGGCCAGGTGGTGGAAGTGAACGCGGCGCTCAAGACCAAGCCGGAGACGGTCAATGCGGACCCACACGGCAGCTGGATGATCATTCTCGCGCTGACGAACGCCAGTGAAGCCGAGACGCTGCTGGACGCCGGACAATATCAAGATCTGGTGAAATGAGCGTCCTCGATCCAGAGACGTTCACGTCGCGCCACATCGGTCCCGACTCCTCCGACGCCGTGGCGATGCTGAAGGTGGTCGGCGCACGCTCACTCGACGCGCTGGTCGACGAAGCGATTCCGGCGCGGATTCGCCTGCCGAAGCCACTCGACCTGCCCGACGGCCTGCCCGAGCACGAATTCCTTCGGACGCTCCGGGAGGTCGCCGCACGCAATCAACTCTTCAAGTCCTACATTGGCCTGGGCTACTACGACTGCGTCACCCCGAGTGTCATCCTGCGCAACGTGTTCGAGAACCCAGGCTGGTACACGCCTTACACACCGTACCAGGCCGAGATCGCGCAGGGCCGCCTCGAAAGCCTCCTGAACTTCCAGACGCTGGTGGCGGACCTGACGGGCATGCGAGTGGCCAACGCGTCGCTCCTCGACGAGGCCACCGCCGCCGCCGAGGCCATGACGATGCTCTATCGGGTGCAGAGCAGGCGCATCGCCAATGTGGTGGGCCCGGTCGAGTGTTTCGTCGCCGACTCCTGTTTCCCGCAGACGATCGACGTGCTGCGCGCCCGCGCCGGGCCGCTCGGCATCGAGCTCGTGGTAGGGGATTACCGGAGGGCCGAGTTCACCGATCGGGTGTTCGGCGCCCTTCTGCAGACCCCCGACGAAGGCGGTGCCGTCCACGACTTCAGGGATTTCTGCGCACGGGCGAAACGATCGGGTGTGGCCGTGGGCATCGGCACCGACCTGTTGAGCCTTGCGCTGCTGGCGCCGCCGGGCGAGATCGGCGCCGACGTGGCCTTCGGCAATTCACAGCGGTTCGGCGTCCCGATGGGATACGGCGGGCCGCACGCCGCCTTTTTTGCGACCCTCGACAAGCACGTCCGCCAGGTGCCGGGCCGCATCATCGGGGTGTCGGTGGACGCGCACGGCAACCGCGCCTATCGGATGTCGCTGCAGACGCGCGAGCAGCACATCCGCCGCGAGAAGGCCACGTCGAATATCTGCACGGCCCAGGCGCTTCTGGCCAACATGGCAGCCTTCTACGCCGTGTATCACGGACCGAAAGGCATCACCGCCATCGCCAGGCGCGTACACGCGTTCGCGAGGCTCCTCGAGCGCGAGCTGGCGACGCTCGGCGTCCGCCAGACCAATGCCGCGTTTTTCGATACCGTACGTCTCGAAGGCATCGACGCCGCGCGTGTGCGCGAGGCGGCGTGTGCGGCGCGTATCAATCTTCGGTATCGAGCCGACGGCAGCGTCAACATCGCGCTGGACGAGACGACGAATCTGGACGACATCCAGTCGATCGTGTCGGTGTTCGCCAGCGCGGCTGGGCGAGTGGGCGTGTCGATCGACCGATCGGCGGAGAGTCTGGCCACGGACTATCCCCCCG
Source organism: Acidobacteria bacterium RIFCSPLOWO2_02_FULL_65_29 (assembly GCA_001767435.1). Classification (GTDB taxonomy): domain Bacteria; phylum Acidobacteriota; class Vicinamibacteria; order Vicinamibacterales; family CAVVIG01; genus 2-02-FULL-65-29. The sequence continues at coordinate 2,790 of MEKT01000144.1, read as the reverse complement.
GGCTTTCACGGTCATCGTCTTTCTTGACGCATCCCGTGTTCAACACCCACCACTCCGAGTCGGAGATGATGCGATACATCCGGACCCTGGAGCGCAAGGACATCGGTCTCGACCGATCGATGATCCCGCTCGGCTCGTGCACGATGAAGCTCAACGCCGCGTCCGAGATGCTGCCGGTGACGTGGCCGGCGTTCTCGGCGCCGCATCCCTTCGTGCCCGTGGATCAATTGCCGGGGTATCAGCAGATCTTTCGCGAGCTCGAGCAGGCGCTCTGCCGCATCACGGGCTTTGCCGCCGTGTCGCTGCAGCCGAATTCCGGCGCGCAGGGCGAGTTCGCGGGGCTGATGGTGATTCGCGCGTATCACCGCGACCGGGGTGGCGCGGCGCGAGACGAGGTGCTCATTCCCTCGTCGGCGCACGGCACGAACCCGGCAAGCGCGTCCATGGCCGGCATGCGCGTCGTGGTGGTGGCGAGCACCACGGACGGCAACATAGACGTCGACGACCTGCGGCTGAAGGCCGCGGAGCACGGCGACACGCTCGCGGCGCTGATGGTGACCTACCCCTCGACGCACGGCGTGTTCGAGGAGAGCATTCAGGACGTTTGCGCGATCGTTCACCAGTACGGCGGGCAGGTCTACATGGACGGCGCCAACATGAACGCGCAGGTCGGCCTCACCAGCCCGGCCGCGATCGGCGCCGACGTCTGCCACATCAACCTGCACAAGACGTTCAGCATCCCGCACGGCGGAGGCGGGCCCGGCATGGGGCCCATCGGCGTCGCCGCCCACCTGGCGCCGTACCTGCCAGGCCATCCCGTCGTGCCGACGGGCGGCGCCCACGCGATTCCGGCGGTGTCGGCCGCGCCGTGGGGCAGCGCCAGCATCCTGCTGATTTCGTATGCGTACATCCGTATGCTTGGCGCCGACGGCATGACACACGCCACGCGCTACGCGATTCTGAACGCGAACTACGTCAAGTCGCGGCTCGAGCGGTATTACCCCGTCCTCTACACGCGGCCGAACGGCCGTGTGGCGCACGAGATGATTTTCGACCTGAGGCCGCTCAAACAGGCGAGCGGCGCCGCACACATCGACGAAACCGACGTCGCGAAACGGCTGATGGACTACGGATTCCACGCGCCGACCGTGTCGTTCCCCGTAGCCGGGACGCTGATGATCGAGCCGACCGAGAGCGAGCCCAAGGAGGAGCTCGACCGGTTCTGCGACGCCATGATCGCGATTCGTGCGGAGATTCAGGCGGTCATCGACGGCAAGGCGGATCCGAACGACAACGTCCTCAAGCACGCCCCGCACACCGCAGCCGCGGTGGCGGCCGACGACTGGCCGCACGTGTACTCGCGCGAGCAGGCCGCCTTTCCGCTGCCGTTCGTGCGCGCGAGCAAGTTCTGGCCGTCCGTCGGACGGATCGACAACCCGTACGGCGACAGGAATCTCATCTGCTCCTGCCCCCCGCTCGAGGAGTACGAACCTGAAGCGTGGAATGAAAAGTCAAAAGCGAAAAGTTGAAAGTCAAAAGGACAGCGTGTGCCGTCTCAGAGTCCTTTTCACTTTTCACTTTTCACTTTTAAGTTCTTGCTGGTTAGCTCTTGCGCTCTTCGTCGAAACAGCTGCAGGAGCGCTGTGGTGACGGGGCCCGGTGTGCCGCTGCCAATCGTGTGCTCATCGACGCGCACGATCGGCACGAGCTCGCGCGTCGTGCTCGTCAGGAAGCATTCGTCGGCGCCGAACAGGTCCTCGTCGCGCAAGACCTGCTCGCGGACGGCAATGCCTGCCTCGGGTCCGATTTCCAGCAGATACTCCCTTGTAATGCCCGGCAGGAGGCCCGAATCGAGCGGCGGCGTGAGGGCCGCGCCGCGCTTCACGATGAAGATGTTGGCCGTGCTGCACTCCGCCAGCTCCCCGCGGTAGTTCCGCATGATGCCTTCAAAGGCGCCGCGGCGCACGGCCTCCTGCATGGCCAGCGCGCTGTTCAGCAGGTTGTTCGACTTGATGAGCGGGTTCACCGATCCCGGATGGTTTCTCACGACGGGCACGAGCGCCGCCTTCACGCCGCGCTCGAACGCTTCGGCCGGCGCCGCGACGTAAAGCTTGACGATGACCACGATTGACGGCTCGGGTGTGGCGGCCGGATCGTAGGAGAGCTCCCCGATTCCGCGCGTGACGAGAATGCGGAGATACGCTTCGCCGTGACCGCTTGGGCCGAGCCCGGCCGCCCGAACGGTGTCGCGAAACCGCGCGGAGATGTCGTCGTTCGACAGCGGCACACGCAGCGCGAGCATGCCGGCCGAATTGCGCAGCCGGCGCATGTGCCGGTCGAACAGGAACGGCAGGCCGTTGTAGGTGCGCAGCGTCTCGTAGACGCCCTCGCCGTAGAGAAATCCGTGATCGAAGACCGAGATGACGGCGTGCTCCTGATCGAACACGCGCCCGTTGACGTTGACTGTCGCCGACATGGGGACAGCGTACCGCCTGTGCTATTCTCCGTGCAACCGTACGGTGAGGAAACACCATGGGTTGTCGAATGTTGACAGTTCACAGTCGACAGTTAACAGTGGTGCCGAGCTGTCAACTGTGAACTGTTGACTGTCAACTGTGGACTGTCAACTGTTGACTGTGATCTGACAGCAGCAACATGCGCGTCCTGAGCTCAGCCCAAATGCGCGAGGCCGATCGGCGGACGATCGAGGAGATCGGCATTCCCTCGCTCGTGCTGATGGAAAACGCCGGCCGGCAGGTCGTGGCGGCCATCGAGGCCGTGCACAGCGAC
>MEKT01000143.1 GCA_001767435.1 Acidobacteria bacterium RIFCSPLOWO2_02_FULL_65_29 | reverse complement strand
GATGATCGAAGAGATCGGAGGGATGTTCTGAATTGTCGCGCGGCGGGCGGCGCCGGTTCTCGCTTCGTCAAGTCAGCTGCTTGCCTCATCCGGACTATTCACGAATCGCGAAATAGGCCGCTTCCGATGGTCCCTTGTCTTGTGAACACCCGGGCTCACGGAGGTTACAATAGAGGGTGCCGATGCCAGACCGGACACCACTCGACCGTATCGAAAAAGCCCTTCCAGATCTGAGCCCGGGTGAAAAGGCGAACCTGCTCCAGAAGGTGGCGCGGGAGCTGGCGGGCGCCTTGCCCGGCATTGATGTCGACGCCGACGTCTGCGGCGGTGAAGCGTGCATCGCCCGGACGCGGATGCCCGTCTGGCTGCTTGTTCGTGCACGTCAGCTCGGCGCTTCCGAGGCAACGCTTCTTCAGGCGTATCCGATGCTTCGCGCCGAGGACCTCGTCAACGCGTGGGCCTACGCCCAGTTGCATGCCACCGAGATCGAACAACTGATCAACGCGCATGAAGCCGCCTGACAATGGCGCGGTTCTACGCCAACGAAAACCTGCCTGAACCCGTTGTCGTCGAGCTGCGGCGCCTGGGTCATGATGTGGTGACGATGCGAGAAAGCGGCCACGCAGGCCGGGCCGTACCCGATACTGAAGTGTTGCAGTTCGCCACCATGAGCGAGCGGGCGGTGGTCACGCCCAATCGCCGCCACTTCGTACGTCTTCACCTTGAACGTCCCACGCACGCCGGCATCGTCGTGTGCACCTTCGACCCGGACTTTGCAGCTCTCGCGCGTAGGATTCACGACGCCACACAAGTGACACCCCAATTGACTGGACAACTCCTGCGAATTAGTCGCCCGTCCTAAACTGAAGGCCTGTAGCGTGGAGCGTCAGGGCGTTCCTCGCCTACTCGCGCCCGCGTCCGAGCCCCTGCCGCAGCCGCCACTCTCCTCGCAGCCACAACCCGGCGCCGACCACCGGCGCCGCCAGCCGGCCGAGCGGCGACGCGTGCCTGCGGTACAGGTGAAACGCGCTCCGGTGAAACGCACGGATCGCGCGTGAGGGATCGTGGACTGCCGACCGGCCGCCCGTGTGCCGCACCGAGGCACCCGGCACATAGCCCGATAGCTCGCCGCCATCAGCCGGTCAGGGCCGACGGAGGCGATTGACGAGAATATCGTTATTTAAGATAATAAATGACGAATAACATGACAGTGCCACGAGCTCCGCGGTTCGTCGAACGCGCGGTCGATCTGCCCGCGTGGCTCGGAAAGAAGTCACACTTCCTGTTCGGCCCGCGCCAGACCGGCAAGTCCACCTGGATTCGCCATGCCCTGCCCGAGGCCCGGGTGTACGACCTCCTGGACAGTGCCGTCTATCTCGCCCTCAGCCAGCGCCCGAGCCGCCTCGCCGAGGAATTATCGACGAAGGACAAAGTCGTGGTGATCGACGAGATACAGCGATTGCCAGATCTCCTCAACGAGGTCCATCGGTTGATCGAGACACGAGGCACGCGGTTTCTTCTGACGGGCTCGAGCGCGCGGAAGCTGCGCCGGGGCGGTGTCAATCTCCTGGGAGGCCGCGCCCGAACCCGTTATCTTCATCCGCTGACCTGTCGCGAGCTGGGCCGGCACTTCGATCTCGGCCGCGCCATCGAACACGGCCTCTTGCCGTCGATCTACTTTTCGGATGACCCCAAGGCCGACCTCGATGCGTACACCGGGACGTATCTGCAGCAGGAGATCGTCGCCGAGGGGGCCACGCGCAACGCGCCTGCGTTCAGCCGGTTTCTGCGCGTGGCGGCCCTCTGCAACGCGACGGTGGTGAATTTCACCAACCTTGCCAACGACGCCCAGGTGCCTCGCACCACGGTGTATGAATATGTCGAGATCCTGCAAGACACGTTGCTGCTGCACGAGATCCCCGCGTGGCAGCGCTCGAAAACGCGCAAGCCCCTCGTGTCATCGAAATACTACTTTTTCGACGTCGGCATCGCGTCCACTCTCCAAGGCCGCCTCGTCAAACCGCGCACGCCGGAATTCGGGGCCGCCTTCGAGACCTGGCTCCTGCACGAGCTGATCGCCTTTCGCGATTACGTATCCGGCGAGACGGTGACCCATTGGCGCTCGAGCTCGGGCTTTGAGGTCGACTTCATCCTGAGCGACCACACGGCCATCGAGGTCAAGGCCAAGGAGATCGTGTCTGATCGGGACCTCCGGTCCTTGCGCGCGCTCGCCGAGGAAAAGAAGCTGAAGCGCTATGTCTGCGTGAGCCTGGAGCCACGCCCACGTCGGGTGAACGACGTCACGGTGTTGCCCTGGCAACACTTCCTGGATGCGCTCTGGACGGGCGAGTTCTCGGCGTGACCCTGGCCCCGCTCCGTCTTGACCAAGATCAGCTCGAAAGGGCAGGTGGTGCTCCCGACCTGGGTCATCCTGAGGGCACCGTCGATCGCCGACGTCGAAGCCCGCCTCGTTGAAGGGTACCAATGGCTCGAACAGAGCGGCCGCCATCCATTGGTTTCGTTCCAGGAGGCGCGGCGGAGCGCCCGCATGCAGCAGCGACACCGTCGGGGTACTGGACGCGGGCGTCGTGCTGGCGCGGCTTGATCGCCGCCGGGCGCGGGCACGCGGTCGTCGTCGAGCTCTTCGAGCGATGCCGGCACGAGGGTGACAACGCCACGCGCGGGAGCGGTCGGATGTCAGGCGACGAGTTGTGTCACCGTCTCATGGCAGCGCCGCGCCACCTCGAGCGCCTTCTCGGCGTGCTGCCTCTGCGGCAAGCCTTCTGGAAGGGATCCGGGCACGGCATCCGGGTAACGCGTGGGAATGTAGAACTGATCCAGCTCGAGCAGGGTCGTTTCGAACGCGTCAAGTGCTGTGCGGGCGGCGGGTGGCTGCTGCTGCACCAGATCGGCAATCAGATGCGTGCGTGGAACGAGCTCCCCTTGCAGGATCAGCGATGCCTTGAGACATTTCTCGACCGCCTGCTGCGCATGGAAGCACGCCTGATTGAAGATGTCGGCGCCAACGGCGAGTTCCGCCATCCGCAGATCCTCACCGGCGAACTCGAGCCAGCGGCGGGCCTCTTCGCGGGGCTCCATCGGCAGCACCTTCCCCTTCTCTAGGATCTCGACACGGACGAACCGTCTACTGCCAAGCTCACTAAGCTCTTGGGGCGTATAGACCAAGAACTGGATGCCCACCTGGGGCCGAACGAGCCGCGCGAGCGCGGCGGCCCGTTCAATGAACGGCTGGTCGGTTTGCTGGACCACCATCACGTCCAGATCGCTCCAGGCCGTCACGGTACCGGCCGCCATCGATCCGAACACGATCACCTGCCGGATGCCGGGCACGTGGACGAGCAACGCGCGCATGCGATCGAGCTCAGCTCGGAGAAGGCGGGCCCTGGCCTGAGCGGCGGGCGTGCGCACCGCCACGGGCTCCGTGGATAGGGTCGCCATCGTCATGAGATCGCTTCGATTGTACAGGAACGTCGCGCTTCTCAATGGCTTCGGCTCATGGACGCTCAAGCAGTCGAGGCGCGCGCGGGCGCTCGAGCCCGACGAGTGCTCCTCGATGAGCGCCGGCCGGCCCACCCGGCCGGATCTGGCGATCGAGGTGGTCTGGACGGCCGGGGGCATCGACAAGCTGGACGTCTACCGCGGGCTCGGCGAGGGCGAAGTGTGGTTCTGGCGCGAGGGGGGTTATCGAGGTCAACGTCCTGGGCGCGCGGCTGTTCACCACTGAGGCCACCCCGGACCCTCTCATTGCGCGCGGCTGACGCTGCCGGAGCGGCTGGCGCAATTCGTCAGTGAACAGCGGCGGCCTCACGCCCTCGATCCTGATCGACAGGCGGCGGATCAACTCCGTATGCCAGCCGCGTTCGTCGTCGACGTTGTTCTCGAAGACCTTCGCCACGCGAAGCGCCATCTGCTCGATCACGTGGTACCCGCGCGACAGGTGGTACGCCGCGCTGTCGTGCCCCGATGGCGTTTCCTCGGCGCACCGTCGGCCGGCGAGATCAATGGCGGCGACGACCACCGCCACATCCGCCTCCAGTTCGCTGGCCAAGGTCTGCAACCCTAGAGCATCCACAACTCGCCCTCGCGCCGGATCTTGTCTCGGAACCTGCAGGCCTCCAGCAACACGACATCAACGGGCCTCGCTAGCCGTTCGCTCAACTCCGACGACAGCCGGCCCGCGCTCATGACGGCAGGCGCGGCCTCCAGCGCCACATCGACGTCTGACGCGTCCTTGAACCTGCCAGGCTGCGTCAGCGATCCGAAGATCCAGACGCGCTCTCCGGGAACCAGTGCTTCGAGCGCCGCCCGAAGGTCCCGACGCACCTGCGACTGGACCGCAAGCCAGCCGGCTCGCCGGGCTTCATCCCGCCGGAACAGCAGCGTGTCTCTGGCCACGAGCGCATCGTCCTACACTCGGCGTTTTAAGACAAGCGACGAGGCCGCGCCGACCGACATCATCCACAGTGCCCGCAATTGGCACGGCCGACGCGTCGGATCGAGATGAAGAACGTCTCGTCGAACCCGCCGACTTCGTCGAACAGATTGCGGCGGGTGATCAGGCACACGCCCGACACCAGCTAGTTCACGCGATGAACGAGAGAGCCCCTGATGAGCGGGGATGGATTGTCAAGCGAAACGCCCCGACAGGCTGCTGAGAAACGCACCCTGAACCGAGAAGGGCGCCGTGGCTTATTACACCAGCTCGCTGACCGCCACAACCAGCGCAGGGAACTGCCGCGACGTCACCCGCTCTCCGGACCCGAACCGCCGGTGCGCGCCGTAGCCGTCCGGCGACGGGTCATTGTAGACGTCGACAGCGTCTCCGCTCAGCACGATCAGCCACGCCTCCGGAATTCCTGCCTGGGCGTATCGAGGCAGCTTTGCGCGGCGGTCGAAGTCCTCCGAGGTATCGGCGACTTCGATCACGAGCTGCACATCGTCTGGCCTCGGGTGGCCGCCGCGGTAGAAATCCGCCCGCGGCCGTAGGATCTGCAGGTCAGGCTGTGGCTCCGAGGAGTCATCGAGGATGAGCGGATTCTGCACGCTGACGATGACCGAGGAACCCAACTGGGCCGCCAGCGTGTGGGTGAGATAATTCACACAACCGGCATGCCGGCTGCCAATCGGCGTCATCTCGAGGATCTCCCCGGCGAGTAACTCGACGCGGTCGTCTTCGCCAAAGACGCCACCCTGGGCCATCTGGTGGAACTCGCGAACGGTGAAGAGATGCTTCTGGACTTCAACGGACATGACGTGTTGACCTGCCGGCGGCTGCGCCACACGCAGTGTACCACGCCGGGCGCGCGACAACAGCCGCCCTAGCCACGACCGCTACGTAGCGCCTGCCGCAGGCGCCACTCTCCTCTCAGCCACAACCCGGCGCCGACCACCGGCGCCGCCAGCCGGCCGAGCGGCGACGCGTGCTTGCGGTACAGGTGAAACGCGCTCCGGTGAAACGCACGGATCGCGCGTGAGGGATCGTGGACTGCCGACCGGCCGCCCGTGTGCCGCACCGAGGCACCCGGCACATAGGTGCACCGGGAGCCCGCCCGCATCAACCGGTAGCAGTAGTCGGCGTCCTCCCAGTACATGAAAAACGTCTCGTCGAATCCGCCCATCTCGTCGAACAGCTTCCGGCGCGTCATCAGGCACACGCCAGACACCCAGTCCACATTGACGGGCGCCTGCGCGTCGCGGGCGCCGAGGTTCCTCCGCGAGAACCAGTTGCCGGGGAACCGGCTGGTGAGCCACGTCGAGCGGCCGCCGAGCGCGGTCGTCACGTCGGGAAAACGCCGCGCGGTCGCCTGGACGGACCCGTCCGCGTTCAACACGCGCGCGCCCGCGACGCCCACGTCGGGGTGCGCCTCGAGCCATTCTTCGAGCATGCGCACGACGGGCCCCTCGACGCGCGTATCGGGATTGAGCAGCAGCAGATACGGCGCGCGGGCGCAGGCCGCCGCCATGTTCACGCCCACCGCGAACCCGAGGTTGTCGGCTCGCCTCACAGTGGTCACCGCCCGGCCCACGTCGATCGCGGCGTCGAGCGCACGCGTGTCGCTCTCGTAATCGACGACCACGATCTCGTCGTCGGCCGAGAGATAGGGCGCGAGCGACGTCAGGCAGCCGCCGAGCTCGGCATACGCTTTGTAATTCACGATGAGAACGGCGGTCGCCATGGGCCCGGCTAAGGACTCGGGTCGAGAAAGCGCCACTTGACGAGCAGGCCGAGCTCGCGGCTGTCGTCCATGGAAAGCGCGGTCGAGCCGTACCTATCGCGGTCCCACATCCTCCACGCAAACGATCGGACCGACGCGATGGACGCCTCGGGCAGGGTGGCTCGCACACGCGCCAACGGACCGACAATCTCGGGGTTCACATTCGACGCCAGCCAGATCAGACCGGCAGCCAAGCCAAACAGCCAGTCGAACCACAAAATGCCGACGAGGGGTATGAGGCCGGCATGCAGGACCCAGCGGATGACGAACGACGGCTCCCCGCCGCCGGAGGCCGAGCTGAGCACTCCCCGTTCGTCGAGCAGCGCTGGATAGAAATCCATCTCTCGGCCGAAGACAATCGTCGTGCCGGCCGCGATGACGAGCGCCCACAACACCAGCGACATAAACGGCACGGCGACTCGAGTGCCTCCGGACTAGAGGCGGACAATTGACGCGGCGTCGAACCCTCGCAGCGCGTTCCGCGTGTCGACGACGAGCGGCATCGCGGCGATCCGGCCGTAATCGAACACCCCATGATCCGTCGCGACGACGGCGCAATCGCACGAGGACGCCAGGGCAGCCTCGAACGGCACGTGCTGGAGCGTCCGGCCGCCATGCTCGAGACGCTCGACGTACGGATCGGTGTAGCTCACGGCCGCCCCGCGCTGCGTGAGGAGCTCGATGATGTCGAGCGCGGGCGACTCGCGCACGTCGCCGACGTCCTTCTTGTACGCCACGCCGAACACGTGAATCCTCGAGCCGTTGACCGGCTTTTTGACAGAGTTCAACGCGTCGGAGATGAGCGTCACGACGTACTCCGGCATCGAGCCGTTCACCTGGCCGGCCAGCTCGATGAAGCGGCACTCGAAGCCTTTCTGGCGCGCCTTCCACGACAGGTAGAACGGATCGATCGGAATGCAGTGTCCACCGAGGCCGGGCCCCGGATAGAACGGCATGAACCCAAACGGCTTGGTCCTGGCGGCGTCAATCACTTCCCAGACGCCGATGTCCATCGTGTGGCACATCAGCGCGATCTCGTTCACGAGCCCGATGTTCACCGCGCGGAACGTGTTCTCGAGCAGCTTCACCATCTCCGCCACACGGGTGGAGCTGACCGGCACCACCGACGACACCACGGCGCCGTACAGCGCGCTCGCCGCTTCGGTGCTCGCGGGCCCGACGCCGCCGACGACTTTCGGAATGCTCCGTGTCGTGAACTGGGCGTTCCCCGGGTCGACGCGCTCCGGCGAAAACGCGAGCAGGAAGTCCACGTCGGCCTTCAGTCCCTTCGCCTCGAGCATCGGCTGCACGACCTCGTCGGTCGTGCCCGGGTACGTCGTCGATTCGAGGACGACGAGCTGGCCCTTGGTGAGCGTCTCGGCGACGGCCTCGACGGCCTTGACGATGTAGGAGAGGTCGGGATCCTTGGTTTTTCTGAGGGGCGTGGGGACGCAGATGTCGATCGCGTCCATGGCGCCGAGCCGGCTCATGTCGGTGGTCGCGCCGAGATGTCCGGACTTCACGGCCGCGCACAAGTCCAGGTCGGACACGTCCGGAATGTGGCTGCGCCCCTGGTTGACGGACGCCACTTTCGTGTCGTCGACATCGAAGCCGGTGACGTCGAACCCCGCACGGGCGAACTCCACGGCGAGCGGCAGCCCGACGTAGCCGAGCCCGATCACGCCCACCCGGGCCTCCCTCGTCCGAATGCGATCGACGATCCTGTGAGTCAAACGGTCCTTAGCCAGCAGCTGCGAAAGCCACTCTTAGAGCGTCGGAACCCTGTGAGCAGCCGACGCTGCAGTGAGGCGGGCCATATCTGCGTCAACCATCATCTCCACGAGCTGCTTGAAGTCGACCTCGGGCGTCCATCCGAGCTCGGCTCTGGCCTTGGCCGCGTCGCCGAGCAGGTGATCGACCTCGGCCGGCCGCAGGAGCGCCGGGTCGACGCGCACGAATTTCTGCCAGTCGAGCCCCACTCGTGCGAAGGCGATGTCGACGAGCTCCCGCACCGAATGACTGACGCCGGTCGCGATCACGTAGTCGTCGGGACGGTCCTGCTGGAGCATCTTCCACATGGCGAGCACGTAATCGCCCGCAAACCCCCAGTCGCGATGCGCGTCGAGGTTGCCGATCGATAGCGTGTTCGCAAGCCCCAGCTTGATGCGGGCGACACCGTCCGACACTTTTCGAGTGACGAACTCGAGCCCCCGGCGCGGCGACTCGTGGTTGAAGAGCATCCCCGACACGGCAAACAGGTGGTAGCTCTCCCGATAGTTCACCGTGATGTAGTGGGCGAACACCTTCGAGACACCGTAGGGGCTGCGCGGATAGAACGGCGTGAGCTCGGTCTGCGGCACTTCGCGGACTTTGCCGAACATCTCGCTCGACGAGGCCTGGTAGAACTTGATCGACGTATCGACGCGGCGTACGGCGTCGAGCATGCGCGTGACGCCCTGCGCGTTGAACTCGCCGGTCAGCATCGGCTGGTCCCACGACGCCGGCACGAACGACATGGCGGCCAGGTTGTACACCTCGTGCGGCCGGACTTCGTCGATAAGGCGCAGGAGCGACAGCTGGTCGAGCAGGTCCGCCGGCGCGAGCGTGATGCGGTCCAACAGGTGCTCGATGCGCCAATTGTTGGGTGCGCTCGATCGCCGGACCATGCCGACGACCTCGTACCCCTTGCCGAGAAGCAGCTCGGCGAGATACGAGCCGTCCTGTCCGGTGATGCCGGTGATGAGCGCTCGTTTGGACATTGTCCTATGCTCGCGGGGCCCCACCCCCGCTCGACGACGCGCTGCGGCGGTGGTTCTCACCTGGCTTGGCCGCGGGCGCCGACTCGCTGTCCTCGCGCGGGCCGCAGGCGCAAAAGTCGCCGAATTGTACCACGGGGTAAGATCGCAAAAACCAGTAGGGCTGAGAGCAGAGGGCAAAGGGCAGAGGACAGAAGGGCAGAGGACCATCCCGAGCCTGTCGAGGGATGCGGTGATCGTCGGGGGGATCGAATCAGTGGAGCGGATTGACGTCGCGGTGATCGGCGCGGGCGTGACGGGGCTGGCGACGGCGCGGGCGATCGCGCGTCGCGGGCGATCGGTGTGCGTGCTCGAACGGCATCCGCGCCCCGGTCTCGACACGAGCACCCACAACAGCGGCGTGATTCACGCCGGTATCTACTATCCCGCGCGCACGCTCAAGGCCCGGCTCTCGGTGGAGGGCGCGCGCCTGATGTATGCCTTCTGCGCGGACCACGACGTGCCCCACGAACGGTGCGGGAAGATCATCGTGGCCACCGACGCGCACGAAGTGGCCGAGCTCGAGGCGCTCCTCGCGCGCGGACGGGGCAACGGCGTCGAAGGTCTGGAGCTCGTCGACCCGGCGTTCGTGACGAAACGCGAGCCGCACGTTCACGCCGTCGCCGCGCTCTATTCGCCCGATAGCGGCATCGTGGACTCCGAAGAGTTGGTGAAGGCCCTGCTGCGCACCGCCGAAGCGGCTGGCGCCATTTTTCTCCCAGGCACCCGCCTCGTCTCCGCGAAGCCGGCGTCGGGAGGCGGCATCGTGCTCCGCACCGAGCGCGAAGGCATCTTCGCCGGCCAGGTCGTCAACGCCGCGGGACTGTACGCCGACGAGGTCTCGAGCCTCCTCGGCGGCGAGCGGTTCACCATCTATCCGTGCCGGGGCGAGTACGCGGAGCTCACGCCGGCGAAGCGCTCGCTGGTCAACGCGCTCGTCTATCCTCCGCCGCTCTCGTCGGGCCACGGCCTCGGGGTGCACCTCGTGCGCACGACGGACGGCGCGGTCTGGCTGGGGCCCACCGCGACGTATCAGGACCGGAAGGACGACTACGAACACGACCGCCTGCCGGTCGAGGCGTTTCTCGAACCGGCGCGACGTCTGTTGCGCGGGGTGATGCTCGACGACCTGCGGCTCTCGGGCAGCGGCATCCGCGCCAAGCTCCACCCGCCCGAGGAGTCGTTCGCGGATTTCCTGATCCGCCGCGATCGAACGAATCCAGCAGTCGTGCACGCTGCGGGCATCGATTCACCGGGCCTGACCTCGTGCCTCGCGG
>MEKT01000142.1 GCA_001767435.1 Acidobacteria bacterium RIFCSPLOWO2_02_FULL_65_29 | reverse complement strand
GATACGCGAGCGGCGCGGTGCTGTCGGCGTCCGCCCGAATGGCGGTCTTGAGCGTGCGCTCCGCCTTGGCATATTCCCTCGCCTGGACGAGCGCCACGCCTTCGTCGAACGCGCTCTGGGCCTCAGGCGCGACGCGGGCGCGGAACGTCTGGAGCGTCTCGAGCCCGAGGGCCTCCTCCGGCCGAAAGGCGCGCGAGAACAGCTCTTTGCCGACGGGCAGATAGACTTCGGCCGGCGCCGCAGTGGGCGCGCCGGCGGGTTCAGCCAATGTCATCAGGACGGGCGGCGCCGCGATCTCGAAATCACGTGTGAGCGTCCGAACGGCCCGTGTGTCGGTCGAGAGCACGGCGCGCAAAGCGTATCGGCCAGGCGGCAGCTGGCGCACCAGCATCACCTTCGAAAAGATGACGCGGTCCGGCCCCGCGGACTGTCCACGCACCTCCTCGCTCAGAAGGGCCGGCGACTTCGGGTCGGCCGCGATTTCGTACGTCGCCTTCACGGTGGCGGCGGCGACGCCGTACGCCTCGAGATAGCCCTGGACGCTGCCGAAGGCGATCGTGTGTCCGATCGTGGGCCGCAGCTGGTCGCGTACCTCGACGGGGCCGCCCACCATCAATTCGCTCAGCCGGACAGGAGGGGCGTCGACCAGCCAGGCGTGCACCGAATGTTCGACGGTCCCAACGCGTTCCCCGTCCGCCACGGCGAGCTTCAGCGTGTACTCGCCCGGCGGCAGGCTCGAGCTGACGTCGTACTGAAGCGGCGAGGGCACGCCGTTCATCACCGGCGGCAACCGCACGTCGCCACCAAGGCTTTCGACCATTCGTCCCTGCGAATCGATGATGGTGTACCCGAACGTCACGACCTTCGACGCCGAGTAGTCGGAGCCGACGGCGGCATGCACGAGCAGCTGAACCTTCGCGGGATCTGGGCCGCGAAGGGCGAAGGTCGCCACTTGCAGCGGCAACGCCGAGGTCATCATCGGCGAGACGAGAGCGCTCGCCACGGCCTCGCGTGGGCTGCGCGGGTGGTCGAGATCGCCAGCCGTCATGACCTGCCGCCGCGACCGCACGCTCGTGCCCGCGCGTTTCGCCGACACGCGGATCGGATGGGGCTTGCCGTCCTTGTCGGCTGCGCCCGATTCGACGCCGAGCAGGTAGTAGCCCGACAGCTCCGACTCGATTCGGGCGAACGCGCTGTCGGCCGACACCGTGATGTTGAACAAGGATCCGCGAGACGCGTTGGCCAGCGTCTCCACACCGACGCTCGTTTCGCGCCGGTCGTCGAACCGCGTGATCGTGGCGCTCTTCTGGGCGATGTCCGAGAACATCGTCTCCTCGAGTTTGAGCGCGTAGATGCTCGTGCGCGCGGTGGCAGCGAACGCGCCCAGATTCTGGACGTCGATCAGGCGGTCGCCGATAATGAATCCTTCGGTCACCAGGACGAGGGTCTTCGGCGCGTCAATCGATCGGACGGCATCGATGAGCGCGCGGAGCGACGAGATCGTCATGTCGCCATCCGACGTGCCCTGCACAGCCACCGTGTGCGCTTCGTTTTCGACGACCGATTCGCACAGCTGGCGGCGCGGGCCCGGCGGCTCGCCTTCGCATTCGCGGTTGAAGACGCGCTCGAGCACACCCGCTTCGTTGCGGTCGATCGCGAGCGCCTCGGAGAGCGTCACGGTGTAGCGACTCGCGCCGCTCGTCGTGAGCCTCAGGCCTACCATCCTCGCGATCGCTTCCTGCAGGCGCCGGCGATCGGCGGTAAACGGCGTCGACGGCGGGCCGCCAGGTCCGAGGCCGATCACGGCGACGCGGTCGGACGCCTGCAGATGATCGATGAACCCGTTGACGGCGCCCCTGATGGCGACAGCGCCGCCGAATCGGATGTTCGGCTGATCGATGACGAGCATGATCAGCCGGCCCCCCGTCGAATGTTCGTTGGTCGAATAGCCGGACGGAAGCGGCGGCGCATCAGGTCGGGCCGGCGTCACGAGCGAAATCCATTCGGCGCTCACGACGCGCCGCGCCCGGCCGTCGATCTGGACGACGAAGTCCTCGGGCCCCAGATCGGCCACCGGGCGGCCCTGAGCGTCCACGACACCCACGTCGACCGAGGTGAGCTCGACGCCCGCCTTGAAGACAGGCGTCTGAGTCGGCGCCTGGGCGGCGAGCGTCGATGCCGCCAGCAGCCATAGCAGGGATCCTCTCACCGGCGGCGGCCTTCCAGATAGTCCATCCACTGTTTCACGAGGGGAAGCTGCGGGCCTTTCGCCCGCTCGTACCTCGCGGCATACCCACGCGCCGCCTTCACGTCCTCGGCGCGAGTCTGGGCCGCGACGCCCGTGAGATGCAGGTGATAGATCCACTCGAGGCACATGTAGGTGGCGTCGATGTCGTCGGGATCTGCCGACAAATGACGCTGCAGCGTGCGAACGGCCTCACGGCCCTGGCCGAAGGTCGCATACATGATGGCAAGAGGCTTGGAGAATCGACGGTCGGAGGGCCATTTCGCGACGGCCTCCTCCAGAATCATCCGCGCCTGGCCGAGATCGTGGATGCGCATCAGCGTGTCGCCGAGCCACTGGTAGATTTCTGGAAAATCGCTGCCGTCGATGAGCGCCGTCTGCCAGGCGCTCGCGGCTTCGAGATCGTGACCGGAGGCGGCAAACGTCGCGGCCAGGTACGCCAGCACCGCCGTGCTCTCGGCGTCGCCCTGCGCGAGCAATTTCAACGTGGTCTCCGCCTTCAGAAAGTCGCCGGCCGCGAGCGACGCCACGCCGGCGTCGAACGTGCTCCTCGACTCGGGCGCGATCCGGTCGCGAAACGCGCGCAGCGTCTCGGGCCGTCCGGCCTCGTCGAGCCGGAACGCGCGCGCCAACTGCGTGTCCAGCACGGGAAGGTACACCTCCGACGCCGCCAACACGCCCGATCCGGACGCGTCGGCCGACGTCATCAGGACGCGCGGCGCGGCCACTTCGAAACCGCGCGTCAGCGTCTTCGGTGGCCCTTCCTCCGACGACACGATCGCGCGCAGCACATAGCGGCCTGGCGGCAGCTGGCGGACCAGCACCACGTTCGAAAAAATCGTCCGCTCGGGCCCGGCCGGCCGGCCCACGACGTCGGTGCTGAGCACGGCGGGCGATTGCTCGTCTGGTGCGATCTCGTACCGCGCTTTCAGCGCGTTCGAACCGAGGCCGTACGCCTCGAGATAGCCGTGCACGCTGCCAAACGCCACCGTGTGACCAATCGTCGGTTGATCCATCTGGCGGAGAACGGCGATCGGGCCGCCTACCATCAACTCGCTCAGCCGGACCGGCGGCGCCTCGATGAGGGTCGCATGGATTGAATGCTCGATCGTGCCGACCAGCTCGCCCTCGGCCACCGCCAGCTTGAGCGTGTAGTCTCCAGGCGGAATGCTCGCGCCGATCGTGTACTGAAGGGCGGACGGCACCCCCGCCATCACCGGCGGCAGCCGCGCATCGCCGCCCAGGCTGTCGATGATTCTTCCATCTGCGTCGGTGATCACGTATCCGAACGACACCGGCCTCGACGAAGAGTAGTCGGCGCCAATGGCGGCGTGAATGAGGAGCTGAATCTTCGACGGGTCGGGACCCCGCAGCGAGAACGTCGCCACCTGCAGGGGCAGCGCCGACACGACGAGCGGCGAAGCCAGCGCGGCCAACGCGGCCTGGCGTGGAGTCGGTGGCGCACCGGAGCCCGGAGGCGGCGTCAGCCGCCGGCGCGACCTCACGCTTGCGCCTGGCCGATTGACCGAGACCTTGAGGGGATGGCCCTTGCCGTCTCGGTCGGCGACGCCGGATTCCAGGCCGAGCAGGTAATAGCCCGACAGCTCCGCCTCGATCCGATCGAAGGCCGCCTCGGCGCCGACGCTGATATTGAACAACGTACCGCGCGCCGCGGCCGTGACGATCTCGATGCCTTCTGCCCGCGCGCGCCGGTCCTCGAACGGGGCGGGCGGCGCGCCTCTCTCGGAGATGTCGAAGTTCTGATCGTCGAGCTTGAGCGCGTAGATGCTCGTGCGCGCCTCGACCGCCAGGGTTCCGAGCTCGACCATCGACGGCTGCTGGTCGTCGGTCAGGAACCCTTCAGTCACGATCACCATCGTTTTCGGCAGGTCGATCGTCTTGAGCGCCGTGAGCAGCGCGCGGAGCTGGCCCAGCGTCATGTCGCTTTCGGCCATGCCGACCTGGGCGATCGACAGCGCCTCGCCTTCGATGCGGATCCGGCAGATCTCCTGCTCCATCGTGAACGAGCCATTCGTCGCGGGCTCGCCGCACTCGCGCCTGAACACCCGTTCGGCAATCAGGCCGTCGCTGTTTCTGATCGCCAGCGCCTCGGAAATCGCGATGGTGACGCCGGACAGCGAGTCCGTCATCCGCTGTCCTGGCATCCGCAGGATGGCCTGCTTCACCTTCTCGCGATCCGCGGTGAAGGGCGTCGAAGACGAGCCGGGACCGATGCCGACAGCGGCGATGCGGTCCGACTTCTGCAGGCGATCGATGAACCCGTTGACCGCCCTTCGGACGCCGGCCGCGCCGCCAAACCGGATGTTGGGCTGATCGATCACGATCAGGATCAGACGGCCGCCCGTGGCGTTCTCGTTACTCGAGTATCCGGGCGGAGGCGGCGGCGCTTCGGGCTTCGCGGGCGTCACGAGCGACACCCACTCGGCCGTCAGCACCCGGCGCGGGGCGCCATCGACTTGCACGGTGAAATCAGACGCCGAGAGACCCAGAATCGGTTTCCCATCACGATCGACCACGCCGACGTCGACCGAGGTGACTTCGACGGAAGACCGGAAGACCGGCGTCTGCGGCGGCTGCTGCGCGGCAAGCGTGGCGGCTGCGAACATCCAAAGGCCGCCACGAAGACACCAGGGCGTCAATCGCTGGTACGAGACGGTCGTCGTGTTCTCGTGTCTTCGCGGTGTCATCTATTTCTGCGGAACGGCGCGGTATCCGTTGCGCGCGCGGACGTTGGCGTACCCGTCGACCTCGACCCTGATCTCGCGCCACTTGTCATCGCGGCGCGTGTTGGTCGACTGGTACCCGACCAAGTACTGGTTCGACAGCTCGTCAAGCAGCTCTTCGAACGCGCCCTGCAGCTCGTCGACGCTATCGGTGAAGAACGCCCGCCCGCCGGTCGGCGCGGTCAGCTGGGCCATGATTCTCTTGAGGTACTCCTGGCTCACGCCACGGCCCTGCCCGATCATGTACAAGGTCACGTCGCTCGTCTGGAGCCGCCGCTCGACGTCGCCCAGCGCGACGTGGCTGCCTTGATCCTCGCCGTCGGAAAACACGACAACCGACTTGCGGCCGATCTGGCGCCCGAGCAAGTTGGTCCCCCGCAGAATCACGTCGTAGAGCGCCGTCGCGCCCCACGGCGCCAGCCGATCCACGGCGCGTACGCGGTCGGCGGGGTTGGTCGTTTTCTGCGTGAGCAGAAAAACCGCGTCGTTGAAGCCGAGCAGCGTCACCTCGTGCCGCGGAGGCACCGCGCCCAGAAATTCCTTGACCGCGCGCTTCAGCTTCGCCATCGACGGCGTCATGCTGCCGCTGATGTCAACGGCCGTGATGAGCTCGAGCGGCACGTTCTCGGACGTGAAGTGGCTGATCGTCTGGACTTTTCCGTCCTCGTACAGCTTGAACGCCGATCGAGGAATGCCCCGGGCGAATCGTCCGTTGTCGTCGGTCACCGTGACGGTGACCTGCACGGCATCCACATCGACCTTGTCGTCGTACCGCAGCGGCTTGGTCCGGAGCGCCCTGAACACACGACCGCCGGCCGTGAGCGTGACGGCGAGGCGTATCTGATGCTCGATCACCTCGCCGCCCGCGTCCCATTCGCACTCGAACGGCGGACGTTCGACTTCGCACGTCTGGCGCCCGTTCACGAAGAACGTCACGCGCGCCGCCGCGTCCGCGGGCTCAACGCCCGCGCGAAGCGTGGTCACCCCGATCACGGCTTCGCCGGGTTCGGGCGACAGGATCTCGACCACCGGCGCACGCTCCTGCCCTCGCCCGCCAACGGCGAGCAGAAGGACGACGGTGAACGTCAGCACCCAGCGGCGCATGAGGCCTCGATTCAGCGACGAGTAACGAAGCTCCGCCAAGACACTTCCAAGGCGCACCGACAGAAACGTGCTTCGGGCGTCACAATCATGGCCTGAGAAGATGTCTCGTGGACCAAGTTTCGTCGGGTACGAGCGGGCCGTCAACAGCCGCGGCGGCCGCCACGTAGTCCTCGACGAGCTCGTTCGGGATGGCCTGCGCGGCCCGCGCAAGGGTCCACCAATCGTTGGGATCGGCCGGCGCCACCGCTTCGATGAAGTCGAGGGTGGCGGCGGTCAGCGCGAAGCGGGTCAAGGCGGCGGGTAGCCCAAACTCAGCCAGTGTCGCCGCCACACCCAAATTCACGTCGGGAACGCCCGACGCCATCAACGCCATCTGCGGGCGTCCCGACAGGAGCCGCCAGGTACGGGGCAGCGTCAGGCGCGTGCAGATGCAACCTTCGGACTGCACGGCCGTGGTCCCCCAGGCGTTCACGTTCACACCGTCAAGCCCTCCGCCGAGCACGAGGAGCTCGGCGAGCGAAAACATGGTGGGAATCGACTTCGCGTCTTCGGTGAGCATCCAGCCGATTGCGCGGCGGCGCCAACCGTCCATGCCGACGGCGCCGGCCAGCGATTCGAGCGGCAGTCGGCCGGCCGCGAGCGCAGCAACGCGATCGCGGCCGCGGCTGATGGCCGCGACCACAGCACCGCGATCGGCGTCGCGAAGCATGCGGGCGTTCATGAGCGAGACCGTCACCGCGAACGCGTCGCGTTCGTTCGACGGCAGACGCGGCGCTTCGGCAAAGCGATCGGGGCTGATGCGTTTGAGCGAGAGCGACGCCATGGCGATATCGAGGCCGAGGAGCGATCCGGTCACGTGCCACGGCACGCCGGGCAGAAAATCCTGGCGCGGCAGGGCCCAGAGCGAACGCGACCGCATGCTGGTGTCCTTGCGTCCGAACCCGAAGTCGTGGCGCAGCGCGGCGTTCCGCGCAAGCATCGCGGCGCCGTCGGTTTCGCCGAGATCGGCCGCGTAGGCCAGCGATATCAGCGCATCGGTGAGGATCTCGTCGACCGTTTCGGCGATCGCTGGCGCGAGACGGGCCGCGCGTCTGAGGTCCTTGCCGCGCTCGCTGCGCGCGAGCTCGTCGCCCAATCGCTCGATCCAGTCGCGGGCTGGGCGCGGCTGTTCGACGCCGGGCGCACGCGACTCCGGGGGCGAGTCCAGGCGGCGATCGAACGTGTCTGGGAACGCGGCCAGCTCGCCGGCCAGCCGTCGCACCGTCTCGATCGTCAGACCGTCGGCGGCGAGCGCGCGCGCCATCAGGTCGAGCGCCAGGGCAAGGTCGACCGAGTAGCCTTCCTGTTTTCCGCGAATCGCCAGCAGCCGGCGGCGCTCACCCGCGGCCAGGTCGAGCCGATACTGCTGGCCCTCCCACAGCACGCGCGGCGCCGACGATCCCTCATCGCGACCGGCCAGTCCGGCAATCAGACGGGCTTCGATCGCGCCGACGCCACGCGCGTCGGCGTCCTCGGGCGCGGCGGGCAGATGCGGCAAGAGCTCGCGCCTCAGCCAGGCCGCCATGCCGCCCAGGTACCGCTCGCCGTCGACCGGGACGTTGAAGGCCGACACCACGAGCCGCTCGGCAGCGGCCGGTGTGAGGGCGGCGTTGGCCCTCATCCGCGCCACGAGCGCGACGACGGCCTGGAGCTGCCCGAGCGTTCTGAACTGCCGCTGTGGACTGCCACCCGTCATGCGCTGCGCCTGCCGCGCGATCGAGGCGTACACCGTCGGGGCGGTGATGCCCATGCGCTCGAGCGTCAGCGACAGCATGCGCTGGCTCGGAAACGCCCGAATGGCCACGACCGCAGCGGCCCACGAATTGGCCGGCACGCCCGAGAACACGCGCTGTCCGAAGGCGAACTGATCGAGGCGATCGCCGCGCCAGGACATGTCACTGCCGCTCGTCGTCTCGACGAGCCACGCCGCATCGATCGGTTGATCGGCGCCGGGCGCCTCTGACAACGTCACCGAGTCCACGGCCACGTCATCGCTGGCGTAGGCCGCCGTCCAGAACGCCTGCGACGCGGGCGCCACGAGCGAACCGTCCGGCTCGACACGCAGGCGCAGGAAGAGCATCGATACATCGTGAAGCGGCCTGGAAAATGGCAGCGCGTCCAACCGCCATTCGCGGTAGCCGCGGCTGCAGGCGTCGACGAGCGCCGCGAACCGCCGGAGGCGCAGTTCGGGATCGGCCATCCACGCGCCGAGCACGAAGGCGGCGTTCGGCGGATCGAGCTGCGCGATGGTGTCGTACAGGTACGCGACGCGCGCGCCGCTCATCGAGAAAAGAACGCGCGCGAACGCCTCGGGGCTCCCGACGCTCTGGCCGACGACGGCTTCCCAGAGCGGGACGGCGGAATCGCCGCCGGGTGGCACGATCCGGCCCGCGTGAATGCGCAGGCTGGTGCCGAACGCCGCAAACGCCATCGCCGATCGCTGGTGGATCTCGGTGAGCAGCCCTGTGTGCTGCGCGAGATAGCCCAGCGTCTCATCGTCGAGCCCCGCGAGACCGTAGCACAGCAACGCGGCTCGGCGGTCGGCCATGATGGTCGCGATGAGGTCGTTGGGCTTGATCGTCCGCCTGAAGATGGCACGGCTCCAGAGGTCGGCGGTGAGCGGCACGGGCACGCGCATGGGCCGCTCGGCGGCCGTCAGTTCAGGGTCGACGAGCCCCGGATTGAGGAGCGCAGCCTGCGCCGCGCTCTTACCGAACGGCGGCGTGTACAACAGGCGGGCGAGCTCGGAGACGAACCGCGCGCGATCGCGGGGCGGATCGAGGCCGAGCGTCCGCGCGAGCGCCAACACCTCGGCGGAAACCGTGGCTTCGTCGGAAATCGGCGGCGCGGCGTCGAGCCAGGCCGGAAATGCCGCTACAATCGTGAAACAGAAAACGAGAGCACGCAGCATCGCAGTTAAAAGGGTCACATTACTATAAATGGCTTCGACCCAGTACACCGCCAAAGACATTACGGTTCTGGAAGGGCTCGAGCCGGTTCGAAAGCGCCCCGGCATGTTCATCGGCGGGGTGGGCTCGGTGGGCCTCCACCACCTGATCTGGGAGATCCTCGACAACTCGATCGACGAGGCGATGAACGGCTACGCCTCGAACGTCCGGGTCACGCTCCACGCCGACGGCTCTTCGATCACGATTGAAGACGACGGCCGCGGCATCCCCGTCGACAAGCACCCCACGACGAAGAAGAGCGCGCTCGAAGTGATCTTCACGATGCTGCACGCCGGCGCCAAGTTCGAGCACGGCAGCTACAAGACGGCCGGTGGCCTGCACGGCGTCGGCGCCAGCGTCGTCAACGCGCTGTCGAAGGAGCTGGTGGCGACGGTTCGGCGCGACGGCGCCGAGTGGGAAATGCGGTTCAGGCAAGGGAAACCCGCCAATGCGCTCAAGAAGGTGGGGCCGGCGCGCGGCACCGGAACGGCCGTCTATTTTCATCCCGACGCCGCGATCTTCCCGAAGATCGAGTTCGACGCCGACGTGATCAAGGCCCGGCTCGAGGTCGCCAGCTACCTCCACAAGGGCCTGAAGGTCGTCTTCGAAGACGAGACCGCGAAACAGAAGACCGTCTTCGAGCACGCCGAAGGACTCCCCGACTACTTGAAGGCGATCGTCGCCTTGCGCGGCGCGAAAGCCGTGCACGAGGCGCCGTTCGCGCTGAACAGGGACGAAGGCCTGCGGCTCGATCTGGTGCTGCAGTGGACCGAAGCGACCGACGAGCACCTCCGGTCGTACGTCAACGGGATCCCAACCGGGTCGGGAGGCACGCACGAGAGCGGGCTGCGCGCGGGCGTGGGCAAAGCCGTCCGCAATTTCATCGACACGCACAACCTGTCGCCGAAAGGCGTGACGATCACGGCCGAGGACATCCGCGAGGGGCTGACGGGTGTGCTGAGCGTGTTCGTCCAGGAGCCGCAGTTCCAGGGGCAGACCAAGGATCGCCTGAACAACCCGGAGCTCGTGTCGGCCGTGGACGGCGTCGTGCGGCCTGCGCTCGAGCATTGGCTGAACCACAACCTGAGCGTCGCTGAAGCCATCGTGGCGCGGATCATTCTGGCTTCGCGCGCGCGCGAAGCCAGCCGCGCGGCGCAGGCCGAGGTGTCGCGCAAGAGTGCGACGTCCACGCGGCTGAACCTCCCCGGCAAGCTGAGCGACTGCACCAATCCGACGAGCGACGGCAGCGAGCTCTTCGTCGTCGAGGGCGATTCGGCGGGAGGGTCGGCCAAGCAGGGCCGGGACCGAACGCGCCAGGCGATTCTGCCGCTGCGCGGCAAGGTGCTCAACACCGAGAGCGTGTCGCTCGCCAAAGTGCTCGAGAACAAGGAGCTGTCGGATCTGGTGACGGCGCTCGGCTGCGGTCTCGGCAAGAATTTCGATCTGACGCGTCTGCGCTACGGAAAGGTCATCATCCTCGCCGACGCCGATTCCGACGGCAACCACATCGCAACGCTGCTGCTGACGTTCATCTATCGGCACCTGCCGCAGCTCATGTCGAACGGCAAGGTATTCCTCGCGCAGCCGCCGCTCTACCGGATCGACCTCGGCAAGGACACGTACTGGGCGCTCGACGACGCCCAGCGCGACCTCATCCTCAAGCAACACACCAAGAACGGAGCCCGCCTCACGCCCGAGATCACTCGCTTCAAGGGCCTGGGCGAGATGATGCCGAAGGTACTGTGGGAGACGACGCTCAATCCGCGCACCCGGCGGCTGCTCCGCGTCGACATCGGCGATCAGATCGTCACCGATCGCGTCATCAACGAGCTCATGGGCAAGGACGCATCGGCGCGGTTCCGGTTCATCATGGAGCGGGCCGAAGAAGCCGAGGAGCTCGACGTCTAGTGGGCGTGGACGGCATCGACGCCTCGTCGGTGCTCATCAACCCCCAGCATGCGTTTGCGTTCGGCGCGGCGCTGGCGAGCGGCCTTCTGCTGCTCCAGTACGCGCATCGGCGCAAACACTTCATTCTGTTGTGGGCTGCCGGATGGCTGCTCATGGTCCCGACGGAGCTCCTGAGCGCCCAGCGCTGGGCCAGCCCGATGGTCGAGCGCGGCGCGACCGGCCTCTCCCAACTGCTTCGCCTGGGCACGGCGGTCACGTTTCTCTGGGCCGCGGGCGTCTTCCGGCGCACGGCCTTCACGCTGCCGGGCGGCGTGAAGGCGCCGCTCGTCGCGGCCGCGTGGTTTCTGGTGGCGCCGCTGGTGTTCGGTATCGCCGCCGTCGACACACCTGGGTACGCACTCACGGCGCTGACCTACGCGGGCGCCGGCACCATGTACGCGGCGGTCCTCCTCGAGCGCCGGATGATCGGGGCCGGGCTCATCGCGTTCGTCGTCCTCGGACTGGCCATCTCTCACGTCAGCGCCGCCGTCATGGCCCGTGGCGCGATCGCCGCCGACCAATTTGCATTCGAAACGCTGGTAGTCGATGCGGTGCTCTACACCTTGGGCATGCTCGGCATGCACCTGCTGATCTTCGAGGACATGACCTACGAGCTGCGCCTCACGAACCGGCGTCTCGAGACGACGCGGGAAGAGCTGTTGCAGGCGGCCATCACCGATCCGCTGACGGGCTGCCACAACCGGCGCTTTCTCGAGCAGGTCATGGATCGGGAGCTGCAGCGGCATGCGCGGTTCGGTCTGCCGCTGTCGTTGCTCTTCATCGACATCGATCGGTTCAAGGCGATCAACGACTCGCTCGGACACGAGGCCGGCGATCGCGTCCTGCAGTACGTCGCGCGATTTCTGAAGCGCCACATCCGCGAAGCCGACTTCGTGTTCCGCTACGGGGGCGACGAGTTCCTGGTGCTCATCACCTGCACCGGCGAGGAGGCGCGGCGCAAGGGCGCGCGACTGAAGGTCGCCTTCGACGCGGCGCCCGAGGCGGCCTCCCTGCCGCCGGGCCTGGGTCTGAGCGTGGGCACGATCGAGGTCCCGCCGGACACGACCGACCTGACGCCCCTCATCAAGAGCGCCGACCGACGGATGTACGAGGACAAGAACGCGGGCTAGCTTAGCTACCCGACCATCGCGCGCAGTCCGGTGACGAGCCGGCCGATGCCTTCGGCCACCGTGGCCTTCTGCAGCGCGCCGTACGCGACGCGGAAGTAGCAGCCGTCGGTCATGCCGAACGCCGTGCCCGGAATGACGGCGACCTTGTGCTCGCGAATCAACCGCTCGGCTAACGCCAGCGGATCGGCGTCGACGTTCACCTTCATCAGACAGTAGAACGCCCCGTCGGCGGCCGGCACGGCCGCGATCGGCGCGAGCGCCCCGAGCTCGGTGACGACGATGTCGCGAATCGACGCGAGCTCGCGGACGTGCGGCTCGCAGTACGCTCGCCCCACGTCCAGCGCCGCGAGCGCGGCGACCTGCGACGCAATCGGCGGGCAGATGAGAATCGTGTCCTGGCTCTTGATGATCGCCGGCGCCAGGTGCGCCGGGTACACCATGTACCCGACCCGCCAGCCGGCGAAGCCGTAGGCCTTCGACAGCGAGTACATCGAGATCGTATGGCTGGAGGCGCCGGGAAACGAGCCGGGCGACACGTGGCGCGCCGACCCGTAGGTGAAGTACTCGTACGGCTCGTCGGCGATGTGATAGATCCCACGCGCGCGGCACAGATCGTTCACAGCGCGAAGCGACGCGGCCTGGAGCACGGCGCCGCTCGGATTGTTCGGCGAGACCGTGACGATCGCGCGCGTACGGCTCGTGATCGCGCGCTCGATGGCCCCAAGGTCGAGCTGATACCGCGCATCGCTCGGAACGGAAATGGCCCGGCACCCGGCCATCTCGATGGCCATCTCGTGATTGAAGTAGAACGGAATGGGCAGGATGATCTCGTCGCCCGGCGCGGTGGTCGCCAGCACGGCGTGCATGAACGCCATGTTCGCGCCGGCCGTCACCATGATGCCGCTGCCGCGGCCGACGTCGATGCCGTTCTCCGCCGCCAACTTCTTCGCGATCCGGTCGACCAGTTCGGGCAACCCGTGGCCGTCGTTGTATTGGTGCGTCTCGGGCCGGGCCAGCGCCAGCCGCACGGCGTCGATGGCCTCGGGGGGCGGTCCGTAGTGCACGACGCCCTGGCCGAGCGAGATCGTGCCGGGCGACTGCCGGATGAGATCCCCGATGACCGACACAATCGGGGCCTGAACGGCGTCCATCCGGGTCGCGAAGGTCGAAGGCATGGTTGTCTCGGACATTCGGACTAGCCTATTCTTGCGTATGCACACTCGCGGCGGGCGCCGGTGCCTTTCCGGCAGCTTTTCCGGCCTCCTTTCCGGCCTCCCGGGTCTCCTGGTCGCGGGCGCGCTGGTCGCGTCGGGCGGCAGCATGGCTGCCGGGGCCGCCGGGGCCCTTCAGGCGCCGGACCAGTTTATCGGCTTCAAGGTCGGCTCGGACAACAAGCTGGTCCGCTGGGACCAGATCGTCGAGTACATGAAGCTGGCTGCGGCGGCCTCCGATCGCATCAACCTGCGCGAGCTGGGAAAATCGACGGCCGGCAATCCGTTTCTGGTGCTGGAGATCGGCGCGCCGGAGACGCTCAGGAACCTCGACCGCCACAGGCAGCTCGCCCGCAGACTCTATTTCCAAGGCGGCGCGCCAGGCGCGCGCGAGCGCGACGAGCTCTTCCGCCAGGGCAAGGTCGTGGTGCTCGTCACCTGCAGCGTCCACGCCAACGAGATCGGCGCCACGCAGATGGCGCTCGAGCTGGTGCACCAGCTGGCGTCGGACGATTCGCCGGCGGTGAAGAAGATTCTCGACAACGTCATTTTCCTGCTGGTGCCGAGCGCCAACCCCGACGGCCAGATGGCGATCACCGACTGGTTCAACCGCAATCTCAACACGCCTTTCGCGCCGAGTCCGCTGCCCTCCCTCAGTCACCCGTACGCGGGCCACGATCTCAACCGCGACATGTACATGTTCACGCAGAAGGAAAGCCAGCACCTCGCCGCGCTCGTGTGGCAGGACTGGTTCCCGGCGGTGTGGCTGGATCAGCACCAGATGAACAACAACGGCCCGCGCATGTTCGTCATGCCGGCGGCCGATCCGATCAACCCGAACGTGCATCCGGTGATTTATCGCTGGAACGGGATCCTTGGCCAGTCGCAGGCCGCGGCCCTCGAGGCGGCGGGCAAGGACGGCATCATCTACAACAGCACGTACACCAATTTCTGGCAGGGCGCGCTCGCATGGAACGGGTGGTGGCACAACCAGATAGGGCTGCTCACGGAGGTCGCCAGCGTCCGCATCGCGGCGCCCGTGCAGCAGCTGCGCGCCGCACCCGGCTTCGTGGCCCCTGACGGCGCGCGCAGCTCGTTCGGACTGGGCCAGTTCGACAACGCGCCGCTCGCGCCGCCGACCGATGTCACCCCGCGCACCGAGTATCCACGGCCGTGGATGGGCGGCCGCTGGACCCTTCGCGACATCGTCGACTACGAGCTCATCTCGACGCTGGCGCTCCTCGAGACGGTGGCGGATCGGCGCGAAGCGATCCTCAGGCAAATCTACGAGGTCAACCGCCAGACGGTCGAGGACCCCCGGAAGGGCGAGACCGTGGCGGCGCTGGTGCCGATGGAAGACCAGCAGGATCCGCGCGAGAGCGCCCATCTGGCCGACCGCCTGCAGATGGGCGGCGTCGAGGTGTATCGCAGCGAGTCGGCGTTCGACGCTGAGGGACGCCGCTACGCGGCGGGCACACTCGTGATTCCGATGACGCAGGTGTTCTCGCGCTACGCAAAGGATCTGCTCGAACGGCAGACGTATCCCGATGTGCGCCGGGGCCCCAACGACGTCGCCGAGCCGCCCTACGACGTGACGGCCTGGTCGCTCGGCATGCTGCTGGGCGTTGACGTCGAGTTCGTGAAGGCGCCGCATCCCTCGAGCCTGAAGCTCACTCGGGTCAGCGGCCGTCCGAGAACCGCGTGGCAGGTCGCCGGCAACGGCAGCCGCTTCGTGTTCGAGTACAGGGGACCCGATTCGGCCATCGCCGTCAACCGGCTGCTCGCCACCGGCGCCCGCGTGGCGTTCGAGCACCCGTCGCAGGTCGTGGTCACGGATGTGACGCGCGAACGCATCGAAGCGCTGGCGAGGGAGCTCAGCCTGAACGTCGCGGCGACCGAGCCTCCGCCTCCGACTGCGGCCGATCCGCTCGACGCCTCGTCAATCGTGCTCCGACAGCCACGCGTCGCGTTGTACTCTCCGTGGACCGGCGGCAGCATGGATGAGGGGTGGACGCGGTGGGTGCTCGAGCAGTACGAATTCCCGCTCACGGCGATCCACAACGCCGACATCCGCCGGGGCGGACTCCGGCAGCGCTTCGACGCCATCGTGATCGCCGATCAGAGCCCTCGCGAAATCCTGGACGGTTACAACGCCGAAACCATCCGGCCCGAGTATCGCGGTGGCATCGGCGAAGCCGGCGTGGACAGCCTGGCGCGATTTGTCGCCGACGGCGGCACGTTGGTCACGCTCGGCGGCGCCTCGGACCTCGCGATCGAGCGCCTGCCGGTGCCGGTGCGAAACATCAAGCGCGGGCTGCGTCGCGACCAGCACGACGCGCCGGGAACGATTCTCCGCCTGCAAGTCGACACATCGCTGCCCGAAGGCTATGGCATGGCGCCCGCCAGCTACGGGTTCTACACGAACGGGCCGGTGTTCGCGCCGGTGGACGGTTTCACGTCGCTGAGATCGACCGTCGTCGCGCGATACCCCGCCGTGGACGTCGTCGCGTCTGGCTATTTGAGAGGCGAGGAAATCATGGCCGGCCGAGCCGCGGTCGTCTCCATCGAGATGAACCCGGGCCGCGTCGTGCTCTTCGGCATCCGGCCGCAACACCGTGGCCAGGCGCACGCCACCTTCCCACTGCTCTTCAACGCCCTCTACCTGTCTGCCGCGGAGAACGGCCGCTTCCGATCGACGAATCAATAAAGAAGCTCTCAGATCTCGGCCTCCAGCTTCAGCTCGCGACGAGTCGTGATCACTCTTATTTCGCCTCGGCGATTGTCTGGAGCTGCGCGAAATGATGGATCTGGTGGCCGGGCAGCAAATGAATGATCCAATCGACGGTGATGGAGCCGTACTCGGGGTGCGACATCGCGATCTCGCGATCCGGTTGCGACAGCCCCTCGAAGAGGGCGCCGTTCATTCTTGAAATCGCGGCGAACGCCTCGAGTGCCTCGGCGCCGGTCAGCCGCGACTCGCGATTGACCCAGGCGTCCTGATCGAACCGCTGGGCGGCGTAGTTGGGCGTCGCCAACGCCATGCGCGCGCGGGTGCCCAGCGCCATTTCGGTCTGCGCCAGGTGCAGGAGAATCTGGCGCGCGGTCCACTTGCCGGGCGCGTACGCGCGATCGAACCGATCCTTCGTCCAGCCGCCCGTCACCGAACGGATGCGCTCCACGTTCTGGCGCATGGCCGCGAGCGGCTCGAGATCGCCCAGGTACTGGCTGTAGTTCGTGGTGGGTGGCATATCAGATGTTCATCTGCACGACCGTCTTGGCGCTGCGATGCTTGCGGAGGACCTCGGGCAGGAGCTTCTTGCTCAGATACACCTTTGACTCGGCGTTGTCGGACTGGTGGCGCTCGTACTTGACCACCTCGAACCGCAGGTGGTCGAGCGTGCCCCGCATCTCGTAGAACCTGTTCTTCGTCTTGACGACGACCTCGTCGAAGCCCTGCTCGATCGCCCACAGTTCCTGCTGCTCGGTGAGCGCGCGGAAATGCCCCTGGCCGCGCCAGTCGCGGCGCGTGCCGCCAATCCACGTATAGAGGATGCGCCGGCCATCGAACTGGACGTGGTCGCGAAGCCGCGCGACCAGATCGGCGAGCTTCGTCTCGGTTTCGCCCGCCTTGATCTCGTGCGCGACCTTGAACGACACCGGCACCACCGTGCCGTCGGCGAGCGCCGCGTTGGCCAGCAGGATCAGATGCGCGCGGCCGCGCAGGCGCGTCACGATTTCGGCCGCGGTCTTCTTGCGAGGAAACTCGCCGAAAAATTCTTCGATGTACTGAATCTCGAGCGCTCCCTGCTCGAGCTCGTACTGTGAGATGTGATGTTCCACGGCAGGAACCCATATTGTACACGCGCGGATCTCGTGTCCGGCAGTGATCCTGAGATAGTATTTGCTCCCCGGAGGAGTCGATGCCCGTTGACCGCGCCGTGTCCATTCTCGCCCGCTTCACTGCCGCGCAGACGGCGCTCATCGCGCAGTTTCGCGAGCACGCGCCGGGCAGCGGCGAGCGTCAGACGGCCGCCGACGCCTGGAGCGCGGCGCAGATCGTCTGCCACGTGGCCATGGCCAACGAGTGGGCGGCGAGCGTGCTCGCCGGTTCCACGCTCCTCGCGCAGCCGGTCCCCGCCGGCTTCACCGAACGCTTCAGCCCGATCGACGTCCCGCGGCAGAAGACATTCCCGCTTCCAGCACCTGCCGTGGTCGGCGCCGAGGCCGCGCTCGAACGCCTGCGCGCCAGCGGCCACCGCATGTCGAAAGCCATCGCATCGCTCACACCCGAACGGGGCTCGAGTTACGGTGTCACCCTGCCGTTCGGAACAATCTCGCTGTTCGAGCTGGCGGAGCTCACGACGGCGCACGTCGCTCGGCATACTCAACAGGTGGAAAGAGCACTCGCCGTTCAGTAAGTCGCGAGGTTCAGTAAATTGTGTACCGAACCGCGCGAATGTACCGAACGCTAAGGTCGCTTCTGTTCGATCTTTGCCCAAGCATCGCGCAGCGAAACGGTGCGGTTGAACAGGAGGGCGCCGGGCCTTGAATCGGCGTCGACGCAGAAGTAGCCCAGCCGCTCGAACTGGAAGCGCGCCGGAGGCCGAGCCGTCGCGAGGCTGGGCTCGGCCTGGCAGTCTCGAAGGATGTCGAGCGAGGCGGGGTTGAGATAGTCGAGAAAGGTCTTGCCGCCTGAGGCGCGCTCGGGATCCTCGACCGAGAACAGCCGATCGTAGAGGCGCACGACGACCGGCACGGCATGGACGGCCGACACCCAGTGCAGCGTGGCCTTCACCTTCCGGCCGTCCGGGGAATCGCCTCCGCGCGTCGCAGGATCGTAGGTGCAGCGAAGCTCGACAATCTCGCCTGAGGCGTCCTTGATCACCTCGGTGCACCGAATGAAGTAGGCGCACCGCAGCCGCACTTCGCGCCCGGGCGCCAACCGGAAGAACTTCTTGGGAGGGTCCTCCTTGAAGTCCTCTCGCTCGATGTAGAGCACGCGCGAGAACGGCACTTTCCTTCGTCCAGCCGACTCGTCCTCCGGATTGTTGATCACGTCGACGTCTTCGACCTGGCCCTCGGGGTAGTTCGCGATCACGACCTTGAGCGGGCGCAAGACGGTCATGACACGCGGGGCCCGGCGATTGAGGTCCTCGCGTACGCTGTGCTCGAGCTGCGCGACGTCGATCACGTTTTCCTTCTTCGCGACGCCAATCCGCGCGCAGAAATCCCGGATCGACTCCGGCGTGTACCCCCGGCGCCTGAGTCCACTGATGGTCGGCATCCGGGGATCGTCCCATCCCGACACGTGCTTCTGCTGCACCAGCTGGAGCAGCTTGCGCTTGCTCATCACCGTGTAGCTGAGGTTCAGCCGGGCGAACTCGATCTGCCGCGGCCGATCGCGTTCGAACAGGTGCTCGACCAGCCAGTCGTACAACGGGCGGTGATCCTCGAACTCGAGCGTGCAGATCGAGTGCGTGATCTTTTCGAGCGCGTCGGAAATCGGGTGCGCGTAGTCGTACATCGGATAGATGCACCAGGCGTCGCCCGTACGGTGATGCGACGCGTGGCGAATCCGGTACAGCGCCGGATCGCGCATGTTCAGGTTCGGCGAGGCCATGTCGATCTTCGCCCGGAGCACGTGCGCGCCGTCGGGAAACTCGCCGGCGCGCATGCGCGCGAACAGATCGAGGCTCTCGGCCACGGGCCGGTCGCGATACGGGCTGTCGCGCCCCGGCTCGGTCAGCGTCCCGCGGTGTTCGCGAATTTCGTCCGCGGTCAGGCTGTCGACGTAGGCCAGGCCACGCGTGATCAACGAGACCGCAAACTGGTAGAGCTGCTCGAAGTAATCGGACGCATAGAACAGAGCGTCCCATGCGAAGCCGAGCCACCGGACGTCTTCCTGGATGGATTCGACGTACTCGACGTCTTCCTTGGTCGGGTTCGTGTCGTCGAACCGCAGGTTGCAGGTTCCGCCGCGTTCGGCGGCGACGCCGAAGTTCAGGCAGATGGACTTGGCGTGGCCGATGTGCAGGTAGCCATTGGGCTCGGGCGGAAACCGCGTGACGATGCCGCGATGCTTACCCGACGCGAGGTCCTCGTCGACGATTGCGCGAATGAAGTCGACGGGCGCCGTGGGGACTGTCGGAATCGGGTCCTCTGACATACGAGCCGTCTATTGTAGTTTATGGCTCGCGGCTCCACTGGGAGGCGACGCGCCGCCCCTCATCGCCGGGCACCCAGATCACGACCACTTTCGCGCCCGCGGGTCCCGTCTTGTGGCGAACCTTGTCGGGCGGCTTCACATAGCCCGACATCCCAGGCTTCAGCAACTGGCTCTTGCCGTTCACCACGTGCTCGAGCTCGCCCGAGATCACATAGAACATCTCGATCGCGCCGTGCGCGTGTTCGGCCGACGCCGTGTTGGGCGGGAAGATCATCTCGCCGACCGACGCCTCCGATCCCAGATTGGTTTCATCAATCATGAGGCGAAGCGTCGTGCCGCCCGGCGACGTGTACGTCACGCCTTGCGGCTTCTCCTGAGCCACCGCGGTCGCAAGGGCGCAGCCCATCGCGACCACCAACGCGCCAGCCACCCGTTTCAGAGACATGGTTCGTTCTCCTTTCTAACTCAACTAACGACTATCGACCAACGACTATTCGACTATTGGACTACACCTTCTGCGTCTTCCACCGCCCTTGCTTGAATATCACCGCGCTCACGAGCGCCAGCACCGAGAAGGCCACGCTCACTGACGTAAAGACGCCGGTCGGCCCGAGACCCAGCGGATAGGCCAACACCCAGGCGAGCGGAATTTCCAGCATCCAGAGACACACGAGATTGATCAACGTCGGCGTCCGTGTATCGCCCGCGCCGTTGAACGACTGGGTCAATACCATGCCGTACCCGTAGAACAGAAAGCCGGCCGACACGATCCGAAGGCAGCGGACGCCGTAAGGAACGACCTCGGGATCCGACGAGAAGATCCCGATGAGCGGCCGCGCGAACACCAAGAAGACGAGCCCCACCACGCTGAGCGCCACGGTGTTGTAGAACCCGGCGCGCCAGACCGCTGCTTCCGCGCGATCGGGTTTGCCTGCACCGAGATTCTGACCGACAAGCGTGGCGGCGGCATTGCTGACGCCGAACGACGGCAGCAGCGCGAAGATAATGATGCGAATCCCGATCGTGTTGCCGGCGACGGCTGCGCTCCCGAACCCGGTGAGAATCCGGATGAGGCCCATCCAGGACGCCGTGCCGATGAAGTTCTGGAACATGCCGACGCCCGACAGTCTGAGAATGCCCGCCAGCACCTGCCGGTCGGTCCTGAGGTGCGACCGGCGGAGCGCGATGCGGCTGCCGCCCCGCGTGAGGAGGTAGATCTGGAACAACACGCCGGAGCCGCGGCCGATGGTCGTCGCCACGGCCGCGCCGGTCACGCCCATCTCGGGAAAGGGGCCGAGCCCGAAGATCAGACAGGGTCCCAGTGCGATGTTGATCGCGTTGGCGAACCAGAGCACGCGCATCGCGATCGCGGCGTCGCCGGCTCCGCGAAAGATCGCGTTGACGAGAAACAGCAGCAGCACCGTGCCGCTGCCGCCGAGCATGACCCGCGCGAAGCCAGACCCCGTGCGAATCACGCTGTCGCTGGCGCCCATGACACGGAGCAAATCGGGCGCGAACACGGCGCCGGCCGTCCCGATCGCCGCGGCGCCGGCAAGACCGAGCACGATCGACTGACCGGCCGCCCGCGCGGCGCGCGCGGGATCCCGTTCTCCAATGCGCCGCGCAACCGTCGCTGTCGCGCCAATCGACAATCCGATCGCCACCGCGTAGATCACCGTCATCAACGACTCGGTGATGCCGACCGTCGCGACGGCGTCGGCGCCGAGGCGGCCGACGAAGAACACGTCGGCCACCGCAAACACCGACTCCATGAACATCTCGAGCACCATCGGCACGGCGAGCAGGACGACGGCCCGCCCGATGGGCGCCTCGGTCAGGTCCTGGCGCGAGCCGCGCACCGCTTCGCGGAGCGTCGCCCAGATCGAGGGCGACGCCTGTACAGGAACCGCGGACGCGTCCATGGGAATCTGGACAGACTACGTCAGTCGATGGTCGATCGTCGATAGTCTCTGGGCGTGGCTGGCGGTTCAGGACCGGGTCGGCGCGTCGGGCGAAGCTGCCAGATGACAAGAGCCCGCAGCCCTAGCAGCCCGTCGCGAACGCTGAATTACTCGGCGCGCAGAGCGACGATGGGGTCGACGGCGGTGGCTCGCCTCGCGGGGAGGAACCCGGCGAGGATCGCGACCAGCGCGAGAAACATCGCGGTGCCGACGAAGCTCACCGGATCGGTCGGCGTCACGTTGTACAGGTGCCAAGCCAAACACGAAACCGGTCACCGACGCGGTCAGGCCCGTATACGCAACCACGCGCCAGCTCATGTTCCAGTCGACGTAGTACGGGACCTGGCCTTCCGGCGGGATCGACGCCGTCAGCCAGCCGAGGCCG
>MEKT01000141.1:909-5737 GCA_001767435.1 Acidobacteria bacterium RIFCSPLOWO2_02_FULL_65_29 | reverse complement strand
CTTCGGGTGGCCCTTGCCCTCCTTGATCTTGCCGACGAGCATCCCTTCGGCGTCCTTCTTGCCCTTGTACTTGGCGGCGATGTCCTTCATCGCGGGTCCCACTTTTTTCTTGTCCACGTCGTGACAGCCAAGGCATCCCTTGGCTTTGAGGACATCCTGAGCCTGCACCGCACCCGCCGCCAGGGCCCCCGCGGCGGCCAAGACAAGCAACGTTACTTTCATTACATCCTCCGTCTGGTCAGAGTTGGTCGCAATGTCAATAACGCCTCGCGGCCGTCTCGGGTTGACCGGATTCTATCGGCACCAATCGGTGGGCGGACTTACTGGAACTTGTAGACGTAGCTTGCGCCTATGAAGGTAACGCTCTGCTTCTGCTGGGCGTTGAGGGTGGTGTTGTCGCTATAGAGAAACGGGATCCCGTTCCAGTTATACGTCCATTCGTTAAAGAACGTGCGATGGTGGATGAAGTCGAGCCGCACGTATGCGTTCTTCTGCACCGCATACTCGCCGTAAAGGTTCAGCCGCGTCAGGCGGTAAGTGACATCCGGCAGCCCCCCACTCGCCATCAGGAAGTTCGCGTTCGTCGCGGACGCGAGAGGATCCGCCATCTGCTGGTAGACCAGTTTGTCGCCGATCCAGACCAGGTCGCCGCCGAGCCGCAACCGGCCCGTGGGCGTGCCGACGACACCTACGCCGAGGCTGGTGGCCGTATCCTGCAAGATACCGTCGTAGCCGGTCGAGTGACCTGCGTCGACGGTCTGCCTACCGCGGGACGCGTATGCAGTGAGTTTCCAGTTGTCGGACAGCGTGTAGGCCGCATCCACGGAAACGTTGTTCGACTTCGTCGTCCGCAGGCCGTGTTCGGTCGGGCCCCGGTACTTGTCCCACCCGTTGTCCAAGAACAGCTGGAGCGACAGCCGCTCGGCCGGCGTCCAGTTAGCCAGCAACCTTACCTTGTCCCGGTTCCGGTTCTCGAAAATGAACGGGAAGATGGCCGTGGTACGGTAGACGCAGGGGTTGATGGTCGCGCCCGATCCCGTCGACGGGCAATCCGCGCTGGCTTCAAGCACGCCCGTAGCCGGCAGGCCAAAGGGCCTCAACCATCTCGACTTGCCTTCCCTGCGGCTGGAGACATAGCTGACCGCGCCGGTGAGCGTCTCCGACATCATTTTCCTCAACTCCACACGGTACCCGGTCTCCGCGAGTTTCTGCCTGAGCCCGCTGACTCCGCCCGCGACTTCAGTCGGCGTAAAGGTGCCGAAATCCTCGCTTTCGTACTTGAGCCCGCCGTGCAGGAGAAAGTTCTTCGGCAGCTTGTAGCTCGCTTCCAGCTTGGCATCGTACTTCTTGGGCGATTGGTTGCCGTTCGTGAACGAGCCCGTCGTGACCGGCGGCGCATTGAAATAAAAGACGTTGTACAGATCGATGGGCGTCTTGTTCTTCTTCTCCTGGTAGCTCAGGTCGCCATGCACATGCAGCTTGTCGAGCGGATGGGACGAGAAGCCCACCTGCGCGCGGGTCGTAGTGATGACGCCGCCGAGGTCGCTCCTGCCGCCGGGCGCGCCCGTCAACCCCATGCCGCCGAAATTCTCGTTCTGCGTTGCGTGGGCGTACGCGTACTTGAAGTTCACGCGGGTTTTCGGCGTGACTGCATAATTGCCGGCCACGAAGAGCTGATGTGCTTGGTTGTCGGGCCACAGCGCCATCGGCAACCCCATGGTCGTTGCCAAATTGGCATTCGCCGCCTGCAAGCCCCCGTTCTGGTTCCCAAATCCGCCGAGTATCGTTGGCCTGAGAGTGCCGTTGTGGTTCGTGTAGAACGAGCCGTAGTAGCCGCCGCTCAACTTCAACCGTTCTCCGGAATAGTTCAGCTTCGCATCGAGCTGCCGGATCGTCGAGTCGACCGGCTCCGGCAGCATCAGGATTGCCGACCCGCTCGACCCCGAGCACGCACCCACAGCTTGCCAATTGCTGCTGCAGGCAAAGCCCTTGCCGAAAAACCGCGCGCCGTCCTTGTCCTCGTTCTTGAAGTTCACCTCGAGTTGCAGGGTGTCGCCAAACCGCTTTTCGAACGTGAATCCGAGACCTTTGCGCTTGAGCTCGAGGTTCAGATCCTGCCCGGTCCCGGGTACGGCGAGGAGCGACACCGTCGGCGTGGTCGTGCCCGCGCCTTGCAAGCTGGTATTGATGGTGCGCGGATCGTGGCGCGTGATCTCGCTGTAGTCGGCGGTGAACTTGAGGTCGCCCAGCCTGCGATATGAAAAGCCAAGCTCGCGGTTATCCAGGCCGAGGTTGCGTCCCTCGATCGTCAGCCACCTCCCTGACGCGCCGTCGCGATTGAGGTAATTGAATCCCAGCAGCCCGTTCACGTCGTGCTTGCGCAGGCCGTTGAACATGCCGAAGCGCGCCCGGTCCTTGCTGTCGCCCGTGGCGAGTCCCAGCCCGAGGCTGATCGAGCTTCCGGGCTCGGTCAGTTGCGCGATGTCGCCGCCCTCCTGCGCGTGCGCCGGGCTGAACGCCGCAGCCACGGCAAGGGCGACAAATGTCTGGCTGAAGCCGAGAATTTGTCTTGAGGTCGTCATGTCGATTCGCCCCTTGTCAGCGGAAGAAGAACTGCGGCGTCGGGTGGGTCGCGCTCGGGTTGTTGGTGCCATGGATCTGCGTGTGGCAGTTCAGGCAGCCCCTTCCCTGGGTGACGTTAACGCCGCTCTTGCCGGTAATGTTGGCGGATTGCCCCGGCTGCCCCCTCACCTGGGCGATGACGGGCCCGTGCGGCGTATGGCACTGGTGGCAAAGGAACGGCGGGCGGAGTTTCAACATGCTGTCCGCCACGGTGCCGTGCGGGTTGTGGCAGATTGAGCAGTCTTCGTTGACCGGCTCGTGGGAATGGACGAACGGTCCGCGCTTCTCCGCGTGGCACTGGAAGCACGTGTCGACCACGCTGTCGCGCTTCATGAGCGCCCGGCCGATGGAGCCATGCGGGTTATGGCAATCCGAGCAGGCCACTTTCCCTTCCAGGATCGGGTGCCGGAACATCCGATTGATTTCAACGCGCTGCTGCTTGTGGCAGGTGAAGCAGACCTGGGGCTGCGTAAGCTTGGTTAGGACCCTGTCTTTCGAGTGCATCGTGTGACAGCTGGTGCAGGTGGTGCCGCGGGTCTGGTGCGTGCTGCCGTCCCAGTGCGTGCGCTTGCTGCCGCCTGCATGGCAGCCAAGACAGGTCGCGTTCCTGTCATCGTCGGCCATCAGCTTGCTGCCCGGGTTCTTGACGCCTCCGACGCCCCGGCCGCCGCCCGCTTTCACGTGCTCGGTTGCATCGCCGTGGCAAGTCGAGCACTCGCCGGCGTTCGCCGGCCCTCTCAGGTTTCCCTTCTGGCCGTGAACGGACTTGCCGTAGTAGTCGACCTGCTCCTCGTGGCACTTGACGCACGCTTGCGGACCGGGGCCGGCCGCGTAGGCGGTGCTCAAGCCGGCGAGGCCGGCGAACGATAGCAACGCGCTTGAAAAAATCCCCGTCAACCAGCCCCAGTTGAGGCGCGTGCGATCTGCCATTTCTATTTCTCCCCGAGCTTGATCCTGCAATTCCGACTACTTCCTAGCGACGGACATCATGCCAAGCGATTCCTCCTTTTCCATCTGAATTGTTTGCAGCCGCTTGACCTGAGTCAAACGCATTTCAGGCGCGTTGCTTCGATGCCACAAGTTTGATTTGCCGCAAGACTATGCATCTGGGTCCATGCCAGGATTTGTGCGGAGCAGCAATCGTGATTGATGAGATTCGTACAGCTCAACGGCAAGGGCCCCCAGCGCGACCCGCGCTTTTTGGAACGCGTACTTTCGAACGTGCCGCTCTTTCGGGGCGTCGCGCCGCGGCAAATCGCCCAGCTGGCGACGCGTGCCCGGTCGGCGCATTTCCGGCGCGGTGCGATCGCCTGCGTGCAGGGCGAGTGCCAGCCCGGGCTTTATGCCGTCGCCTACGGCCAGGTAAAGCTTGCGTTGCGGGGCGGAGACGGCGAGGAGCGCGTGATGCGCATCGTCGGCGCCGCAGATATCTTCGGCCTCGCGAGCTCGCTCCTGGGACGCCCGTGTCCCTACGAAGCGGTTGCGCTGGCCGATTCTCTGCTGGTCATGGTTCCGTCCGCCTCGATCCTCGCCTTGGTCGACAACGACCCGCGTTTCGCGCGCGCGGTGATCAACGCGCTGGCGGAGTCCACGGTGAGCCTGCTCGCCGAGGTCGAGGCGGGCGCGCTGCGTCGCGGGGTGCAACGGCTTGCGTCCTACCTCGAGTCGCTGGTCGGCTCCGAGGGGGCCGACAGCACTTACCGGGTATGTCTGCCGACCACAAAGACGGTCATTGCTTCGCGCCTCGGCGTCAAGAAGGAAACGCTTTCGCGCCTCCTGCGCGAGCTGGCGCAGAAGGGATTGATCGCGGTCGAGCAGCGCGAGATCGTCATACTCGACCGCCCGCGCCTGGCAACGGCCGGGCGGGAGGAAGCGTAACGCACATGGCGCGACGTAGTGCTTCACCGCCGCGGCGTCTGGTTCGATGACCTCGAAGCGCTGCGGCAGCTCTTCCAGAGCTTCTCATGCCGCAGCCCGCCAGGACTGATGCGGAGACTGCGCTACTTCTTCGTCGCCGCCGGCCGAACTGCAAAAGGAAATCCTGCGCCGCGTCGGCGACGCGCGGGGCGATCGTGCAGCAACCTGAGGCGCGGCTGCTACCAGCGGAACGTCGCCCCGACCAGGATCGCGGTGTCGAATTCGGCGCGACTGAGCCGCTTCCGGACGCCGACGTCAAGATCGATCTTTTCCGTGGGCGAATAGATCA
>MEKT01000141.1:0-899 GCA_001767435.1 Acidobacteria bacterium RIFCSPLOWO2_02_FULL_65_29 | reverse complement strand
GACGTCAAGATCGATCTTTTCCGTGGGCGAATAGATCAGCCCGAGCATGGCGAAATGGCCGTTGCGTCCGGGCAGGAACGGATCGTCCTTGGCGCCGTTGGTTCGAACTCCGGCCTCCCCGACCAGCCGTACATCGTCGCGCAGGTAGTAGCCGAAACCTGCCGAGGCTCGCCACAGGTGCTTGTGGTTCGCGTCCACGTCCAGCGGCAGCTTATAGTGGACTTGGGAATAGGCGACGTTCGCCAGCAACACCCATGGTTTCGCCTCGCGCGTGAGGATGAAATTAACGCCCCAGGATATCTTACCGGTTCCCAGGCCCTGGTTTTCGTCGCCGCTGGGCAGCACCAGCCCGGGCTTGAGCGCGAGGCTGAGGCCGTCGGCCTCGTAGAATCGCCATTTCAGTTCCAGCGTCGAGTCGCCCGTGCCGTGGGCGGACTGGGTGACGGCCCCATCTTCGGTGATGCGCTGGTGCAGGCGATTGACGCCGAGCGCGACGTCGAGCGTGTCGAGCACGCCGTAGGTCAGCACCGGGTTGAACAGGGTCGCCGTGCGGACCTGGTGGACGGCTCCGCCGCCCGGATCCGCGGTACGGGCATTGCGGTCGCGTTCGGCCATCAACTCGAGCTGCCAGTTGCCGGTGCCCTGGGTGCCGGTGTCATCGGTGATGTAGGGATGCGCGGCCCAGCTCGAAACGGGCGCGGCCGCCAGGAAAACCGCTGCGGCACCGAGCAAGGAAGATTTCATGGTCGCCCGCCTTCGCTCGGCGTCACTTCTGCGGCAGCGTCTGCAGGTAGGCCAGGATGTCTGCGTGATTCTGCACGTCGAAGGCGAGCATGGAAATCATCGGCACGCCCGGCTGCCCCATCCGGATCTTGTGCAGCGTTTCCCAGGGATTCTCG
>MEKT01000140.1 GCA_001767435.1 Acidobacteria bacterium RIFCSPLOWO2_02_FULL_65_29 | reverse complement strand
GAGCGCTACCGGGCGACGTACAACACACGAGTTGTGGTCAGAACCGTGCCGTCGATCGATTCGGCCGGATCGAGATGAGTCACGGTACACGCCACACGGTGTTGACCACGATCAACGCATCCCTCGACAGGCTCGGGATGCCCTGAGCTTGTCGAAGGGCAGAGGCCGCAGAGCTCGCAGAAGCCATTCTCTCCGTCGATATTCTCGTGGGCAGTTCTGCTTTGGATCTTAGGACTCGTTCTCTGCAGTCTCTGCGGTCTCCGCGTTACAGCAGTTTTCAGAATGGTGTAGCGCAGGTCTTCAGACCTGCACGCGTGCCGCGGTAGGCAGGACTAAAGTCCTGCACTACACGCCGGCGAAAAGCGCTCTAATCGTCGGGCTCAACGCGAGACGGTGACGGTGACTTCACCGTCCGCCGTCAGACCACCGTCGTCGGCACGTGATCGCAGCACATAAGTTCCGGGCTGGTCGAAGGTGACCTGAACCGTCACCTCCCCATTCGCTGGAATCTCCGGAGCGGCCCAGACGGGCGCCCACGGGGAATTCGCGCCGGCCCGGGTGTCTTCCCACGCCATGATCTGCTCGGGGCTGAAGATCACCTTCCCTGCGCCCCGGTAGACGAACCAGGACAGGTGGAGTCCCACGTTCTTGCCGACGGTCACGCGCGCGGGCGGCAGCATGGCCCGGTTCGCCCGAATCGGGTTTTCCGAGCCAGGACGGTTTTCGACTGCATCGCGACGAGTGCCCTGGCCCGACACCGCCGCCCCGGAGAGTCCGGGCAGTCGGCGCTTTGGAATGCCGTCGTCGGTGACCACGGCAGAGAGGCTCAGCGGTTCGCCCACTTTCGCGGTCATCTTCTTCTGCCCCTGGATCTCGAGCTTGGGGGCTTTGTTCGCCCGGACTTCAGGGCTGCTCGTGCCGGCGCCCAGCGCCCCTGTCTCGGACATGATGGTGACGTTCTCGATCTTGTAGTCGGTTCGAAGCGTGGCGTACGCGCGCTCGGTCTTCCCGCGGGTTGTCAGCGTCCAGATCAGTTCGTCTTTTTCCGTAAAGTTCTTCGGCACCGGAACGCGGAAGATGAACCGGTTGCGTCGCGGCAGGAAATGCGTCGGTTGGCTCTGGTCGACGCCGCCTAAATTGAAGCTGTTCTCTGGACCTATCGGAACGTCGATCTCTTCCTCCCAGTTCCGATTCATGTACCCGAAGACGAACGAGCGGGAACCATCGGGATTCTCCTCCCATCCTTCGTAAGCCGGGAACACGGCCTGTCCACTCGAGTACGAGAGGGACTGGGCGCCAGCCGTCCCGCCGGCAAGAAGCAGCGCGACGACAAGCGTAAGAGTCCAACCCGAGCAGGTTTTCAACGTCTGCCAACTGGAAAGTGCGTTCATGGCCTTTGTCCTACGGTTGCTGCTGCTGCGAGCCCCGAGCTGCCGCCGCCGGCGTGATATTGCACAGCGGGCAGCCGCGGACGACGCTGTTCCTGGTCAACTTGAGCTTCTCGCGCCGCTCGGCCATTTCCCGCTGGAATTGCTCGTCGGTCAGCGAAACCCGGTTGCCAAGGTCGATGAACATG
This sequence comes from Acidobacteria bacterium RIFCSPLOWO2_02_FULL_65_29, assembly GCA_001767435.1. Taxonomy (GTDB): domain Bacteria; phylum Acidobacteriota; class Vicinamibacteria; order Vicinamibacterales; family CAVVIG01; genus 2-02-FULL-65-29. The sequence continues at coordinate 9,595 of MEKT01000140.1, read as the reverse complement.
TTGGTCACGGATCGATTGCCAGACCCCGACCAGTTCCTCGGGTCTGGGATGTTCTTGTTCGCGGGCGAGTTGTCCATGTAGCCGATGATGTGCAGGATCGTCCCCTTCGGCAGGAGCGGCGCCGCGTCGTCGTCGTAGTGATAGCCGCGAACCCAGTTGTGGTCGTAGCCGACGCAGTTGAGCGTCTGGATGTTGTAGCCCCAAATGGCCTCCAGGCACATCCGCGCGCCTGGCGCATGCAGGTGGGGTTCGAAGGAGAGCACCTTGGTGTGCTCCTGAAGCACGGCGTAGGCGTGGAGCTCCTGGTTGGCTTCCATCGGGCTGATGTCGATGTCCACGCCGTTGCCCAGAGCGATCAGCGCGCGCTTGTACTCCGGCTGATATCCCTTCGGCATGAGCTTGAAGCCTATTTCGAGGTGCGCCCTGGTGTCGCGCCCGTTCGAGTGGAGATGAACCGAATCGGACACGATGCTCGAACCTGCCTTCAAGAGCCTCGCCGATTTCGGATCGAAGAAGTCCGGGTTGCGACCCACCTCGTGAACGGGCCAGCCCGTGCTGTCGTCGTCGAGGGCCAACGGATCGGGCGCCGCTCCATCGTCGTGGAGAACCGCCGTGCTCCAGATCATGTGATGGAACACGTATCGCCCGCCGACGGTCGCCCTGCCACCTCCACCCGTGTCGACGTCGTTGATCTCTTTGATCTCGACGGCAGAGACATAGCGGTCTTCGGTAAGGCCAACCGGCACGCGGGGGATCTCACCCCACCAATCGGGCGTGTTCGCCTTCACGACGATCTCGGTCGTCTTGACGATGACGTCAGGCGTGCCGATGGCCCATTTCGATGAGTCGTCCCACCGGCGCGGCGGGGGCATGTCGGCGGGGTTCCCGCGCGGCGCGCCGCTGTCGGCCCATTTCGCGATCATCGCGATCTCTTTGTCGCTCAGAGACGGGTCGTTCTTGAACTTCTGGATGCCGATGTTCTTCTCCAGGTACCACGGAGGCATGACTCCGGCCTTCGGCCCGATGCCGGTCTTGGTCTTGATTGACCTGGCCCAGGGCCGCACTTCCTCGTAGGTTTGGAGCGACATCGGCCCTGCCCCGTCGGGACGATGGCAGTTCTCGCAGCTCCGCTGCAGAATCGGTGCAATGTCTCTGGTGTACGTCGCGTCGCCAGAGACCGCGGCCGCGGGGTGCGCGGGCGGCTGCGCCGTTTGGGCCTGGAGGGCCAACGGCCGTCCAAGAGCCACGACCGCAGAGCCGACCACGAGCGTCCAGCCGATTGCCCTTCCAACCCTCATAGCAAGGCTCCTTCAGAGAACTCAGAAATGGCTGCGCGAACCATTCCTCTGACGTCAATGGCGATTGCGAGACGCTACGCAAGGCGCGTGCCTTTGTCGAAATGCAGGAATTCTGGGACTTTGCGCGCTAGAAGGAGACGGTGATGCGGACTATTCCAGAGAGCCGGGGGTTTTTCCGGTATTTGAAGAGAAGTTCTCTTTCGTGGTTTCGTGCTTTCGTGGCTATCAGCGCGTCACGGTAACGGTCAGATCGTCTGCCCCAAGCAGCGCGCCATCATCAGCCAGCGCGCGAAGGACGTAGGTGCCCGGGCCGTCGAACGTGACGGCTGCCGACCATTTGCCATCGGCGGGCAGCGTCGGAGGTTGCCACAGGGGCGCCCACGGCGAGTTGGCGCCCGCGCGCGTATCTTCCCAGGGCTTGACTTGCGGCGGATCGAACGTCACCTTCCCGGCGCCGCGGTAGACGAACCAGGACAAGTGGAGCCCGACGACCTTGCCGACCGTAATCCGCGAGGGCGGGCGAAATGCCGGGTTGACGGCCAGCGGGTTTGTCGCGGCTGTCGCTCCTGGCGCGCCGCCGGCGGCTGTTCCGCGGCCGCGCCCCGCCCCGCCGCCGAAGCCGCGCCTCTTCGGCACGCCGTCGTCGGTGACGAGCACGACCATGGCGAGCGGTTGGCCGACCGTGGCCGTCCGCTGCTTCGCCCCTTCGATGGCCACGTCTGGTCGCTTGTTCGCGCGCACTTCAGGGCTACTTGTGCCGGCGCCGAGGGCGCCAGTTTCAGACGCCATGACGACATCGTCGACGCGTGAATCGGTTCGAAGCGTCGCGTACGCCTTCTCGGTCTTGCCTTTCGTCGTGAGCGTCCAGACAACCTCTTTGGTGCCGAAGTCCTTGGGCACACGGACGCGGAACAGGAACCGGTTGCGACGCGGGAGGAAGTGAGTGGGCTGCCCCTGATCGGGGCCGCCGGGCTCGATGGCGTTGTCGGGACCGATCGGGACGTCGATCTCCTCCTCCCAATTCCGGTTCATATAGCCGAACAGGAGATTGAAGGAGCCGTCCTCGTTCTCTTCCCATCCTTCGAAGGCCGGCGATATGTTTTGGCCGCTGGAGTACGACTGTGCGTCGCCCCGCGCCTGCCAGACGACCAACGCCGCCAGCGCGGCCACCAGAACCGCCGCATTTCGCAACCGAGATACTCTCGTCATCAGGCAATCCGTCCCGCATTTGGAGCGTTTTCTAGACTCACAGCACGCTGTTGGCCGGCAGGACTGAAGTCCTGCACTACACGCCGGAACACCGCGGCGTTGGTCGGCAGGACTGAAGTCCTGCACTACACGCCGGAACACCGCGGCGTTGGCCGGCAGGACTGAAGTCCTGCACTACACGCCGGAACACCGCGGCGTTGGTCGGCAGGACTGAAGTCCTGCACTACACGCCGGCGAACACCGATAGCTGATAGTAATTCTGCCTATGGCTGACTCCCGCCCGTGTTGGCGGTCGGCGCCGCCGGCGGCGGCGCGCTCAGGCACAGCGGACATCCGATCACGACGTCGTTCTTCGTGAGACGGAGCTTTTCGCGCCGCTTGGCCATCTCCTCCAGGAACTGTTGGTCGGTCAGCGCCACGCCCTGTCCGAGGTCGATGAACATGTTGGCGACGGAGCGATTGCCCGATCCCTGCCAGTTGCGCGGATCGGGAATGTTCTTGTTCGCCGGCGAGTTGTCCATATACCCGATGATGTGCAGGATCGTGCCCTTCGGCAGGATCGGCGCGTGGTCGTCGTCGTACGCGTAACCGCGCACCCAGTTGTGATCGTAGCCGGCGCAGGTCAGCGTCTGGATGTTGAAGCCCCAGATCGCTTCGAGGCACATGCGCGCGCCGGGGGCGTGCAGGTGCGGCTCGAACGTCGTGATCTTGGTGTGGTCCTGCAGCACGGTATAGGCGTGGAGCTGCTGATTGGCTTCCATCGGCTTGATGTCGATGTCCACGCCGTTGCCGAGGCCGCGCGACGCGCGCCGGAGCTCCGGCTTGTAGCCTTTCGGGTGGAGCTTGAACCCGATTTCGAGGTGCGCCCGGGTGTCGCGGCCGTTCGAGTGGAGATGCACCGAGTTGGAGACGAGCCGCGACCCGGCCGACAGGAGACGTCCGGCTCTCGGATCGAAGAAGTCCGCGTTGCGCCCGACCTCGTGAACTGGCCAGGACGTGTTGCCTTCGTCTGCGCCGGCCGGATCCGGATCCTGGTCGGCGGTCTGAACGCGCGTGCTCCAGATCATGTGGTGGAACACGTAGTGCCCGCCGACCGTGGCTCGGCCGCTGCCGCCCGTGTTGTCGAGGTCGTTGACTTCCTTGATCTGGAGGGCGGCGACGTAACGATCCTCGTCGAGCCCGATGTCGACGCTTTCGATCTCGCCCCACCAGTCGGGCGTATTCGCCTTTACGACTATGTCCTTCGTCCTGACGATCACGTCGGGCGTCCCGATGTTCCAGGCGCCCAGACTGTCGAACACGCGCAGGGGCGGCATGTCGGCCGGGTTCCCACGCGGTGCGCCGCTGTCGGCCCACTTCGCGATCTTTGCGAGCTCGACCTCACTGAGCGACGGATCGTCCTTGTACTTCTGAATGCCGATGTTCTTCTCGACGTACCAGGGGGGCATCACGCCGGCGTGCGGCCCGATGCCGGTCCGCTGCTTGATGGCGCGGGCCCACGGCCGCACGTCTTCGTAAGTGATGAGCGGCATCGGCGCCACGCCGTCGGGACGATGGCAGTTCTGGCAGCTGCGCTGCAGAATCGGCGCGATGTCCTTGGTGAACGTCACCTCGATCGGCACCGCCGACTGCTCGGCGCCCAGCGTCGTCACCCCGAAGACGACGGGTAGCAGTAGACCAAGGGAAACGCCCCAGCGGAGAGTCCTTCGAACCTCCATCGCACACGCTCCTTCAGGAGTCAGCGAGCAAGTTACTTGTCTGAAATTATAGCCTTCTCGTACGCGCGCGCCAAGCCGCCAAGTCACTGAAACAGAGGCCCCTCTGACACCCTTTTGACACACTAATCCCGGAAGGCACTTGTGTTGACGTGTGCAGCGCAGGTCTTTAGACCTGCCGGCGCCGGAGGGCAGGACTGAAGTCCTGCGCTACGTGGGCGGCGGTACGTCGACTCGAGTGCCTTCCGGGATTAGAACCTGAAGAGTCGATTCGCTTTCACGATAATGGCGCGATTCTGGAGATCCGGGAATCCCGAGGTCAAGCTGTTGCGCTCGTCGTTGTAGACGACAAACAGCTCGCTGCCGGCCTGGTATTCCCAGCGAAGCCGAAGGTTCGTGCTCACTCGATTGTTGCTGGAATTGTACTGAATGAGCGCGCTCACGAACATCTGCGGTGTCATCGTGAAGGTCACGCGAGACCCCACGAGCTTGGTGGTGAACGTGCCATTTGGCAAATCGATCCAGTTGATCGAGACGCTCGGCTCGGCCGAGAACCTGGACGTCGCGTTGACGCGGGTGCGGGTGAAGCTGAGCGCCTGACGGCGCCCGTTGTAGAAGTCGCCGAGCTCGACCGCCAGGGTTCCCGATACTGCTCGTTGCTGGCCGAACAGGTAGCCGATCCGGCCGGACGAGAAGTCGTACCCGCCGACGGGGATTCTCACCGTCGGAACGATCGCAAATGGCTGCTTCAGAAACTCATAGTTGTCGGTGGCGCCGATGAAGAATCTGTCGCTGGTTTGAAACTCGATGCTGAACTCGCCATCCGCTCTCCGCGTCTCGAGCCTGCCAGCGCCGTTCTCGATATGCGTGACCGAGCCGTTGGCCGAAAACTTCCGAATGGCCCTGCTCGATCGGGGCCGCGGACTGAAACGGAACTGGGCGAAGCTGCGCCGCATGTCATCGCGCCGCACGTAGCCGACTTCCGGATTGAAGTTGTCGCCGACGGCCAGGTACTCCAGCTGCGCGCCGTAGCGGTCGCCGGCGTAATCGAGCTGGGCGCGGTAGCTCTGATCGTCGCCCTCGAGGCCCTCCGAGCGCGTCGTCGCCCAGTACGTGTTGATGGCCAGGTTGGTGAAGAACGCGAAGGTGCCGTCGAGGCCGACCGTTTCATTCGACCCCGGGATGGACTGTGCGTCGGAGCGTGCCGTCAGAATCGCGCCGATGCTGCTCCGGCGCAGCAGGTCGCGCTTCAATCGCACGACGGCGAAGTTCGTGGAAGGCGACGGCAGCGCCTCGCGCGTCTGAATGTCGATCAGCCCGACGCTGAAGCGTCCCGCCCGTCCGGTCAACCGGCCGCCGGCCAGAATCGGCACCTCGCGGCTCCCGTTCAACCCAACGCGGCGACTGTAGAACAGGATCGGCGTGTCGCCCGCGTCGCCCATGACGTTGCCCGCGCCGCCGAAGGCAAAGGTGCCCTGGTTCTCGAGGAAGAATTCCCGTTTCTCTGGAAAGAACAAGCTGAAACGCGTCAGGTTGACCTGCTGCTCGTCGGCCTCGACCTGGGCGAAATCCGTGTTGATGGTGAAATCGGCCGTCATGTTCTGCGTGACGCCGTACTTCACGTCCATCCCAATGTCGCCGTCCGGCTCGTTCGACAGCCTCGGCGACGCGTTTCGATCCGTCGTCAGATCGGCCACGGCGTACGGCTTGACTTCAATATTTTTCGATCCCGGCGGCGCCTCGAGACCCACGACCGTCGCGAACAACGAGGCGGAGAAGCTGCCGCGCCCGATGGTGAGGGCGGGCGGTATGCGGGCCACGTACGAGATCTCGTTCTTCCACTTGTTCTGCCGGCGCGCGTTGAACCCCCACACCTGCGCGCGGCCCGGACGGTAGCGGAGCGACTTGAACGGAATGGCGGTTTCGACCGTCCAACCGCCGTCGAACCTGCCGACCGCCACATCCCAAATCGGATTCCAGTCGCCGTTGTACTGACGCTCGTTCGTGCTCTGTCCGTCGAACTTGGCGCCAAGCGGATTGACGGTGAACTGAGCCGCGTTACGGCGATCGTAGAAGGTATCGAAGGAGAACCCCACGTGGTCGCCGCCCTGCAGGATGTTGAAGCTGTCGCGCCGCATTTCGTTCGCGATCATCCGATCGGGCTGGCTCTCCCAGGCACGCATCGTGACGTACACGTTGTCCTGATCGAAAAAGAGCCAGACTTCCGTCTTCTCGCTGGCCGGCTGCCCGCCGTTCGGCTCCATCTGAATGAAGTCGGAGATCGGCCGCACGCTGCTATACGCGGCTTCGTCGGTCTGGCCGTCGATGCGGGGCGGCGAGGTGAGGCGAACCGCGCGAATCGTCATGCGGCCCTGCTCGTCGCGCGCGATCGTCGCCGGCAGCGCCGGGGGCTGGGGACCGTTGAACGACGGCGGCAGCACGATGTCGCCGCTCTGCGGCGCGGCACCAGCCGCTCGCGCAGAGAGGCACGCGCACACCGCCGCGACGAGGGCGCTCCGGATCGAGCGGCTCATGGGGATGGGAAACGCGCCACCACCGAGGTCACGGTGGTGACCAACGGATCCCTGAGGTTACTGACCGTGCGCTCGGTTGTATCCGTGCCCACCCGTGGTAAAGCCGTTGGCAACCGACTGCGCACAAGCGTTGGTCGCAGCGGACTAGGGCATGACCGTGACCGTCAGTTCCTGATCGGCGGCGAGCGCGCCGTCGTCGGCGCGCGCGCGGAGCACGTAGGTTCCCGGCGTTTCGAAGGTCACGTGCGACATCCACTTGCCATCGGGCGGCACCGGCGGCGCCACCCAGAGCGGCGCCCACGGCGAGTTCGCACCTGAGCGCGTGTCCTCCCATACCTTGATTTGCGGAGGGTCGAAGACCACGGCGCCCGCGCCGCGATACAGGTACCACCCGAGGTGCAGCCCGACAGACTTGCCAACCGTGCTGCGCCTGGGAGGGACGTACGCCGGGTTGACTCCCTCTGGCACGACGACGTTCGTCGTCTGCGGCGCGCGCGTCAGCGCGCCCGCCTGGCCCCGCGCCCGCGGTTTCGGTATGCCATCGTCGACAACCGAGGCGGTGAGCTCCAGCGGCTGACCGACGCGAACGCTGCGGGTCTTCGCGCCTTCGATCGTCACCACGGGACGCTTGTTCGCGCGCACCTCGGGGCTGCTCGTGCCGGCGCCGAGCGCGCCCGTCTCCGAGGCTTCCACCACTTCGTCCAGCTTGGAATCGATTCGGAGCGTCGCGTACGCCTTTTCGGTCTTTCCCTGGGTCGTCAACGTCCAGATCATCTCTTTCGTGCCGAAATCCTTCGGCACGCGAACCTTGAAGATGAACCGGTTGCGCCGCGGAAGCAAGTGCGTCGGCTGCCCCTGGTCGGGACCTCCGGGCTCGATGTTGTTGTCGGCACCGATCGGAACGTTCAGCTCCTCTTCCCAATTCCGGTTCATGTACCCGAACACGAAGTTGAACGACCCATCGGCGTTCTCCTCCCAGCCCTCGAAGCCGGGAGACGCGTTCTGGCCGCGCGAAAACGACAAGCTCTGCGTGCTTCCTGCCTGGGCGGCCGCGACGATCGCCAGCGCCGTCAGGAGCAGCCGAAGCCGGCTTTGTTTCCGCTCGTTCATGATGGCGTTATCCATGGACTGTGTGTTTCGACGCCTGGCTGAAGAGGACGCGCCGGGCCCGCCCACGGAAATGGACAGGGCCCGGTCGCGGCGATCGGTTACGGGTTGCCCTGTTGGGCCCCCGCGGTGTTGGCTGCCGGCCGTGGCCGCGCCGGGGCGTTACACAGCGGGCAGCCCAGAAAGACGTCGCTGCGCGTCAGGCGCATGTGCTCGCGGCGCCTGGCCATCTCCTGTTCGAACTGTTCATCGCTGAGCGCGACGCCGCGTCCGAGGTCGATGAACATGTTGGCGACGGAGCGATTGCCCGACCCCTGCCAGTTGCGCGGGTCCGGAATGTTCTTGTTCGCCGGCGAGTTGTCCATGTAGCCGATGATGTGCAGGATGGTGCCCTTGGGCAAAAGCGGCGCCGCGTCGTCCTCATAGTCGTAGCCGCGCACCCAGTTGTGATCGTAGCCGGCGCAGCTCAGCGTCTGGATGTTGTAGCCCCAGATCGCTTCGAGGCACATGCGCATGCCCGGGGCGTGCAGATGGGGCTCGAACGACGTGATCTTGGTGTGTTCCGTCAACACCGTATACGCGTGCAGCTGCTGGCCTGCCTCCATCGGCTTGATGTCGATGTCGACGCCGTTGCCGAGGCTGCGCGAAAACGAGCTCCGGACCGCCGGCTTGTACCCCTTCGGGTGAAGCTTGAAGCCGACTTCCAGATGCGCCTTGGTGTCGCGGCCGTTCGAATGGAGGTGCACCGAGTCGGACACCAGCATCGAGCCCACTTTCAGCAGGCGCCCGGCGTCCGCATCGAAGAAGTCCGGATTGCGTCCCACTTCGTGGACCGGCCAGCCGACAACGTTTTCATTGATGTTGGTCGGGTCGAACGCCAGGTTCGGATCGACGTCGCCCACCTGCGTCCGCCAGATCATGTGATGGAAGACGTAGTGACCGCCGACCGTGGCCCGGCCGGTACCCCCCTTGTTGTCGACGTCGTTCACTTCCCTGATTTCAAGCGCGGCGACGTAGCGATCTTCGTCGATCCCGACCGGCACGCTTTCGATCTCGCCCCACCAGTCGGGAGCGTTGGCCTTCACGATGATGTCTTTCGTCGAGACGATCAGGTCGGGCGTGCCGATGGTCCATCTCGTGTTCGGATCCTCGAACTTCTTGGTCGGCGGCAGATCGGCCGGGTTGCCCAGCGGCGCGCCGGTGTCGGCCCACTTCGCAATTTTGGCAACCTCGACGTCGCTCAGCGACGGGTCATTCTTGTAACGCTGGATCCCGATGTTCTTCTCGATGTACCAGGGCGGCATCACGCCGGCGTGCGGCCCGATGCCGGTCCGCTGCTTGATCGCTCGAGCCCACGGCCGGACGTCTTCGTACGAGACGAGCGGCATCGGCGCCACGCCGTTCGGCCGATGGCAGTTCTGGCAGCTGCGCTGCAGAATGGGCGCAACGTCTTTCGCAAACGTGACCTCGCTGACCGTTGCGGCCTGCGCCGCCGGCTGCTGCGCGCTGACGACGGCGCGCGTCGACATGCCGACCGCCGCCGAGAGAAACAAGGCCACTCCGACCGCCGCGCTCCATCCGAAATTCCGTCGAAGCTCCATCGAACACACTCCTTCGAGCGAGACACCTTCTGCAGAGATACGGCGTGTGCTGATTAGTATCGGCGGAAATCGGCCGGTCAGGGTGTGAAAAATGAAGCTGGCGCTGACACTGAACTGCCACAGTAACTGTT
>MEKT01000139.1 GCA_001767435.1 Acidobacteria bacterium RIFCSPLOWO2_02_FULL_65_29 | reverse complement strand
TTCGCGACATAATTCCCGGGCGGGGCATCCCGGCTGGCTGCGTTGCTCCTCCCTCAAATATTCCCGATATTCTCGGTCGTCGCGCCTTGCCATCCGGGCGCCGCGCTCCGGGACTTATGCCACGATCCACTGGGACGGGACACTAGCGGCGTGCGCAGTCCTTCTCACTTCTCACTTCTCACTTTCCGTTAGGATAACCCGTGTGAGAGGGCAGAGGGCAAAGGGCAGAGGGCAAGAGGGTAAGAGCGCAAAAGGGCAAAGGGCAAAGGGCAAAAGGCAAAGGGCATCAACATGAGCAAGAACACTGAGCGCAGACCGGCCGTGAGCCGCCGGACGTTTCTCCGCGACACCGTGGCCGGCGCGGGGGCCACGGCGGCCGCGGCGCTTGGCGCGGGGGCCGTCGTCGAAGCCGCCCAAGGCCAGGGCGCGGGCCCCGCGGCCACGGCCGCGATCCGTGTGCCCGCTGAGTTCGCGGCCGCCGCGGCGACGAGGGCGACGCCTGTCGAATTCCCCATGACCGGCGCGCAGGTGTTCGCGCGCGCGTGCAAGGAGGAAGGCGTCGCCGCCCTCTTCTGTTGTCCCGGCAACTACCCGGTGATTCATGCGATCGCGGCCACGGGCATTCCCGCGTACGGCGGGCGCCATGAAGGCTCGATGGCGCACGCCGCCGACGCGTTCATCCGCGTCACCGGCCAGATCGCGGTCTGCTCCGGCACCGAGGGGCCGGGCTTCACCGACATGATCTGCGCGATTGCCGCCGCCAACGCGGCGCGCACGCCGCTGCTCGTCCTCGCGAGCAACATGTCGATCTTCGCCGAAGACACCGAGGCGGGCATTCAGCTCGGCTACCAGCAGCCGACGACCGAAGGCATGAAGAAGTACGGCAAGCGGCTCATCATCCCGCGCCGCGTGCACGAGTACGCGGGCTACGCCTTCCGGCAGCTCAAGAGCGGCGTGCCGAAGCCCGTCCATCTCGACTTTCCGTCCGAGGTGGCCTCGGCGCGGTTCAAGGACGCCACCGAGCTCGAGTACTTCCACGACAAGGCGCGCTACCGCACCGAATCGCGGCCGCATCCTTCGCCGCGGGACATCGCGCAGGCGGTCGCCCTGATCCGGACGGCAGAGCGGCCGATGATCGTGTCGAGCAACGGCGTGTTCTACGACAACGCCTGGGATGCGCTCGAGCGGCTCGCCGAGAAGAACCAGATTCCCGTCGTCGAATCCGGCGCGATGAAAGGGCAGTTCTCCGACGCGAGTCCACTGTCGGCCAACGCCGCGCCGGGAGCGCTGGCGAGCGCGGACCTGGTGATTCTCGTCGGCCAGCACTGCATGCCGACGGTCGGCGAGTTCGCCTTCGGTCCGGACGCGAAGTTCATTCGCATCGATCAGCTGCACGAGGACATCGGACGCAACCTGCCGATCGATCTCGGCATCGTGAGCTCGGAGCGCGCGGCGCTCGAAGCGCTTGCCGACGCCGTGCCGGCGGCGAGGCGGGACGCGTGGATCGCGGAAATCGCGGCCGCTCGCAAGAAGTTCGAGGATCAAAACGATGAGTACTACCGCACCGGCCTGAAGTACACCGATGCCGTTCATCCGGCGGTGATCGCCCGGGAGCTCGGCGACTTCCTCTACCGCGGCAAGCTGCCGAGGGAGGAAACGACGATTGCGTCGGGCGGATTCGGGATCGCGCGCTACGTGCGCCGCGAGCTTCGCGCGTACCGGCCGGGCCAGATCATGAACGGCGCGTACCAGTACGGCGCGATCGGTCCGGACGTAGGGTATGCGGTCGGTGTGGCCGCGGCCGTCCAGCTCGGCGCGGGCCCGCAAGCCCCTTACAAGGGGCACCCGATCATCTGCACCACGGGGGATGCCGGCATCGGCTACACGATCATGGAAATCGACACGATGGCCAAGCATCGTCTGCCGGTCATCGTGATCGTCTACAACAACAACGCGTGGGGCACGTGGGTGCAGGCGGCACGCGAGCCGCTCGCGATGCCCATCCATCTCTTCCAGGAGAATCTGCGGTACGACAGGGTCGCCGAAGCGCTCGGCGGCCACGGCGAGTACGTCACCAGGCCCGGCGACTTTCGGCCGGCGCTCGAGCGCGCCTATCAGGTGGCGGTGCGCGAGCGGCGGCCGTCGATCATCAATTGCCAGGGGCGGAAGGAGTTCTGGGACCGCGAGAAGTTCCCGCCGGGAACGCTCGGCAAGATCGAGCCCGGCGTGATGTCGTACTACCACTGACAAGAAGTGAGAAGTGAGAAGTTAGAAGTGAGAAGTCAAGAGTCAGACGTGCGAAATCCGGCCAGATTTCGTAGACCTTGACCAAATTTAGAAGTCGCGACCCGTCCGAGATCGTCACGGCAACGCTGCAAGGCTACGCTGACCGCGGCGTGTTCCGCGGGTTCAGCGTGGCGCCGGGTCCGCGCGGCCGGCAGGCCTACCGCTTCACCTGGCTGACCAGGCGGCCGACGGCGCTCTCGTTCGATCCGCGGACCGGTGTGCTCGGCTTCAACGGCCTGTTTCCCGCTCGCTCGCGTCCGGGCATGGCGGCGGATCTGCGGGCGCTGGTGGCCGGGGTCGCGTCGCGCGAGCGCCCCGCGCACAAACGGCTCGACGCCCGCCGAGCGACCGTCTCCTCCTCGCTTCGACGAGGCGACTGGTCGTTGACGATGAAAGTGAAGGGATCGAACCACGCGTACGCCACGCGGGCGGCGCTCAATCTCGTCAACGAGCTGTTCCTCGTGCTGCACGAGCGGTATCCCGACTATCTGATCGAGGAGTTCGGGTTTCCGGACGAGTAACCGGAATTTGAGGATTTGAGGATTTGAGGATTTGAGGATTTGAGGATCTGAGGATCTGAGGATCTGAGGATTTGTGGATCCTGAGAAGCCCAACGCCCAAAGCCCAAAGCCCAACGCATTTGAGAATCCAAAGATGTGGCGATGCTGAAGCGCGCGTGGCTCGTTGGTGTCTTGATCTGTAGCGCGGCGTTGGTGACCGCGGCGCAGGGGCCGGCGTGGACCTCGACGTCGCCGCGGCGTGGCGGGAATCCCGAGGCGGCCAAGATCGCGAACCCCATCGAGAGCACGCCCGAATCGAGAGCCGCCGGGAGGCGAACCTATGCACGGTTGTGCATTCGTTGCCACGGACCGGAAGGCAGGGGCGATGGGGGAGGCGCGGGCGCCGGGGGCCAGCCAGCCGACTTCACGGACGCGGCGTCGGATTTCGGATCGACGCCCGGAGAGATCTTCACGGTCATCCGCGATGGAACCTCCGCGGATATGGAGGGGTACTCCGAGCGTCTCGCCGATACGGAAATTTGGAACCTCGTCAACTTTGTCCGGTCGCTGGGCTCAGATAGCGCCGGGAGGCGTTGACGAGCCTGGGGGACAAGGAGTAAGGTCCGATAAATCCGTCGTTTTTCATTCGGGCTCTTTCGCCGTCTTACGATACGAGCTGCTTCACGGTTCTTCTGAGGAGGATCAATGAGACTGCGGCCTTCGTCGGCGGGAGTCGTCGCGGCGCTGATGTTCGGAGTCTGTTTCCTCCTGGTTCCCTCGACGGCGCTGGCCCAAGGAATCGTCGCCGGCCAGGTGACCGACTCGACGGGGAGCGTGCTCCCGGGTGTCACGGTCGAGGCGAGTAGTCCGGTCCTCATCGAGGGGGCCCGGACGTCAGTCACCGACGGCCAGGGTCGATACCAGATCCCGGACCTGCGCCCTGGCACCTATCGGGTGACCTATGCGCTGCCCGGCTTTCGCTCGGTTGTCCGCGAGGGCATCGAGCTCAGAGCCGGCTTCACCGCAACCGTGAACATTCAATTGTCGGTCGGCGCCGTCGAGGAAACCATCACGGTCGCCGGGGCCTCGCCGGTTGTCGACACGCAGAGCGTGACGACCCAGACGGTCATGACGCGTGATGTCCTGGACGCGGTGCCGACGGGCCGCAACATTCAGGCCGTCGGCATCCTGATCCCCGGCACCGGGCTCCAGGTGGGAGGAGGGGGGTCGTTCAACGTCGACGTCGGCGGCTCCGCCGGCATGCAGCAGTCGCCGCTGGCCTTCCACGGCAACACCAACTCGGTGCAGCAGGTCGACGGCATACGCTTCAATAACCTTGAAGGGGCCGGCCAGTACTCCGGCATGTACTGGAATGACGGGATGATTCAGGAGATTCAGTACACCACCAGCGGCGACTCGGCCGAGACGCAGGCCGGCGGCATCCGCATCAACATGATCCCCAAGGAAGGGGGCAACGCGTTCCGAGGGTCGCTCTTCAGCAACTTCACCTACGACAAATGGCATAGCGGCAACCTGGACCAGAACCTGAAAGACCGTGGGCTCCAGAGCGTCGGAAAAATTCAGAAAATCTGGGACTTCAACCCGTCCATTGGCGGGCCCCTCATGCGCGACAAGCTCTGGTTCCACTTCACATACCGCAACTGGGGCGTCGACCGGACCGTGCCCGGCAGTTTTTCGGAAATAGATCCCACCAGGGCGAGCATCGACGACAGCCACATCTACAGCGCCGTGCTTCGCCTGACGTGGCAGATCAACCAGAAGAACAAGTTCGGTGCGCACTACGACAAGAACGTCAAGTACCGTGGCCACTGGGGCCTGGCGTCGACCGTTTCAGAAGAGGCGGCGGCCATCGAGGATATGCCGCAAAGCTTCAACGCGAGCGTCAAATGGACGTCGACGCTCACCAACCAGTTGCTGGCGCAGGCAGGCCTGGGCCTGTACACCCAGCAGTACCGGGAGATCTACGAGCCCGAGCTGCCGACCTCGCCGGGTGTGGCTGTCGGAACGTTCCCGCTCACCAACGCGCGGTACGATCCGTTCTTCACGAACTTCGACGAGACGACGGGCTTCTTCCGCGGGGCGTGGCGCGCCGGCAACATCTACCACATCTCGGGCGTGAAGAACTACACGGCCTCCCTGACCTATGTCACAGGTTCGCAGTCGCTCAAGGTCGGCGCGCAGTATCAGGACGGCATCAGCCGGCAGAGCGATCTCTACCGCGGCGACATCGCTCAGATCCGGTGGAACAGCGGCCGGCCCAGGTCGGTGATCCTACGCGCGTCGCCACGATACGCGGTCGAGAACATCGGTGATCTGGGTCTCTACGTGGACGAACGGTGGACGCTCAATCGCCTGACGCTCAGCGGCGGCGTGCGCTATGACTACTTCAACGGCTCCGCGCCGGAGCAGTACAGCGGACCGGGGACCTGGATCGGGGCGCGTTTGACCCCAGCGGTCGAGAACATTCCGAACTGGCGCGATATCAACCCACGACTCGGCGTGGCGTGGGATCTATTCGGCAATGCCAAAACGGCTTTGAAGTTCACGACCGGCCGTTACGTCAACCAGGCCGTCGCGGCGCCGACGCGCGACCTCAACCCCATGCGCCAAATCTCGGAGACCGACACCCGGACCTGGAACGATGCCAACGGCAACCTCCGGCCCGAGCTCAACGAACTGGGGCCGACCAGCAACGCACGATTCGGAACGGTCGTGCAATCCTATCGGGTCGACCCGGATTATGTGGACGGTTTCGGCGTGCGCACGGGCCACTGGAACTACAACGTCACGCTGCAGCACGAGCTTCGTCCGGGCCTGGGTGTCACGGCGACGTACGCGTACGCGAAGAACTTCAACCAGCTGCTCCCGACGGGGCGGGCAGCCGCAGGGTTCGGTCGTGGTCCAGACAATACGCAGTGGACGCCGGCGGATTTCGACGAGTTCACGATCGTGGCGCCCGACGATCCGCGGCTGCCGGCGAGCGTTCGGGGACAGACCATCACCGGGCTCTACGTGATCAAGGATGCGAAGCGGCCCCTCGTGGACGACTTCCGCACGTTCGCCCCCGACCAGAAGGAGACGTACAACGGCGCCGACTTCAACGTCAACTGGCGGATGGGGAATGGCGGGACGGTCGGTGGCGGGATGACCTGGGGCGACGCGCATATCAACGACTGCTACGTCGTCGACAATCCCACTCAGATGCGGTTCTGCGATCGGAACGTTGATGCGAACCTTGGCCTGGTGCGCGGTGGCACGCAGATCAAGCTGCTCGGCGCCTACCCGATTCTCGGCGGCTGGCAGGTGAGCGGCAGCTTCCAGTCGGTGCGCGGTCCCGAGAAAACGGCGGCCTGGACGAGCACGACCTTCAACAACACGATTCGGTTCCCTGGCAGCACCCGGACCAGCCTCGGCGCGACACCGAGTGTGACGGTCCAGTTGATCGAGCCGGGGACGCTGTACGACGATCGGCTCTATCAGGTGGACATCCGGGGCTCGAAGTCGTTCGGCCGCGGGAACACTCGCGTCAGGCTGATGGTGGATCTCTACAACGCGCTGAACAACAACGCGGTGCTGACGCGCTCCGCGTTCGGCGGGCTCGACACCTTCGGGCCGGCGTACAATCGGCCGGTCGGCATTCTCGAGGGGCGGCTGTTCAAGATCGGCGCGCAGCTGGATTTCTAAAGAACTTGTCAGGGCTGAGGGCTCAGGGCTGAGGGCTGAGGGCTGCCCTTCGCCTTCAGCTCTCTGCCCTTCACTTCATTTCCCGTTGCTGCCGTCGCACGATTTCCAGGTTCCGTTGGGCGGGCTGAAAATCCGGCGCTTGACGGAGCACGCGCTCCAGCTCGCCGATGGCTTCGTCGATCCGCCCTTCGCGGACGAGCGCGCCGGCCAGATTCGTGCGCGCCTGGGGATCGGTGGGATCGATTGACAGTCCTTCCCTGAATTGGACGATCGCCTCACCGAACTGTCCCTGCTGGAGCAGCGCATTCCCCAGGTTCGAGTACGCCTGCGTTTGTCGGCGATCGATTTGGAGCGATTGGCGATAATGATCGATGGCCTCCGAGGCGCGGCCGCGGCGCGCCAACGCGACGCCGAGATTCGAATGGGCGGCGGCGTGACGGGAATCGAGCCGCACCGCTTCCTGCAGGTGCTGGATGGCTTCGTCGATCTCCCCCCGAACGAGCAACGCGCCGCCGAGGTTGTTGCGGGCCTCGGCGCTGCGCGGCACCGATTGCACAATCGCGCGATCGCGCTCGAGGGCCAGCATCGCGCCCCGCGTCTCGGCCAACCCGAACCAGGCGACCGGCAGGACGAAAGCGGCCCATTTCAGGCCGTGCGCCCAGGCCGAGGGACCGGAGCCTTCGATCGGCCGCGTGCGTCCGGCTCCGGCGCCGAGACCGAGCGATTCACGGACCGACTTCTCGCGCACTTTCCAGATGAAGCCGTCGTAGTAGAAGTGCAGCAGCGCCGACGCGGTCAGAAGCCCGGTGAGGCTGCGGCCCAGCATCTGGCTCGAGATCCCTGTTGGGATAAAGCCTGGAACAAAGTTGAGCGACCCGTACGCCGCGACCAGGCCCACGTACAAGCCCGCCAGGCCCCAGCTGCGCCGGAACAGGAAGCGGGTGAACCCGCCAACTCCGGGATCGCGATCCACTCGGTTGAGATTGAAGATCCAGACGATCGTTAAATACTGGACGTCGTGGAAGATCTCGAAGAGCGCTATCCCGACCAACATGTTCGAGACCGACACGTTGCTGTACCACCAGAACGCGATGCTGGTGGCCATCAGCATCAGCTTGGCCGGACTCTGCGACGGTCCGCGCGCACGCTGAAACAGCCAGTGACCCACGAAGCCGAGCGTGACGAGCGCGGTGGCGACCAGCCAGACGTTGGTCACCGCGGCGACCATTGCCGGCGGCACCAGAGCGCCCCCGGACCGATAGTAGTCGGTGAGGATCTTGCCCATCCGCGTGGGCGACCACAACACGGCCGCCGCAAACCAGCTCAGGCACATCGCATGGTCGAGGCGGGCCGTCCACTTCGATACGGAGCCAACCTTCGCGTCGTAGATGCGAAGAAACCCATAGGTCTGCATCAGCCCGTGCCAGACGCCCCAGACGTACGCGACGAGCACCATCGCGTTGAGCTCCCGCACGGCGAAGAGGAGGCACGTGCCGCCCAGAACGAGCGGCGAGAGCACGAAGCGATACTTGAATCGCTCGAACAGGAACCGGTCGCCGTAGGCCCGCATCATGCCCGGCAGGTGATGTCCGATGGCGCCGAACGACGCGACAAATAAGTAAATGTGTTCCGGCCTGAATCGGCGTTCCGCGAGCCAGAGCGCGGGCAGGATGATGAACGGGACACCCACGATGAGCAGGAGGTCGCGCCGTGGGTCGATAATCCACGGCGAGCCGCGCCCTGAGGATTCGGGCTCGCTGGGCTTCACGGGATGCTCGCTTGGCCGGCGGCGCATGGACGGGTGCTACGATAACGGGGTGCCAGCGGCAGGTGCAAGGGTGCAAGGGCGCAAGAGGGCAAGAGGGCAAGAGGGCGGAGGGCAAGAGGGCAAGAGGGCGGAGGGGCAGAGGAGATTGGACATGAGCGTGAATCGCGTGAGAAGCCTTGCAGCATTTGCCGCGGCAGCAGCGATCGCGGCCCTCGCCGGCGCGTCCAGCGCGCGGGCGCAGGCGAAAGCGGACTTGACCGGGAAGTGGGTGTTCGAAGTCCAGACCGACGCGGGCACGGGCACGCCAACCGTGACCTTCAAGCAGGATGGTGAGAAGCTCACCGGCCACTACTCGTCGCAAACGCTTGGCGAAGCCGACCTGACGGGCACGGTCAAGGGTCAGAACGTGAACTTCACGTTCACGGCGGACCTGGGCGGCCAGGCGGCTCCGGTCACCTACGCCGCCACGATCGAAGGCAAGGACTCGATGAAGGGCACGATCGATATCGCGGGCCTCGCCACCGGGACGTTTACTGGAAAAAGACAGTAGTCCCTTGATAAGCGTTGACCGCGTGATGCGCGAGATCGAAGACGACCTGCGCCGGGAGCGGCGCGCGCGCCTGCTCGAGAAAGGCGCGCCCGAGGATTATCGCGACGCCGACATCTATGCGGCGGTCGAGGCCGTCCTCCGGCGCGCCGTCGAAACGCGCAACCACGACGCGGTGCTGCTGCCCGATGTGCTCGGCGACGAAGACGAGTGGAAGCTCCAGACCCGCCTGCGTTTCTCGAGCCACAGGCCGATCGTCGGCCCGATCGTCGTGTTCCTCAAGCGGCGCCTGCTCCTGCCGATCACGCGCTGGCTCTACGAGTACAGCCTGGAGAACTTTCAGCGCCAGCAGCGCGTGAACCGGATCCTCTTCGCGTGCATTGAAGAGCTCGCGATCGAGAACGCGAAACTCAGAAGAATTGCAGAAAGGAAGGATTGAGGCTCGCCTGTGTTGTCCATCGATTCGGGGCGGACATCGCCGGCGGATCGGAGGGCCACTGCCGGCTCATTGCCGAGCATCTGGCCGCGAGCCACGACGTCACCATCCTGACGACGTGCGCGAGGGACCACATCACCTGGCGTAACGAGTACGCGGCGGGCGTCTCGGATGCCGGACCGCTGCACGTGCGGCGGTTTCCCGTGGCGCGCGAGCGGTCGCTCCATCGATTCCATGACATCAGCGAAGTCGTCTTCAGCGGCGGGGCGTCGCCGAGCGAGCAGGAGCACTGGTTCCGGGAAAACGGACCGGAGACGCCAGAGCTCCTCGAATACCTGAAGACGCACCGCACGGATTTCGATCGCATCCTCTTCTGGTCGTTTCGCTACTACCAGACGTTTTTCGGGCTGCCCCTCGTGGCCGATCGCGCCGTGCTCGTGCCGACGGCCGAAGAGGATCCGGTCATCCGGCTCGGCATTCTCGACCGATTTTTCTCGTTGCCCGCCGGCTATCTCTTCCTGACGCCGGAAGAGCAGGCGCTCGTCCAGCTGCACATGTCGCGGCCGCTGCCGACGTCGGCAGTCGTCGGCGTGGGCCTCGATCCGGCGATGCCCACCACCGCCGGTTCGCTGGGCGTGAGCGCGCCTTACGTGCTTTACCTGGGCCGCGTCGATCCGAACAAGGGATGTGGGACGCTGCTGAGGTATTTCCTGAAGGGCAGACAGGACGCGAACCGATCCTGGGGCGCCGCGCCCCTGGTGTTGGCCGGCCCGGCCAACATGCCGATTCCAGACGACCCGGCCGTGAAGCCTCTCGGGTTCGTCGATCACGCGGTGCGCGAGGCGCTGCTCGCCCACGCCTCGGCGCTCGTCGTGCCGTCGCCCTACGAAAGCCTCAGCATGGCGCTGCTCGAGGCGTGGAACCACGGCGTGCCGGCGCTCGTCAACGCGCGGTGCCGGGTGCTCAAAGGACAGGCCCTCCGATCCGATGGCGCGCTGTATTATCACAACGACGACGAGTTCGCGCGGGGGCTCGAGTACCTGCTCGGGCGCCCAGGGGCGGCGCGGCAGCTCGGCCAGCAGGGGCTCGCGTACGTCGAGCGCGAGTACCGCTGGCCGAACGTGATGGGGAAGATAGACCGACTGCTCGCGAATCTGAGAATCTGAGAATCTGAGAATTTGAGGATTTGAGGATTTGAGGATTTGAGGATTTGAGGAATTGAGGATTTGAGGATTTGAAGATTTGGCCACGAAAGCACGAAAGCACGAAAGATCTCCTATCGACGGCTGAGCTCATGCTTTTCTTGTCGAGATGTGACGGTTTGAGAATCCAAAGAGGGTGCGTTGTGAAATTGAGATTAGGGTTTTTCCTCCGCGTCCTCTGCGTCCTCAGCGGTGGGGCGCTAATGGTTGGAATGACACTCGCCGCGCAGACGACTTCGCGCGGCGCGGCCCCGGCGCCGTTTCGCCTCGAGGCAGTGACGTCTCCGGCGGGCGCCGACAGCCTGGCGCCGCAGCTCACCTCCGGGGGCGGCCGCCTCGTCCTGAGCTGGATTGAGGCGCACGAGGAGCACGCGACCCTGAAGTTCGCTGTGCGAACGGCGTCGGGCTGGTCCGAGGCGGGGACGGTCGTCTCGAGCGCCTCCGTCATCGCCAATGCGGCCGACGTGCCCATGGTGCGCGCGCTGTCAAACGGCACGCTGGTCGCGTCGTGGCTCGAGGAAAACGGCGGCGACGACGAGTCCTATGATCTCCGCGTGGCGAGATCCGTCAACGCGGGGCGCACGTGGTCGGCGCCAGTCACGCCGCATCACGACGGGACGAAGACCCAACACGGCTTCGCCTCGATCTTTCCGGCGGCCGGCGGCGGGTTTGGTCTGGTGTGGCTGGACGGCCGCGCGACGGTCACCGGCGGTGGCAGCATGACGCTGCGCGCCGTGTCGTTCGATGTCAACGGCGCCGAGCGCGGCGAGGCAATGATCGACGCGCGCGTCTGCGACTGCTGTCCGTTATCGACGGCCATCACGTCCGAAGGTCCGATCGTCGCGTACCGGGATCGAAGCGCCGACGAGATCCGAGACATCGCTGTCGCGCGCTTTGCGGCGGGGAAGTGGGCGCCGCCGACGACCGTTCATCGCGACGGATGGAAGATTACGGGGTGCCCCGTCAACGGTCCATCGGTCGGCGCCGATCGCGCGAACGTGGCGGTGGCCTGGTTCACGGGTGCCGGAGGTGTCGGTCGCGCCTTTGCGGCGTTCTCGAGCGACGCCGGCCGGACCTTCGGCGCGCCGATTCGAGTGGATGAAGGTGATGCGGTAGGGCGGGTCCAAATCCACGTATTGGCGGACGGTTCAGCTGCAGTTTCTTGGATCGAGCTCTTCGAGTCGCGGTCGCAGTTGCGGCTTCGCCGCCTCGATCGAAGCGGATTCCGCTCAACGTCCATCGTGGTCGCCGAGGGCATGGGCAGTGCCCACCCGAGGCTCGCGCCCGATGGCGAGGGGCTGCTCGTTGCGTGGGTCGAGGGCACGCGAGGATCGACGCGCGTCCGCGCCGCGCGCGCCGCGCCGTTCCGGTGACGCCACAAAGCGCAACAAAACAACCATCCGTAGCGGACGACGGCAGCCGTCGTAACGAAACCGTAGGAAAGAGGAGGCGGACAGATGAAACGCGCGATGACGGTTTCCATCGGAACACTCCTGGGGCTCACGCTCACCTCTGTCGGAGCGGCCGCGGCGGACAAGGCCAAGGGCCCGACCTTCAACACAGATGTCGCCCCGATCCTGTTTCGTAGTTGCGTCGGGTGCCATCGCCCGAACCAGATCGCGCCGATGTCGCTGCTCTCGTATCAGGATGTGCGGCCGTGGGCCAAAGCAATCAAAACGAAGGTCCATGCTCGCGAGATGCCGCCATGGTTTGCCGATCCTCGCTTCGGCAAATTCGCGAACGACAAGAGCCTGACGCAGGCGGACATCGACACGATCGTCGCGTGGGTTGACGCAGGGGCGCCCCAGGGAACCGGCTCGGCACCGCCGCTGCCGCGATTCTCCGAAGCAGGATGGAGTCACCCGTCGGGACGGGAGCCGGATCTGATTATTGAATTGCCGGTGGAGTGGAAGGTTGCCGCCGAGGGCGAGATGCCGAATTTCAATCTCTACTCGCCGCTTCCGTTCACCGAAGCCAAGCTTGTCGAAGCCGTGCAGGTCAGACCCGGCAATGTCGCCGCAACCCATCACATCACGCTCGCCGCACAGAATCTGCCGAAAGGCATGGCGCTCGGCACCGGGCCCGCATGGCCCGGAGGGCCGATCACGACGAATGTCCAGGTGGCCGCGGAGAAAGGCGCCGCAGTCGACAACTCGGGCGACGCGACTGAGGAGGATGCCGCCGACGAAGAAGAGGGAGCCGGCAGCTCAATCGGCGCGTACATTCCGGGCGCGAGCGCGCGCGTCGCCAGCCTGGGAGTCGCCAAGTGGATTCGCGGCGATCGATTCAAGTATGTTCGTTGGAATCTGCACTATCAAGCCACCGGTCGGCCTGAGACCGCACGTCCGTCAATCGGGCTCTGGTGGCAGACGACGGCTGTGTCCAACGTCGAGCGCGGCAGCCGGTTCGAGAATCAGATCTCGGAGGGTCAGCCCCTGGTGGCGCCGGCCGGGACCAAAGGGCTGCGGCTCAATCAGCTGCTGTCGCCGATCCCGCCCAACGACGGGAGCTGGACGGTCACGGGCATCGCGGCCATCCAGGACGATGTGACGGTGCTGGGGTTTGGCGTTCACATGCATTTGCGCGGCAGGGAAATGACGTACGTGGCGACGTATCCCGATGGCCGCCAGGAAGTGCTGCTGCGCGTCCCCAAGTACAGTTTCGAGTGGCAGCTCCCGTACGAATTCGCGCAACCTGTAAAACTGCCGGCCGGCAGCACGGTCAAGGCGATCGCCGTGTACGACAATTCCGTCAACAACCGCATGAATCCGGCGCCCAACAAAGAGGTGTACTGGTCCGAGCAGAGCTGGGACGACATGTTCCTGCCCAGCATTCGGTACACGCTCGACAAGCTCGAGACCAAGCCGCAGACGAGCACGCAGGGGCAACCCTGAATCGCGATGGCGGACCGGAGGGAGGAAGGGCCTAAAGGGTTGATGTCATGAGGATCCGCGCGACGTGGGCAGCGGCTCTCGGAATCGGATTCGGACTGTCGCTTGCGCCCCATGCGCAAACGCGCCGCCCGCCGATCGCCTCCGGGAAGCCGAAAGTCGACCTCGTGGAAACCGTCGGATGTGTCGACCGGAAGGCCGGCAATCCAGTCACCTGGTGGCTCACGCGCGCGGCAGATCCAAGAATAACGACCGCCGGTTTCGTGACGACGACTGACGTCGAGTCGGCGAAGAGCCTGCCTCTGGGCACGAATGCGTTGCAGTTGATCGGCGTGAGCGATTTCGTCGATGCGGAAGCGCTGCTGCAGGAACCGGAGCGGTCGAGGTTCACGACGTCAGAGACGGCAAATGCCACAGGACAGCTCCGAGCTGGTCGAAAGGTGCTGGTGAAAGGGCTCTTCATCGAAGCTGACGGTCAGAAACGGATCAACCTGACGCAGGTGATCAGTCTGGCTGCCATCTGCGGCTCGTAGCGTCACACAACGATCCGGCGGCCCCTTACGGCAGGCTGCTGGGGCTCGCCGCCTTCATGCCATCACGTTGCCACCAGATGGTGCCGTAGTTCGCGAAAGGTTGATCGTCGACTGAAATCTGCCCTCGGAAACGGTAGTTCACCGGCGATGCGAAGAACGTGGTGCCCTTCAATCGGACTTTCTTGCCTGTATGGGTGAACGGTGGCGCTTCCCAGTAGTGCGTGAAATATCCGCCCAGGTCGCCCCCAACAGGGCCTGCCTTCAGGAGCTGAAAGCCCCGGCTGTCCTGCTCGAGGCGCACGAGATACTTCGCCTTCGGGTCGTACACCATCGTGGATTTCACGGTGAACGATCGGTCAGGGCCCTTGGCCTGCATGACGCTCTCATAGGAACAGGCATCGAGACGGCGAACGGTCTCGACCCCGGCGATTGTACCGGCTGCTCCGAGGGGCGATTCGGGAACATTCCCTTCGATGTTCCACCTCCCGACCAGGTACCGAGGGTTGAAGGGCTTCTGCGCGTCCTCGGTGACGGTGGGCCGCCTCAGCCCCTCCAACTCCGTTATGAGGTCGAGTTCTTCCTTGGTCAGACACTCACCGGGGACGGCGGTCTGGCCTGGCTGCAACTTCACAGGATCGACGGGCGGTCGCCGCGGCGCCTGTGCGAATGCAGGCGAGAAGGTACCTCCCAGTAAAAGGAGGAACACGGCGCTCTTGATCACGGCAAGAACTCCCGGGGCATCCTGCCTCATCATGCGGAACGAACGATAGATCGGCTCCTTCGCATGTGTCAACGAAGCTGGCGACCATCGCGCGTCGACGCGAACACCATCAACCCCTCCAGTGCCCGGCGAGCGGTGCTAGGATACCGGTGCGATCGGATTGGACAGCCTGCGGGAGGATTCGCCAATGCGACTGGTCATTGTGACGGGCGTCATCGCGGCCGTTCTTGTCACTGCTTCGGGTGCGCAGCGGGCCGGCGCCCCGGGCGAATGGCGCTATTACGGCGGCGACGCCGGCAGCACGAAGTACTCGCCGCTCGATCAGATTCATGCCGGCAATGTGAGCGGGCTTCAGGTCGCTTGGCGATGGACATCCCCGGACAACGAGTTTGCCAAAGCACACCAGGACTCACGACCGGGCTCTTATGAAGACACGCCACTCATGGCGAACGGCGTGCTCTACACGATCACCGGCCTCGGCGTCGTTGTCGCGCTCGATCCGGCAACCGGCAAGATACTCTGGCAGCACGACCCCGAGAGCTGGAGGGGCGGCCGGCCGCCGAATCTCGGATACGAGCACCGCGGCGTGGCGTACTGGACCGACGGCAAGGCCGAGCGGATCATCAGCGGCACGCATGAGGCGTATTTGGTTTCGATCGACGCGAAGACCGGTAAACCGGATCCTGCATTCGGTTCCAACGGCCGCGTGGACGTCATGGAGGGGTTGCCGTACGCAGAACGGACGAGAAACTATGCGATCAGCTCCACGCCGGTCATCGTCCGCAACGTCGTGATCCACGGCGCCAACATCTCGGACGGAGCTCAGAAAAAAGAGCAGCCGCGCGGCGATGTCAATGGCTACGACGTTCGAACGGGCAAGCGGCTGTGGACCTTCCGTTCGGTGCCCCGACCGGGCGAGCTCGGCAGCGAGACATGGGAGAACGATTCCTGGTCGTATACCGGGAATACGAACGTCTGGTCGTTGATGAGCGTCGACGAAGATCTCGGGTACGTGTACCTGCCGTTCGGCACGCCGACCAACGACTACTATGGCGGCCATCGTCGCGGCAACAATCTGTTCGCGGAGAGTCTCGTCTGCCTCGATGCCCGAACGGGGAAGCGCGTCTGGCATTTCCAGGGCGTGCACCACGGGCTGTGGGACTACGACTTCCCGGCCGCGCCGGTGCTGGGTGACATCACCGTCGACGGCCGGAGGATTGCCGCGGTCGCGCAGGTCAGCAAGCAGGGATTCGTGTACGTCTTCGATCGAAGAACCGGCCAGCCTGTCTGGCCTATCGAGGAACGGCCCGTGCCGCAGACGAGCGTGCCGGGCGAACAGACATCCCCGACGCAGCCGTTTCCGACCCGACCGCCCGCGTTCGAGCGGCAAGGCTTCACTGACGACGACGTCATCGATTTCACGCCCGAACTGAAGACGCGCGCGCTCGAGATCGTCGGACAGTACGTGCGCGGACCGCTGTTCACGCCGCCCTCCGAGAAAGGCACGATCCAGCTACCCAGTAACGGCGGCGGAGCGAACTGGAGTGGAGCAGCCTTCGATCCAGAGACCCGCAGGCTCTACGTGCCGTCGGTCACCAGCCCCTTCCTCGTTCAGCTGATCAAGCCGGACCCGGGGCTCAGCAATCTGCAGTACCGACGTGGCGGACAGGCGCTGCCGACGATCGATGGCCTCAGGGTCGTGAAGCCGCCCTACAGCCGTCTCACGGCGTACGATTTGAACCGGGGCACGATCGTGTGGCAGGTGCCTGTTGGAGACGGCCCGCGCAATCACCCGCTGCTGAAACACCTCAATCTGGGTCCGCTCGGCTCGGCCAGGGGGACTGTGCTGCTCACGAAGACGCTGCTGTTCATCGGACTCCGGGGCGGACAGCGCGTCGGCGACACGCCCGAGCCACCGACCGTGCAGGCGCTCGACAAGGGCACCGGTCAGACCCTGTGGAGCGCCGACCTTCCGGTTGGACCTGTGGCGTCGCCGATGACGTATCTCCATCAGGGCCGTCAATACGTCGTGGCTGCAGTTGGCGGTGGTCTCGAGGCGGAACTCGTCGCCTTTGCGTTGTCGAAGACTCCCTCAACGAAACCATAGCAGTCGGCCTTCTGCCCGTTGGATCAGAAGGCCCCGCCGCTCGACATTATCGCGCGAGAACGTTACGGTCTGGATCCGCTCTTCTTCGCCTCTGCCGCTTCGTGGTCCAGGAGCCGTTCTCCTCCGAGGATGCCCTGCAGTGCGTAGTTCCCCTCGTGGCAGGCGTATTCGTAGAGCATCTCGTCGGACGCGTTCCACGGATACTCGGCCGTCCACGGCCTGGTCCACGTGTCGGGATCCTCGACGGTGAACTGGTACAGGATGGTCTTGTCGTCGACCCGCCTGAACCGCTCGACCACGTGCAGGCTCTGGCTCGATCCGCGGAAGCGGGTCTTGCCGGTGAAATTGGTCGTATCCACCACGAGCGTGCCGCCTTCCCAGCGGCCGATCGAATCGCCCATCCAGAAGCGCATGTGGCTGGGAAGATGCGGCTGATTCATCCGGATGATCCGGGCATCGTGGACCATCTCGTTGAGAATCATGATGTACTGCGGCGTCTGCACGATCTGCTTGTGATTGTTGTAGAGCACCGGCAGCGCCGGCGGGCCGGAGGTCGAGCCGAACCCGAGGAGGCATCGCTCGCCGAGCGGGCGGAGCTCCACGTCGTCGAACGCGCCCACGGCGGTGGTGCTCACCTCTTCTGGTGCATCGGAGGTGGGCCTCACGACGCCCCGTCGCGACGCCGCTCGCGTCTGCGCCGCGGCCGTCATCGGCGGGATCCGGCCGTTCGGCGGATCCACGATCAGCGAGGTGCGCAGCTGCCCGTCGACCGTGATGACGTCGGTGCCGCGCTCGCGATCGATCCAGAAGTTGTTGTAGCCACCGACGTTGCCGCCGACCGGTGGCGCGGTTCTCTCGGCGCGACTCGCTGTGTTCGCTTGCAATTGAGGAAAACCGCTCGCGATTCAACGCCTTGGATCTTCTGTGTTTTGCAGAAAGAGCAATGGCCCAAAGCGGTTGACATTTACCATCTCAGGGCAGAGGATCGGCGGCATCGCTAGGAATTGCGGCACCCACAGGAGCTCGTCTCTCTGAGCGGGACGGGAGGATATTATGCGTCGAGTCGTGATGTGCCTGGTTGTCTCGTCTGGGATTCTCGCGCCTTCGATTGCGAGCGCGCAGGAGGCCGCCAGCATCGTCGGACTGGTTCGAGACACAACCGGGGCGGTGATGCCCGGCGTGACGGTGGAGGCGGCGAGCCCATCGCTGATTGAGAAAGTGCGGAGCGTGGTGACCGACGAGGCGGGCCGCTACGCCATCGTGAGTCTGCGGCCGGGCACCTACGTCGTGACGTTCACGCTGGCCGGGTTCAAGACGGTGCGGCGCGAAGGCATCGTGTTGGAAGGCGCGTTCGCCGCGACCGTGAACGGCGACCTGGCGGTCGGAGCGCTCGAGGAGACGGTGACGGTGTCGGGGGCGTCGCCGGTGGTCAACCTGCAAAGCACGCAGAATCAGTTCGTGATTGGTCGGGAGGTGCTGGAAGTCCTGCCGGCGGCGCGCGCGGCCAATAGCGCCGCGGCGCTCGTGCCCGGCGTGAACTTCTATAGTCAGGGATTCGTGAGCGTCATGTCGGTGCACGGCTCCAACTCAGCGGATCAGCGCCGGTACTTCGACGGCATGCGCATCTCGCAGAACCTGACCGGCACCGGCAGCCAGGGCAACGGGACCGGGCTCAACGACCTCGGGCAGGAGGAACTGGTGTACGACGCCGGGTCGCAGTCGGCGGAAACCGCGATCGGCGGCGTGCGGATGGACTCGATTCCGAAGGAAGGCGGGAACCGGTTCTCGGGTGCCCAGCGCTTCTTGTACTCCAGCGGAGCACTGCAGAGGGACAACGTGCCGGACTCGTTGCGCCAGTACATCCGGCAAGGCGATGAGCTCGACTTCTCCTGGAGCACCGGCAACACGCTGGGCGGCCCGATCCTTCGGGACCGGCTCTGGTTTTTCACGTCCTTGCAGTTGGCGGCGAGCGACAGCTTCGTCGCGAACATGTACTTCCCGGACGGCCGGCGGGTCAACCGCGTCGGCGGTCGCATTGCGCCCAACGGGGCGCTGCGGCTGACGAGCCAGGTGTCGCCGCGGAACAAGCTGCGGGGGGCGTACTACAATTCGCGCGGCGCCGGAACGCAACGCTTCGACGTCGGCTGTACGGCGACGAGCGGGAACCGCGTGTCGTGTGTGGCGCCGGAGGCCTCGTACGCACTGCCGACGCCGATGAACCAGTCGGCCGATCTGAAGTGGAGCTCGCCGGTGACGAACCGGCTGCTCGCCGAGGTCCGGTCGTCGATGGCCGCCGCGACGTACCGGTTCGATTACCAGCCCGAAAGCGGGCCTTTCGATGTCATGAACCTCGACAGCGCCACCGGCTGGCGCACGGTGGCCAGCTCGGTCGCGAAGGCGGACTATTTGAGCACGGTGTGGAACCTCCTCGGGAGTGTCTCCTACGTAACCGGCTCGCACACGCTCAAGGCGGGCTTCAACCACGAATGGGGCGATTCCAGAAACCGTCTGAGTAAACGCGCGAACATGTCGACGCTGACATTCAATAATGGCGTGCCCACCTCGGTCACTGTCTACAACGGACCGGTGACCCCGCTCCTCACCTTGGACGCCGACTCGGGCGTATTCGTGCAGGACCGATGGACGTCGAGAAGGCTCACGCTGTTCGGCGGCGTCCGGTTCGACACCTTCGCCGCGTCGTATCCCGACCAGTCGGCGCCGGCCAACCCCTTCGTGCCTGAGC
>MEKT01000138.1 GCA_001767435.1 Acidobacteria bacterium RIFCSPLOWO2_02_FULL_65_29 | reverse complement strand
GATCTTGGGCCGCATGTTCGTGATCGGCCGCAGACGCGACGAGTACCCGATGCCGCTTCCGTCGGTGTGGTGGGCGTAGTTGCTCAGGATGTTGAAACCGTTTCCTCCGGTGCCGCCGTAGGCGAGATAGCTGAACGTCGGAATCAGCAGCGCGATTCTCGCCATCGCCGCGCCCTTCTTCGGCCGTACGAAAAACGGGACGTAGTCTTCTGCGGAATCGGTCCGCAGCCTCGCGGCATACACGCCGGTCTTCAGATTGTCGGGAAGCTTGAACTCGAACCCGGCGTCCCATTTCGTATCGAGCAGATCGTCGTCGTGGAAATAGATCGCCCCGTACTGCTCGCGGGCGCGCTTGTAGTCCATCTCGAGACCGGTCCAGTTGTGACCGGTGACGGCCCGCGCCGGCAGGTTCACGGTCGTCCCATTCAGCCTGCGCGGCGAGGTGTCGGTCACCCGGTCGGTCGGAATATCTAGGGAAAAATCCCACGAGGCCACGGCGTCGGTCGGCCCTCGTCCTTGCGCGACGAGGTCGATATCCTGCCGGGACAGCGCTCGCCCGTAAATCCGAGGGTTGTCGATCTTGCCGTTATAGTACCCGCCCATCTTCATCGGGCTGCCGTCGGCATGCGCGGCCGCGAAGAGCAGCGGCGCGGTATTCGTCGCCAGGCTCTTGACCGTTGTCGTCCGCTCGGTCACCGTGCGCGTGGAATCGAACGTGAACTCAGTCACCGGCTGCTGATGAAGCGCAACCCGCCCGCTCGGCGCGTCGTACGTTGCCGCGACGAAATACCAGCTCGTCGTCACGTGGTGCGGCCGTGAGCCGCGGCCCGATCCCGGTATCGAAGGCACCCAGGGCCTGAGCGCGGTTTGAGCCCGCACCTTCTCGACGCGGCCCTTCTCGCCCAGCCACAGCGCGAGCCGGCCGTCCTCCTCGATGAACAATCCGTAGCCGGTCTGATCGACCGACGACCACTTCGCCACGATGCCCTGGTCGCCGTTCGGCGCGGCGCCGCCAGGCGCGCGCGGATCGTGCCTCGTGGGTGCAATCCACGAGGTGATCGTGAAACTACCGGCCAGCTTGAGCGCCGGATTGTCGGGCACGACCGCGTACGATCCGAGTGGCAACGCCTGGCGCTTGCCTGGATACTCGCCGTTAACCGTTGTGCTGACGACAGTCTCTTTGATTCCGGGGCCCTTGGGATTGGCGTCGCCGTGGATGAGCCGCACGATGTCGGCGCGGTAACGCGGCACCTGGCTGCTCACCATGAACTTGACGGATTCGCCCGGCTGCACGGTCATCTTGTCTGCGTAGCCGACGATGCCCATTCGGTCGAGGGCTTCCTGCGCCCCGGGTGACGCGCCCCGTCCACCCTGCGCCTGCGCGCCACGACCGACCGGCGCTTGCGCGCTCGCGGCCGGCGCGGCGTTCTGTCCGACGCTCGCCGGCTTCTGACCCCAGGCGATCACGAACACCGCCGTCAACAACAGCGCAGTCACAAAGAGCGCTCGAACGTTCTTAGCCATCGACATGAGTAGCTCTCCTCAGTCCGCCGACACGCGTCTCAGGACGGCAGGGGCTCGTCCCGGTATCAGAATGAAATCGGCGTCAACTACGAGGAAGCGGCGTTAGCGTCAGGAGCAAACACCGGGCCAATCGATTCGGTGAGAGCCGCGCCGACGCACCGCCTCTCGACGTCGCGCCGCCGACTCAAGCCGCCCTAATACGCCCGCGATGTTAGGCCAACTCAGTCAGAGACAGAGTTGCAAGTTGTGGCAGCGTATTCGCTCGTGGGGCGGCGGCGCGAATCACAGAATCCCGGACACTCCTGTCGCTCCTGCAAGCGTTCAGACGACAGGGATGTCGGAAGACCATTCGATCAGCGAACGACGATGGGAGATTCAGCCTCGGAAATGAAGATACGTGGGGGTTCCGAGCCATCAATGGAGGCTACCCAGACGTCTGACACGGCTGTCGTTCTCCGTGGCACGCCGTACAAAAGATGTCGGGCGTCCAGCCATTCGACTTGGTCGTCAATGTAACGTTCTTCGCTCGCGACAATTCGCTCGACGTTGGTTTGCACGTCGAGGACATGCAGGCGCCACGAATCGGGACTGGGACCGACGCGCTTCTTGTAAGCGAGCAACAGGCTGTCCGGAGACAGCGATGGGCACTCGACGTTCTCGCGGATGACGGTGAGCCTCCGCAGCCCCAGCTCCCCCCGCACGAGGTAAGTTCTTCCCGCCGTGCGCAACGCGGCATAGAACGTATTGCCGTCTTTCGCGAAGGTCACGCCCCAGAAGTTGAAATCCGCCGCGCGGATGCGTACACCGTCGCGCCACGTCGAAAACTGTTCCAGCTCGCCGATCTCGTCGCCGCTCGACAGATCGACGAGCGTGGTACGCGTCGAAAACTCGGCGGCGTAGTCGTCGCCGATCACGAACACCGTGACGGCCCCCACGCGCCCGTCCGCGGAAGTCCGTGTCCGGCTTGGAAGGCCCTGAAGCTTGATGGAAGCGCCCGGCTTGAGCGAGCCGTCGAGCAACACGGCCGTGTAAGTGTTGAAGACACCGCGCTGCAAATGCAGGCAGAGACCGTGACCGCCCGCAAACGAGAGCCGCTCGCAGGTCACCCCGGTGATCTGGCGCGCGCCGCCTGGCGAGTCGAGCGAAACCGTGGCGAGCGCACCGAAATCGCGGCCTGGGGCGGTGTTCCGGAAGAGGATGCGGGGTCGCGCAAGAGCGGCCGCGATTTCTTCCGGCCTCGCGCGCGAGGCTGCCTGTGGCGGCTGCGCATCGCTCTGCTGGATCCCCATCAGGATCCAGGCAAACAGCGCAGTGCTCGCGAACACGCCGCGGTGCCGGGTGAGCAGCCGCCAGTCTCGCCGCTTCTCTGCGCGCATCTGCTCGCGCACCCACATGAATGCTGCAACGGTCAGCGGCGCCAGGACGAGTAGCTCGCTGAAATGGACGCCGTACAGCCCGTCGGGGCTGTAGGGTTCCGTGGCCACGTGTAGAGCCTCGCTCCACGGCAGCAGGCGCGCTTCGGCCGATTCGTGAAACGCGTAAATCAGTCCCTGGCCGATGAACGCGGCTAGAAAGGCCCACATCGCACCAGGCAGCAGACGCGCGGGAAGCCGCCGGCCCAAGAACGCGGACACACTGCTCACCACGCCCGCGGCCGCGAGAGCCGTCGCGATCGAAGACGTGGCGTCGAGCGACCGGAGTTGGAAGGCCGCCGCGTGAAGCACCGACGCGATTTCCATCGTCTGCCGAACGACGATCAGGGAAGACAGAGCCGCGAAGGTCCAGAACGTGACGAAAGTCGGCTCCGGTAGCGTGCATTTGCGCGCGTTCACTCGCGACAACCATCGACCCCAGATCACGGCGATGACGATGGCGCTGATGGCCAGGAGCGCCTCGTCCAACGATTGATGGGCGCTGGCGTTGAAGAGCGCCGCGGCGACGAAGGACAGCGGAAACGAGAGAATCAGGCCCCGTGCGATGGCCGACGAGAAGCGATCGGCGTGGTGCGCGCGACACCAGACGAGGGCCGCGACAATCGGCATGAACGCCTGGAGACCCTGTGAGAAAGTCCGTAAGAAAAGGTATGACATGGCTCGGGCGCGTCGCGCCCGTTTGCAAGGATCGCGCCTATTGGTCCGCGTCCATAATCGTGAGGCTGTACCCGTCGCCGTGTACGGTGTGGATGTAACGGGGATTGCGAGGATCGGCTTCGATCTTTCGCCTGAGCCGGCGAATCGCGTAGTCGACCGCGCGCGTTTTCGGCTCTTCGGGAAATCCCCAGACCTCGCGCAGAAGCTCGACGCGGTGGACGACCGCGTTGTGCCGTTCCGCCAGGTACGACAGCAGGTCGAACTCCCGCCGCGTCAAATGGATGTCACGGCGGCCGGAGGTGGCCCTGAGCTCGTTGAAATCAATCAGGACCTTGCCGAGCTTGAGCCGCACCACCATCATCCGTGCGCGGCGAAGCACCGCTCGGATCCGCGCATGCAACTCCTCGAAGTCGAACGGCTTGGTCATGTAATCGTCGGCGCCCAGATCGAGGCCCTTGAGCTTGTCGGCTTTCTGATCCCGGGCGGTCAGCATGATCACGGGTGTGCGCCCACCCTGGCGAATCAGGCCGCAGAGATCGAACCCGTTCCGGCCGGGCAGCATGATGTCCAGCAGGACCAGGTCGGGACAGAAAGAACGCACGCGGCTCACGACGTCGTCGCCGTCGCCAACATTCGCCACCTCGAACCCGCAGAATGCCAAGTTGTCCGACAGTACGCGGGCAAGCCCTTGATCGTCCTCGACCACGAGAATCCGTTTTTTCATGAACCGGCCAGCGACGCCTACGCTACCACCGGACACACGCGGCGGAGCCGACCGATGCACGTTGCAAACGTGTGGCAGTAACCGGCTCGATCCGCGCATTCTACATGTTTCTCGACTTGTTGCGCGGAGGACGCTAGATTGGCGTGGTGAAACCTCGTCGATTCATCGGTTTGCTGTCGATCTCGCTGGTCGCGGTGATGGGGGGGTGCCAGGTCGAGCCTGCACAGAAACCGACGACGACGCTGACGATCGCTGCAGGCTCGGCCGATGGCGTCTACTATTCCGTCGGCAAAGCGCTCGCCGCCGCCTACAATCGCCTGCCGGGCGTGCAGGCCAGGGCCGAGCTTGGCGAGATGTCGTCCCAGAATGTGGAGAAGATCGAGACCGGCGCGGCCGACCTGTCCTTCGACGGCGCCGGCCACGCCTACCTAGCCTTCAAGCACGGCACGCAGGTCGACAGGCGGCCGCATGAAAGGCTTCGCGCGATCGCCGTGCTTTTCTCGACCGCGGTTCACATCGCGGCGCGCCGGGGGAGCGGCATTCGAGGCGTCGAAGATTTTCGCGGCAAACGGATCGCGGTTGGCTCCAGAGGCAGCTCCACCGAAGAAGCGAGCCTGCTCGTGTTGGAGAGCTACGGGCTCAACTACGACAGCTTCATGCCGGTGTTCCCCTTGAACCGCGATCTCGCCACCGATGCGCGCGAGGGGATACTAGACGGTTTCTTCCAGTTCACACCGCTCCAGCATGCGGTGATGACGGAAGTAATCGGATCGCTCGACTTCCAGCTGATCCCGATCACACGAGAAAAGATTGCCGACATTCAGGAGAGATCTCCATTTCTCCTGAAAAGCACAAGGATTTCGGCAGGCACCTACCGCGGTCAGACAGAGGACGTGATGACGGTCGGGACCGACATCCTGCTGCTCTGCCGCGAGGACCTTCCTGACCAACTCGTGCACGATCTGACGCGCACGTTGTTCGCGGCTGCGCCCGAACTGGCCGCCGCGCATCCCGCCGCCGCCGGCATTGATCCCGACCGAGGGCCGGCAGCGTCGATTCCGCTCCATCCGGGCGCCGCGCGCTATTATCGCGAGCGGGAGCTGCTCAGGTGAACGCACGTGTGGTCCAGATCCTTCACTCCTAGAATCGGCGCGACGATTCCGCTGGCCGTGTGCCTGGTGATCGCCACCACGTCAATGTTCTGGTTCGGTTACCGCGCGACGCGCGAGTGGCAGCGCAGCA
Source organism: Acidobacteria bacterium RIFCSPLOWO2_02_FULL_65_29 (assembly GCA_001767435.1). GTDB lineage: Bacteria > Acidobacteriota > Vicinamibacteria > Vicinamibacterales > CAVVIG01 > 2-02-FULL-65-29. The sequence continues at coordinate 13,871 of MEKT01000138.1, read as the reverse complement.
CCATCGAGGCCGACGACATCCGCGCGAAGAATCTCCTCACGGTGGTAGTCGCCGCCCTCGAACGAGACATGAAGGGCGCGCAGGCGAGGGTCCTTCTTCCGTTCAACCGCGCGATTCTGAACACGAGCCTTCCCTACGATCTGGCTGACCGTTTCGCAGGGAGCTTCGCCCGGTATCCCTACGTGGAGTCGTTCTTTCACTGCGTGATCTCCACGACCGGCGAAACCACAACCTACGTCTTCAACCGCGCGGATCGGCCGCCGGGCTGGGACTCTTCGCGAGGTGCCGACGATCCCTATCCGGTGCTCGTCCGCCGCGATCCGGCCGCGATGGAACCCATCGTGGCGTTCGCGCGCGCCCAAGCGCCGAGCGGCGCCCGTTTCGTGACCTTCGAGCACGCGATAGGTGACGTCCGACACCAGACCGTCGCGCACCTGCTGTACTCGGGCGAGGTCGGCATCCGGCTGTTTGCCACCGTCGGCTTCACCGTGAACTTGGACTGGGTGCGGCGGCACTACTTCAACGATTTCATCCGTGACATGCGCGACATCATCGAGGACCCGGCGCTCGAGATCGAGATCGTCGACGACTCTGGCCGGACCGTCGCCGCCAGCACGGACGGGCTCAAACCGGGGGCGCCATCGCGCGCGTTTCCGTTGCTCTTTGCCGATGCTGTGGTAGTGACGCGCGCACGGTCTGCGGAGCGTGTGCCCGAGTGGTCAGTCCGCGTCAGCGTCGGCGACGATGCCGCGCTCGCGGCGGCGAGCCGTGGTGCCACGCGCACGCTCGCGCTCCTGGTCGTGGCCGGTGTGATTGCCATCGTCGCCCTGGCGCTGACCGTGCGCGCCGCCCGCGCAGCTGCCGAACTCGCCACTCTGCAGTCGGAGTTCGTGTCCGCCGTCAGCCACGAAATGAAGACGCCGCTCTCGCTGATCACGCTCGCCAGCGACACACTGGCCAACGGGAGGTACGACTCGTCCACGACCATCAAGGACTACGGCGAGCTGCTGGCGAAGGAAGCGCGTCAGCTGACGAGGCTCATCGACAACGTCCTGTGCTACGCGCGCCTGCACGACTCGGCGGCCCGGTCGATCGTCGAACCCGTGGACATTCTGGATCTTGTCGAGGAATCCGTGAACCGCTTCAGGCCGCAGTTGAACGCGCACACCTTCGACCTCCAACTCCAGCTCCCGCTCGAGGTACCCGCCGTCCAAGTCGATCGCAGCATGTTGCAGCACGCCATCGACAACCTGATCGACAACGCGGTCAAGCACGGAGAAGCCGGACGGCAGCTGGCGGTCAGGGCCTTTGCCGACAAGGACTGGGTGCACATTCAGGTGGCCGACGGCGGGCAAGGCATTCCGGCCGACGAAATTCCGCGCATCTTCGACAAGTTCTACAGAGGCACCGGCGCGAAGCAGCGCGGAAGCGGCCTCGGCCTCGCGATCGTCCATCGCATCGTCCACGAGCAGGGCGGGCGGATCACAGTCAAGACCGAGGTGGGCAAAGGAACAATGGTCGACATCTCGTTCCCGGTGTCGAAGGTCCAGTCGGCGGGAACGGCGGCGTAATCGCGAGAGTTGGTGGTCTGCCCCGACTTGATCTCGACCGCCGCGAGCCGATCGCCCTGCTCGATCACCAGCATCAAGGGTGTTGTTTGCAAATCATATCTTCAACTAACACCCCCCTCGGCCATCCGTGGGCCGAGGAACCGACTCACTGAATCGTCCTGAGTCCCGACTCGAACGTTGGGTATCGAAGCTCCGGCACGAGCTCTTCGCGCGCGCGGCGCGTGTCGCCCCAGTGCGACACGCGGCCAATCCGGATGAAGTCGCGCGTGAAGGGCGCGGGCGTGCGGGCGACGAAGGCACCCGCCTCGCAGAGCGCCGCCGAGAGATACACGAGCCACACGGGTACGCGCATCGGCCGCCGGTATCCCCACACGCGGCACGCTTCGTCGAGAAAATACTGGAGCGTCACCGGCTGATCGTCTCCGACGTGGTAGATACCTTCGACGCGCGGCTTGACGATCGCGGCTTCGGTCGCGCGCAGAAAATCCTCTGTGGCCAGCATCTGCATCAGCGTCGGCTCGCGCCACACCGCGAGCAGGCGATGGCGCGCCAGCCAGCGCGCCGCCTCGATCATCAGAATGCCCTTGCCGTAGACCATGCCGAGCCGCAGAACCACTGGCGTCGTCGACGTGCCTCGCGTGCGCTCGAAGAGCCGCCGCTCCTCCTCGAGCCGGGTCTGGGCATGGACCGAAATCGGCTGCCGGTCGAGGCGCCCCGTGGCCGGCTGCTCGAAAGAAGTTGGGCCTTCGACGTGCGGAAACGAGATCAGAATCAGCCGCTTCACGCGCGCCTCGATGGCGGCGCTCAGCAGGTTGGAGAAGTAGCCGATGTTGGTCTTCGGAAGAAACGTCTCGGGACGAGGCGCGAAGAGCACGCCGGCAAAGTGCACGACGACGTCGACGCCCTCGACGGCCGGCGCGATCGTCCGCGGATCGGCGAGGTCGGCCTGCACCGGCCGGACGCGCGGTGCCGCCGCCACATCTGGCGGCAGCGGCCGCCGGTGGTACATCAAACGCAACGAGTGCCCGCCCGCGATGAGATGACGGGCGAGCAGGCCGCCGAGGTTGCCGGCCGCGCCCGTGATCAGAATCGTTGGCGCGTCTTCAATTCGACCGGCATGCGCGCGTTGATCTGAGTCAACCACTGGTCGAAGGCCTGGCGCGGTCTCCGCCTACCCCGCCGGCATGGAGATTCGGCGCTCACCGAGAGGCCGCGAGCTCAGTCACGACATCCCATTTGAACCGCACGAACCGGAACAGCTCGCTCTCGAGAATCCGCTCCTGATCGCTGTGCGCGCCGAAGCCCTTCGGGCCGTCCTCGGAATCGAGGGCAGGGCCGATGCCGTAGCACTGCATCCCCTTCGCGCGCAGATACGACATGTCGGTCGCGCCCGTGCTCATGGTTGGCAGCGTGACCGCGTTGTAGTGGCGCTTCACCGCCCCTTCGAGCACGCGGAACGCCTCGGTGTCGAGCCTGGCGACGGGCGTGCCGGGACGGCTGCGCGCCGCGAAGCGGACGTCGATCGCCGGATCGTTGATGACCTTGCGAACCTGCTCGAGGAACTTCTCGGGGTCCTCGTCGGGCAGCAGGCGCACATCGAGCGACGCCTTGGCCTCCGAGGGGATGACGTTGAGGCGGTACCCGGCCTGGAAGATGTTCGGCGAGATCGACGATCGCAGCATCGACGCGTGCCTGGGCTCATGCTCCAGAAAGTAGTCGTAGGCCGCGCCCACAACCTTGGAATCGAGGCTGAGCGCCGCTCGATACTGCTTCGCCTCCTCGGCTGTCGAGATATCGGCCAGGCGCTTGAAATACGCGCCCGTGGTCTCGTTGATGCGCAGATCGCCCTTCCACGACGCCGCCGCGCCCACGGCGTTCGCGAGGTGCACGATCGGATTGGTGAGGAGCGGAACCGACCCGTGTCCCGCGATGCCTCTGGCGATCAACTCGATTGCCCGGGGGATCTTCTCCGTCGTCTGCACGGAGGCGAACTTCACCTGGCCGCCCACGCGCGTCACGTTGCCGCCTTCGGCCAGACAGTATTCGGCGTCGATCTCGGCGTAGTGCTGGTCGACCATGAACTGGATGCCGACGCGCGTGGTGCCTTCCTCGCCGGCCTCGGCCAGAAAGATCACGTCTCGCGCCAGCGGCACGTTCAACCGCTTCAGCATCACCATTGTCATCAGGGCGGCCGTCAGGTTGTCCTTGTCGTCGACGGTGCCGCGGCCGTACACCCAGCCGCCGTCACGCGTCGCACTGAACGGCGGGAACGTCCATTTCGCCGGGTCCACGTTCACCGTGTCGGTGTGACCCATGATGAGAAGCGGGCGCCGGCTTCCGTTGCCTTTCAGCCGGGCGACGATGTTCACGCGCCGCGGCTCGAGCGTGAACACCTGCACCGGGATGCCCTCTTTGTCGAGGACGTCCTTCACGTACAGCGCCGCCGGCTCCTCGCCGCCCGGTGGATCGGTGGTGTCCAGGCGGACGAGCGCCTGGAAGTGGCGTATCGTTTCTTCCTGCAGGCTCGTCCAGTCGGGCTGGGAGCGACCCTGTGTCGACGTCGAGACAGGATGAAACGCGACGGCGGCCGCGAAGAGCCACACGACAATTCTGGTGATGTTGCGCATGGATTCTTTCTCTGCGTCCTCGGCGTCCTCTGCCCTTCGACCCTTCGGCTCGCTCAGTGTCGGCCCGAGCGTGTCGAGGGACCACGAGCTCAGGGCATCCCGAGCATGTCGAGGGATGCGGTGATCTCTTTTGTTTTGCGAGCGCGCCTCTACTTCATCTGCGAGTAATCCGTCGGGTCCATGAAAACCGAGACCACCTGGCTGGTCAGCGATCCGTTCACCTGGGATTCCGTCCTGGCTTTCACCCATTCCGGATCCTTCCCGAAGGCGGCCCAGCTCTGCTTCGCGGTCTCGCGATCCTTGTGGGCGAGCACGTAGATCAAGGTGTTCTGGGAAATGGGCGCGTCCTGCGGGACGAAGTACCCGACGTTGGTCATCCCGTGCTTCTCGAAGAGGCGCACGGTGTGGTTGCGGAACCGCGCCTGCAGCTCGCCCAGCTTCCCTTCGGGCGCCGTGTAGGTCCGGAGCTCGAAGACGCGCTTGCTCGACTGCGCTTCAACGACACTCCACGGCTGAACGACACCGCCGAGCGCGAACCCGCCGGCGAACACGGCGGCCGAAACGGCGACAAGAACTCGTGTATTCACGACCATCGGCACTCCTCCCGGCCGAAACCCGGCCCCGGAAACAACAATCCTAGATCACGTTGCGCGAGACCTGGCGCGAGATTCTCCCCGATACGGCACACTGTACCCGATCGGGACCAGGATTATGGGCTTGCTTCTGCTTTCGGCACAATCGGGAGAACCGCATGAACAGGGGGTGAAGGCAGAATCGATTCGCGCTCGCCCGGCCATCGTCAGCGCCTGATTCGCTGAACGCGTCGCTTGATGTCGATGACCGCCAGTCCCGCCGCCTTCGCCACCGCCAGTTGCCGATCATCGGCGGAGACGAATGTCGTGCACGTCGCGACGCGCGCTGCCGCAACGTGAAGCAGGTCCAGACTGCGCGACAGGAACTTCGACGTGTACAACCGTGACAGTTCGTACGCATCAGCGAACACGCGGTCCAGATCGAGGGAGAGTCGCACCAGCCGTTGATTCTCGATATCGTCGTGAAGCTGAACGCGAATCGTTCGACACTCTTCCCGGGTCATGACAGCGCGCCCTACCAAGAGGTCAAACGCGTTCGGCACCTCGAGCTCGTGGAGCTGTGTATATGGCACCTGCGGCACGGCACGGAGGGCGCGGCGAGCCGGCTTCGAAAAGCGTTCGGTGACGTAGACCGCGACGAGCGCGCTCGAGTCGATGTAGGTGGTCACCGTTCCCCACGGCTCTCCGCCAACACCTCTGACGCGCCGGGCGTGAGGATGCGGTCACCAAACACCGCGTGGGCACGCGCATCCAGATCGGGCCACGGAGAAACGGGCGCGGTGGCTCGCACTGGAGCAAGCCGCGCCACTGGGCGGCGGCGGCGCGTCACCTCGATGACCTGACCTCGCTCGACACGCGCCATGACCCGTTTGAGATTCTGCTGAAGCTCGCGGACCGAGACCGAATTCTTTTGCATGTCTAACATTTTGCATAACAAATCAGGGCTTGTCAAAAGCTGCGGCCCGCCGGACCTATTCAGTTTCCTGGCCCCAGCCCTCGCTCCTCCACTAATCCCGCATCAGCTCGTCGGACCAGGCGGGCTGGCGCACGAGCTTTCGCGGCAGAAACTCGGCGAACACGGGCTTGATGTCGACGAGGGGCGTGCCGTCGATGGCGTCGAGGCCGCGGACGTGCAGCGTCCGGCCGATGGCAGCACGAGCGATCCGCAGCCTGACGGAAAGCCAGAACCTGCAGTTGCCAGCTTCCTGGCATCCGAATGGCAGGTACCTCGTCTTCGGGGAGACGAATCCGCAAACGGGTGCGGACCTCATGATCCTGCCGAGGGCTAGGCAAGGGCTAGGCACCAGGTCAGTTGACATGTGACTCACATGTGCGCATGCTTCAGACATGTCGAAGATGGTACAGGTCCGAAACGTGCCAGACGCCGTGCACCGGAAGCTGAAGGCCCGAGCCGCGATCGCGGGTCAATCGCTGTCGGACTACCTGCTGGCAGAGCTCGGGCGCATCGCCGCTCGGCCGACGCGCGAGGAGATGTTGGCCCGCCTCCACGGTCGAACGCCCGTCGAGTTGAAGACTCCTGCCGCAGTCGTCATTCGCGAGGAGCGTGAGTCGGCGTGATCGTCGTCGACGCTTCGGCGATGACAGAGTTCCTGCTTCAAACCCGCCTTGGTCTGAGAGTCGAGGCACGCCTGTTCCGGGACGGAGACGAGTTCCATGCGCCGCACCTGATCGACGTCGAGGTCGCGCAGGCGCTTCGACGCCTCGTACGGACAGGCGAGGTGCGCGCCGAGCGAGCTAAGGAGGCCATCGCCGACCTCACCGACTTCGATCTGCGCCGGCACCCGCACATCGATCTGCTCGGTCGCACGTGGGAGCTACGCGACAACCTCACATCGTACGACGCGACGTACATTGCGCTCGGGGAGGCGATTGCCAGCCCGCTCGTGACCTGCGACGGCCCGCTGGGCGCCACGCCTGGACACACCGTGCGAGTTGAAGTCATCCGCTGAGGCGTTACCGTGGCGACCGGGCAGAAGGCTTCAGCCCTCGCGTTTCCAGTAGTCCCGCATCAGCTCGTGGGACCATGCGGGCTGCCGCACGGGCTCGCGCGGCAGAAACTCGGCGAAGACGGGCTTGATGTCGACGACGGGCGTGCCGTCGATGGCGTCGAGGCCGCGGACGTGCAGCGTTCGGCCGTCGCGTTTTTCGATCTGCACGATCGTCGCGCCAAGGCGGTTGGGCCGCGCCTTTCCTCGCTGCGCGAAGATGCCTACACGAGGCCATGCCGTATTGCCCCGCGGATGTCTGGCGCCGGTGACGATGGACGTGTCGTCGAGGCGATCGAAGAAGAAAATAATCTCGGCGTGCGAGAACGCCTCGATGCCGTCGAGGCTCTCGGTGGGAACATGGTCGGCAAGCTCGATCGTGGCGCGCGAGTCGCCCCAGTAATCGTCCACCACCACGCCCCGCCCTCCGCGCACGACACCGACGGGCGTGAGCGCGATCATGACGGCTCGACCTCGACCTTCGTCGTCACGGAATTGGCGATGTAGCACTCGTGGTGCGCGCGCTCGTGCAGCGAGCTGAGCTCGGCGGCGTCCGGCGCCGTTCCTCCAAACTGCACGGAAGGGCGAAGGACGACGCGCGTGATCGCCTGTCGGCCTGCCTCGTTCTTCTCGAGATAGCCCACGGCCCGGTCCACGTACGACTCCACGACGAAGCGCTTCTTCGCGGCAAAAAAGAGGAAGAACAGCACCCTCTGCCCCCCGCCCTTGGCCCTCTGCCCTTGGCCCTTGGCCCTATCTGACCGCCCCCCCGCCGTCCGCCTGCCGGCGATCGAGGCCGCCTTCGAGCACACCGCCCGTCGGATCGACGACGATGACCGCAGCCACGCCTTGACTATCGGTCTCGCGCACGTCGTGTCCCCGCGCCTTCAGGATGTTGAGGGTATCGGGCGAGAACGCGAACTTCTCGTACGTGATCCGGTCCGGCAGCCACTGGTGATGGAAGCGCCCGGCATCCACGGCCTCCTGCGCGTTCATCTCGAAATCGACGACGTTCAGGATGGTGAGGAGTACGGTGTTGATGATCGTCCGGCCGCCGGGCGAGCCCGTCACCATGGCGAGCTTGCCGTCCTTCGTGAGAATGGCCGGCGTCATGCTCGACAGCATGCGCTTGCCGGGCGCGGCCATGTTCGGCGGCGTCCCAATCAGCCCCTCCGCCGTCGTCAGACCCGGGCCGGCGTTGAAGTCGCCCATTTCGTTGTTCAGCAGGAATCCTCCGCCGGCGACGACGATCTTCGAGCCGTAGCCGGCCTCGAGCGTGTAGGTCATCGACACGGCGTTCTGCTGATCGTCGACGATCGACAGATGCGTGGTCTCGTTGCTCTCCGTCGGCCAGGTGAAACTGGTCGGCGACGACTTCGACGCTCGGGCGCGGCCGATCGTCTTGCGCAGCGTGGCCGCGTAGTCCTTCGACGTGAGCCGATCGATCGGCAGCGACGGATTGAAGTCGGCGTCGCCCAAGTTCTCGGCGCGATCCGCGTAGGCGCGACGCATGCTCTCGGCGACGAGATGAATGGTGTCGGCCGATCCGAAGCCGTTCGCCTTCAAATCGTACCCTTCGAGCACGTTCAGCATCTCGACGAGCGCCGTGCCGCCCGAGCTCGGCGGCGGCATCGACAGAATCCCGTAGCCCCGATAGGTGCCGCGGACGGGCTGGCGCTTCTTGGCCTGATAGTTCTTGAGATCGTTCAGCGTCATCAGGCCGCCATGCGCCTTCATGTCGGCGGCGATGAGATCGGCCGTCTCGCCCTGGTAAAAGCCGGCGGCGCCCCGGTCGGCGATGCGCTGCAGCGTGCGCGCGAGATCGGGAAGCCGCAGGATCTCGCCCGCCTCGTACGGCTCCCCCTTCTTCGAGAACTGAGCGAGCGCGGCGGGTGAGCGCTTGAACTGCCGAAGCGTGCCGGCAAGCGAGCGCGCGAGCGCCACCGAGATCGGGAAGCCGTCTCGCGCGAGCTTCACCGCGGGATCGACCAGGCGCTTCCACGGCAGCGTGCCGTGCTCGGTCCACGCCAGGTGCAGGCCAGCGACGGTGCCAGGCACGCCGACCGAGATGTAGCTGTTGTGGTGCAGGTCCGCGTCGTACTTCCCGGCATTGAGGAACATGGTCGGCGAGGACGCCGCGGGCGCGGTTTCGCGGAAGTCGTACGCGGCTGCCGCGCCAGACCCGGTGCGGACGACCATGAAGCCGCCCCCGCCGATGTTGCCGGCGGTCGGGTGCACGACGGCCAGTGCAAACGCGGTGGCGACCGCTGCGTCGACCGCGCTGCCCCCTTCGCTGAGCACTTCGCCGCCGATCTGGGAGGCCATGGCGTTGGCCGAAATCACCATCGCCTTTCGCGCGCGAACCGGCTGTGAGCTCGCGCTGGGAAAGGCGACGACCGCCAGGGCGGCAATGGTAACGGCGAGAATCAGTTTGCGCATACGGCCTCCCGAGCCCACGTAGGCCGGGTCCTGTTCTTCGGACCCGGCTTCGCCAGGCGGGTCGACAACGCAAGACCCGCCCTACGCGTCAGGCGATCCTAAAACGGCTGCTCGAGCGACGAGCTCTGCGGCGTGAAGAGCTCCGCCCCGTTCTCGGTGATCACCATGTCGTCCTCAACGCGGACGCCGAACTCGCCGCGAATATAGATGCCCGGCTCGTCGCTGAATGTCATGCCCGGCTGCAGCTTCAGTGTATTGCCACGCACCAGATATGGCCACTCGTGGCCGTCCATGCCAAGTCCGTGGCCGACCCGGTGCGTGAAGTACTTGTAGTCGGGGCCGAAGCCGGCGTCGACGATGACCTTGCGGGCGGCCGCGTCGACAGCCTGGCACTCGACGCCCGGGCGCGCGGCGGCCAGCGCGGCGTCCTGCGCCCGCCGTTCGATCTCGAAGACCCGCTTCATCGTGTCGGCCGCCGTGCCGAGCACGAACGTGCGGCTCAGATCCGACTGGTAGCCTTCGACGCTGCAACCCCCGTCGATGAGGAGAATCGTCCCCTCGCGGATCGTCTGCGGGGTAATCGATCCGTGCGGCAGCGCGGAATACTCGCCCACCTGGACGCTCGCCCCGCCGTCGAATCCCAGGCGCGCGTGGGCGGCTGAGACGAGCTCGCCGAAATCGTTCTGCGTCATGCCTTCGCGGAGCGACTTGTACGCGGCGTCGTACGCCAGCAGCGTGACCTTCGACGCCAGGCGCATCAGATCGAGCTCGTGCGCGTCCTTCACGCCGCGGCATCCGGCCGACACCGGCGTGGCGCTCGCCAGGGTCAGCGCCGGGGCGGCGGCGGCCAGGCCATTGCTGAACACGAAGCGAACCGTCTCTTCGATGCCGACGCGTCCGCTCGCGATGCCGCGATCGCGAAGCCCGTCGGCCACGCGCCGGTACGGGCTCTCGTGCTCCTCCCACGTGCGAACGTCCGCCGACGAGGCGAGCGGCCCGCGCGCGATCTGCTCCCGGGCGCGATCTTCCTCGAATGCCGGACACACGTAGAACGGCTCGCCTGTGACGGGCACGACCATCGCAAAGAGCCGCTCGGAGACGCCCCATCGAATGCTCGTGAAGTACACAAGCGATGTCCCGCCGCCGAGCATGATCGCGTCGAGCTTCTGCTCGGCCATCAGGCGGCGGGCCTTCTCCAGCCGCGCACGCCGCTCGCTGGCGGTAATCGGCCGCGCCTGATCGCGCATCGACGTCAGGCTCGCGATGGCGCTCGGGACTGGCGTCTGCTCCCGGGCGTGCGCGGACGCCTGACCTGCCGCCGCGGCGGCCGGCAAGAGCATGAACTCACGACGCCCAATCATCTCGAACCTCCGGGAGTCTCAGCCCCACAAGGGCCGCAACATTTCTCTCGCATTGCTACTTAACAGTCTTGCCACGAAGACACGAAAACACGAAGAAGACCAACAGGGGTTGCGATCTCTGCGAGCTCTGCGGTCATCGTCGCGGCAGCACCCGACCCAGCCAGTCTAACGCCGCACCCGCCACCCGCTCCACACCGTACCGAGCGACCAGCCAATGGCCACGGCCCTCGAGCACGACGTGATCGGCGCCGTGGCGCGCCACGGTCCGGTTCGAGATCCGGCGCGCGATCATCCGATCGTCGCCCGCGGTGATGCACAGCATCGGGCACCGCACCGGCCCGACCGCCACCGCGGACGTGCCGAACACCATCGCTCGATACGCGCGCACCGATTCATAGCCAACCGTGTCGAAGATCTCGCGTTGCTCGCACGCCGGCACATCCTGCGCGCCCATGCGGCTGAACGCCGATAACGTCGGCCGGAACGGTGCGCCCAGTAGAAACGGCGGCAGCAGCGGGAAGATGTCGACGAGCGACCGGAGCTGCGGGACGACCGGCCCGGAGGGAGCCGTCGCCAGACACACGAGCGCCGCACACGGTCCGGATGTCGCGAGCTGCTGCCCGAGCAGCCCGCCCATGCTGTGGCCGACAATCACCGGCGGCGCCGGCATCGCGGCCCTGACGCGCTCGAGCGCCGCCAGGTAGTGTTTGAGCTCCAGCGATGCGAGCGCCGCCGGATCCGACGGCTCGTGGCCGGGCAGCGACTCGGCGACGCACGCATATCCGGCAGCCGTGAATCGCTCCATCAGCGGATGAAGGTGGCTGGCGCGGCTGAACGTCCCATGAATAAAGAGCGCGGGTGGTCTACTTCTCACTTCTGAGTTCTGACTTCTGACTTCTAACTTCCAGATAAGGGTTCCACGCCGGCGGCCCAGTGCGTAAGTGATGCTCCACGCGTGATGCGATCGCATCCGCCGAAAGCGAGGTCGCGTCGACACCATCGAAGTGCAGGCTGGGCGTGATCGCGTCGACGCCGTCGAAGACCCAGCGGCCCGTCGTGCGCTCCTCGGTGTTGAGCTCCTGCGCGAGCGGGCAGAGATCCACCCGCGGCGCGACAGGTCTCGACCGGAACTGCACCCAGCCTTCGTACCGGTACCGCACCTCGACGCGCCGGCCGTGGACGACGAGCAGCCGGCTGCACGGTGTCCGAGTATGCAGCGCATAGGGGTGCGCCATGTCCTCGCGCGTGGGAATCCGGACGATCGCCAGATCCAGGCCAGCCCGCTCCTCGATGGTGATGACGCGTGTGTCGATCAGGCGCTCCGTGGCCGTCAGCCGGGCGTCTTCCGCTTCCCAGAAACGACGGTAGTCGTCCACGTTCGCCAAGACGCGCGGCAGCACGTTGAGCAGACTGCGGTAGAGGACGGCCGCCTGCGCTCCGTACGGAAGCGCGAACGTTCCCTTCTCGAGCGGCGACGTTTCCTCGTCGGCATGCGCCGCGAGCGTGAATGCCATGCGGGCTGCCTCGCGAGTCGCGTACACACCGAAGTCGCCCGCCGTCGCGACGTCGATGAGGCGGCGCCGGTTGGCCAGCGCGGTCTCCGCGTCGACCATCGAGAAGATGCCGACCAGGCCGTCCTCGTCGAAATGATTGTTCGACACGGCGTCGGCATCCACGTGGAACGCCGGCGCATCGAGGTAGTTGAAGACGATGGCCGCCGAGGTGTCGGCCCCAAGCGCTTCCGGCGTGCCGCTCTTCGGCCAGTGCGACAGCGTGAGCAGTGTGCCCGAAGCGGCCGCGCCGTCCACGATGATGCTGGGCTCGGCTTGGAGCTCTTCGTACGGAACGTAGCGCATCACAGCCGCAAGGTACCTATCTCCGCCCGCGCAGTATGCCGCCCAGCACGCCCCTCAGCATCTGACGCCCGAGCTGGCTGCCCACCGTCCGCGCCGCCTGCTTCGCCATCGTCTCGACGGCGCCCTGCCGTCGCTTCGTGCCCCAGAGAAAATCGTTGACCGCGCCGCCGCCGGGACGCTATTGTTCGCGAACCAGCGTGAGCCGGCGCTGCAAGCTTTCGCCCCTGCCGCGGTTCGCACTCGGCCCCGGGCCGAAAAACATCTTGCCGCCTTCGAAGCGGAAGTAGCGCACCTGTTCGGTGCCGACGTAATCGGGACGCCACGCGGCCTCGACTTTGAGCGTGACTCTTCCCGCCGCCTCGTCGACGGTGCAGGGTCCCGTGTACGAAATGTAGGTGCTGAACAGCGCCGCCTTCATCTGTTCGACGGTCGTTTGCGCACCTGCCGGAAACGCCGCCACGTCGGTCGACATGATCTGCAGATAGCAGGCGCCGTCCTGGACCACGATCGATCCGGCCGGGTGCGCGCCCCACGGCAGGCGGCCCACCGTCCCGTCGGGGCGCATGTCTTCCGCCGCGACGAGCTTCCATCGCCCCTGGATGGTCTCGGCGGCCGCCGAGCTCGATATGGCAAGCATCGCAATGACAGCAAGAGTTTTCATTCGTTCACCTCTGCCCTCTGCCCTCTGCCCTTTGCCCTTTGCCCCTCCGCCCTTTGCCCTTTGCCCTTCTTTCCTGCCTGGTGTCGTATAGTGTAGGCGCAAATTCAAGGAGGCCTCGATGAAGATTCCATGGCTGGCAGCGCTTCTGAACTTCATTTTCATGGGTGCGGGCACGTTCTACAACGGCCGCCGGGTCCCGCTCGGCGCCGCCCTGACCGTGGGCGCGCTCCTGCTGACCTATGTGGAGATGAGCCTTCAGACGCTGAACCAGACGCTGTGGGCCGTCATGTTCGGCGCCGTGTTCCTCAACAACACGTTCCTGGCCATCGACGGCTTCCAGGAAGCCAAGAGCATCAACGACAAATCCGGCCGCTAGTCAGCTGACGGACACCGCAGGGACCGCCGAGCTCACAGCGCGGCAGAGCCGCAACCACACTGGCTCTTGGTGGCGCAGAGAACCGATCGTGACGCAAACGATCGGCCACGAAGGCTCGAAGGCACGAAGAAGACCCATGGTCTCTTCGCGCTGAACCGAAGGACCCCTGGTTGGTCTTTTACGCGTCTTCGTGTTTTCGTGGCAAGAGGGGTCTTGGCAGGAAGTGCAGGCCCGCGCGTCAGCGTGGCCGGATGTTCACGTTGGCGCGAAACACGTTCGTCGGGTCGTACTTCGTCTTGATCTCCCGCAGCCGCGCGTAGTTGGGGCCGTACACGGTCGCCGCAATGTCGTCGGGCTCGTCCCGATCGAGATAGTTCACGT
>MEKT01000137.1 GCA_001767435.1 Acidobacteria bacterium RIFCSPLOWO2_02_FULL_65_29 | reverse complement strand
GGGTCGCCATCTGCGCGCGCGACTCGACCTGGAAGACGCCGATGGTGTCGGCCTCCTGGAGCATCCGGTAGACGGCCGGGTCGTCTGGCGGCAGATGCGCAAGGTCGACGATACGACGATTGACCGCAGAGCTCGCAGAGCACGCAGAGACACTTTGGGTTGTTCCAAAACACTTCTCTGCGTGCTCTGCGTGCTCTGCGTGCTCTGCGTTGATCGTCGTGATCGCGGACAGAGACTCGGGACTCGGGGATGGGGGCTCGGGGCTGTACGAGAATTTCTCTGCGGTCTCCGCGGTCTCTGCGTTGATCGTCGTGACAGGGTTCTTCTCGCCGTTCACGAGCGCCAGCGCGTCCTGAATGGCCGCCATCATGCCCAGGCCCAGGAGATCGACCTTCACGATCCCCATGTCGGCGCAGTCGTCCTTGTCCCACTGCACGACGACCCGGCCGGGCATACTGGCCGGCTCGAGCGGCACGCACGCGTCGAGGCGGCCCTGGCAGATCACCATCCCGCCCGAATGCTGGCCGAGATGGCGCGGCAGATCCTGCATCTCACGCCAGAGCCGCGCGAACAGCCGCACGCGATCCGACTCGAGATCGAGCCCGACAGCGGCCATGTGTCGCGGCAACGCGTCCGACGGATCGGCGAACTCGAAGTGATTCATGATCTTCGCCAGCCGATCGATCTGCACGGCATCGAAGCCGAGCGCCTTGCCCACCTCGCGCGCCGCGCTTCGCCCGCGATAGGTGATGACGTTGGCCGTCATGCCCGCGCCGAGCCGGCCGTACTTCTCGTACACGTGCTGAATGACGCGCTCGCGGCGGTCGCCGCTCGGCAGATCGAGATCGATGTCGGGCCACTCGCCGCGCTCTTCCGACAGAAACCGCTCGAAGAGCAGGTCCATCCCCACCGGATCGACCGCCGTGATGCCGAGGCTGTAGCACACGGCGCTGTTGGCCGCCGACCCGCGGCCCTGCACGAGGATGTCATGTTGGCGGCAGAAATTCACGATGTCCCAGACGATGAGAAAGTAGCCGGCGAGGTCGAGCTTCTCGATGAGATCGAGCTCGCGCGCGATCTGCGCGCGGGCGCGGTCGTGGTACGGGCGGTAACGGTCGCGCGCGCCGACCTCGGTCATCTTCCGGAGAAACGACGCCTGCGTCTCTCCCGGCGGCACCGGATATTCGGGGAAGCGATAGCCGAGATCGGCCATCGTGTACTCGAGCCGATCGGCGAGCTCGCGCGTGCGCGCGGACGCGGCGGGACAATCGCCGAAGAGCGACGCCATCTCGCCGGGCGGCTTCAGGTAGCGCTCGGCGTTGGGCGCCAGGCGGCGCCCCGCGTGCATCAGATCGGTGCCGTGATGGATGCACGTGAGCACGTCGAAGAGCGGCCGATCGGATGGCGCAGCGAACCGCGCGCCTCCCGTGACGATGGTCGGCACGCGAAACGCCGCAGCCATCTCGGTGAGCGTCCGGTTGTCGATCTCCTCGTCGCGCCGGTAATGCCGCTGGAGCTCGACATACACGCGGTCGCGGCCGAACACGCCGACCAGGCGATCGACGAAGCCCCCCACACCGAAGCGGCGGGTGTCGAGCGCGGCGCGGCCGGCCAGCGCCACGAGCCCAGCGGTGTGGCCGTCGAGATCCTCGAGCGTCAGCGCGCCCTCGCCCTTGGGCGCGCCAAGCTTCATCGTGGTGATGAGGCGGCACAAATTGCGGTAGCCCTCGGCCGATTCGCAGAGGACGGGCAAAACAAAGTGAGAAGTTAAAAGTGAAAAGTGAGAAGGCCTGCTCGAACTGTCGCGACGAGGTTCTACATGTCGAGTCTTGACTTCTGAATTCCGAACGGTGAGCTCGGCCCCGATGATGGGCTGGATGCCGGCCGCGCGCGCGGCCTTGTGAAACCTTGGCGCGCCGTACACCCCGTCGCGATCGAGCAGCGCCAGCGCCGGGTAGCCGAGATCCGCGGCGCGTTCGACCAGCGTTTCGGGCAGCGAGGCGCCTTGCAGAAAGCTGAACGCGGAAGCGGCGTGGAGCTCGATGTAGGGCGAGGACACGGAAATGAGGATTTGAGGATTTGAGGATTTGAGGATTTGAGGATTTGAGGATTTGAGAGGTGAGAATTTCGAGAGACGTGATCAAAATTCCCTACACTCAATCCTCACATTCTCAATTCCTCAAATCCTCAATTCCTCGATTCAATCAACAATCGCGTCAATACACCAGCCGTCCGTCTCGCGATCGTGGAAGATCCGGGATTTGAGGATTTGAGGATTTGAGGATTTGAGGATTTGAGGATTTGAGAGGTGAGAATTTCGAGAGACGTGATCAAAATTCCCTACACTCAATCCTCACATTCTCAATTCCTCAAATCCTCAATTCCTCGATTCAATCAACAATCGCGTCAATACACCAGCCGTCCGTCTCGCGATCGTGGAAGATCCGATAGACCGCTTCGTCTGCGAGCGCGACGTCCCACTCGTCGCGGTCCCAGGCGGTTGACAGTCGACCGTTCCCAGTTGACAGCTCTGCGCCAACCGTTGCTGGCCGACCGTCGACTGCCGACTGATTCCGTACGCCGACGACCGACTGGCGACTGGCGACTGACGACTGCTTCCACCAGTTCCCCGACGTGCGCCAGGGGCCGGCCGAGGCGAGCACGGCGCCTCCCGCATAGCTCGGCCTGTCGGTCGTCACGCGCACGGGGCGGCCGCCGGCCACCACGACGCGCGCGGGCACGGGCTGGCGACAGCGGCGCAACGCCGCCACGACATTCACCGCAGAACTCGCAGAGATCGCAGAATCTTCTACAAAACTTTCTCTGCGTGCTCTGCGGTCTCTGCGGTGATTGTCGAGATCGTGATCAATGGCGAACGGCTTCATCGCGAACGCGCCGGGACGGTACGAATCCACCGTCGCCGGCGCGCCGATGCGGTCCTGTCCGACGAGCGCGCCGAGGCGCGCCAACAGCGTCGACAACGCGTCGGGCGTGGGATGCGCGCGCCCTTCGACACGCTCAGGGCGTGGTGAGCCTGTCGAACCACGCGCAAACAGCGTGTGCTGGAGCACCCGTCCCGGCGTCGGATCGATGACCACGGTGACCGCGTCGATCGCCGCCGGCGGCGGATGCGATTCGAGATCGATGAGCGCCAGCGCACGCAGCGTCCGTACGTCGCGCAGCGGCGCGGGCAGCTCGAGGCGACGCGCGTGCTGGTCCCCGGTGACCAGACGCAGGAACACGTGCAGGACCGCCGCGCCGCAATCGCGACGCTCGAGCCGCGTCGAGATCGGCTCGAGGAGCCGCGTGAGCACGAACGACAACGGCTCGAACCCCTCGATCGGCCACTCGAGCTCGATCGACGATTCGAAGCGCTCGTCGGCCAGCGTCGGCACGAGCGGCCCGAGATCCTCGCCGCGCGCGACGGCCTGGCACACGAGCCCCTGCGGACCGAGCCGCGCAGCCAGATCAGCGGCGGGAAGCGCCGCCAGCTCGCCAAGCGTCCTGATCCCCCACTGTTGCAATACAGAAACCGCATCCCTCGGCAAGCTCGGGATGCCCCGAGCCTGTCGAGGGGCAGAGGACGAGGACGCTGAGGACTTTTGGCCAAGATTTCTCTGCGAACTCTGCGAGCTCTGCGGTTGATCGTCGTGATCATCGGTCTGTTCGAGTACGCGCTCGAGCACGCCGATCGGCACGGGCGCGAGGGCGACGGCTTCCTCGCCGCGATCGACCACCGTCACGCCTGGACGAACGAGCGCGAGCACGAGCGCAGCCATTCGCGTGCCGGCGACGGCCACGTGCACGCGCACGCCCCGATCGGCCGCCTCTCGTCGAAGCTCGTACGCGATCGCGCGCGGCGAACCGAGCAGCCGCTCGAGCCCCCGGACGTCGATCGACACCAGATCGTCGCGATGCCGCTCGTAGCGCGGGGAGAATTCCTGCGCAATGTCTACAAGTGACACGACATTCAACGCAGAGGCCGCATCCCTCGACAAGCTCGGGATGCCCTGAGCCTGCCGAAGGGCAGAGCCCGCAGAGTGTTCTACCAGTTCTAAAAGAAGTTCTCGGCGATCTCTGCATTGATCGTTGTGAACCCCTGGCGCAGGGGGCCGGTAGAGACACGCATAGCAGGGCTCGGGGCTCAGGGCTGAAGGCTCAAGGCTCAGGGCTGAGGGTTGAGGGAAGGACGTAGGGCAAAGGGTCGAAGGACTGTGCGAATCAGACATGTGGCACCGCGCGCGTCACGAGCGCCGCGCTCGCATCTTCACGCGTCCGCGCCGAAGCGCGAACGACACGAGCCTCGATCTCGAACCCTTCGAATGACCGTCCGCTGAATGTCGCTCCCCGAGTGCCTCGCTCTCTCCCCTCTGCCATCCCCTCTCCCCTCTGCCCTCTGCCCTCTGCCCTTCCCTCTGCCCTTCCCTCTGCCCTACGCACTTGCACCGTGATCCCCGCGGCGCTTCTCGCCATCGGCTCGCTCCCCACCAGCACGCATATCGTCTGACACCCCTCGACCATCCGCTGCAGCCGGAGCCAGGTGGTGAACGGCAGCCGCGCGAGCGCGCGGGCGGGCGCCTCTCCGGCATCGAACACGACGAGCCCGAAATGACCCGCCGTCAAGACGAGCGACAGCGCGCGAATCGCCCGCTCCATCGCGCGTGGATTGATGTCGTGGCAAAGACCCGGATGGGCCACGACGTCGCCGCGAATCCACAGAAGCCGATCGAGCGCGACGCCCGCCGCCGACGCCGATTCGACGTCGAGCATGTCGAGCGCGTCGACGAGCGCCACCAGTTCCCCGCGCGCGGTGGCCGACGCGAGCAGACGGAGTACGAGGCTCGCGCGGCCCGACGATCGCGCCCCGGTGATCTCGGAGAGCTGTCCGCGTGGGAACCCGCCGCCGACGATCGCGTCCAACGTGGTAACGCCCGTCGCCCCTACGGCGTATTCGTCGTATGGATCGAGCGGAGGGAGCGACGAGAGCGTCCGATCGAGCTGGCGCACGCGGAGGAGCGCCTCGAGGCCGGCCCGGGTCGTCTGAACAAGCGGCATACTTTCGCTAAACTTTCGCCTTACAAGCGAACTATACTGCAAGCCGATTTCCCCGATCAAGCCCGGCGGGGGCGAGGTACACCAGAGTCCCTTGGCCGAGTCCCTCTCTACTGAAGTCCCCCCGGCGCCCGACGCGGCGAGCCCCCCGGTGCTCCTTGGCTCCAAGACACTCACGCGAATGTTCGCGGCGTTCACCTACCGCGATTTCCGCGTGCAGTGGTTCGGCGCCTGCACGTCGAGCATCGGCACCTGGATGCAGATCGTCGCGCAGAACTGGCTCGTCCTGTCGCTGACCGACTCGGCATTGTTCCTCGGCCTCGACGTCTTCCTGCAGCAGCTGCCAATCATGCTCTTCACGCTCATTGGCGGCGTGCTCGCCGATCGACGCGATCGCCGGCGAACGCTCCTGACCTCGCAGTACATCCAGATGGGCACCTCCGGCGCGCTCGCCGCACTGATGTATTTCGGGGTCGTCGAGGTCTGGCACATCCTGGTCCTGTCCTTCGTCACGGGCCTCGCGCAGGCCTTCGGCGGCCCGGCGTACCAGTCGCTCATCCCGTCGCTCGTCGACAAGAAAGATCTGCCGAACGCGGTGGCGCTCAACTCGATTCAGTTCAACGTGGCGCGTGTGATCGGGCCACTCCTCTTCGGGGCGTCGATCACGGTGTTCGCGTGGTGGGGCTACGACGAGCCGCAGGCGATGAACGCGTGCTTCCTCCTGAACTCGATGTCGTTTCTCGTGGTCATCTACGCGCTCGTGTCTCTCCACGTGAAGCACATTCCGCAGACGAGCACGGGGAGCATGCGCGACGAGCTCCAGGGCGGGCTCTCCTACGTCCGGCATCACGGCAACCTCGTCGCACTGATCGTGCTCGCGGCGGCGACGACGTTTCTCGGGTTTTCGGTGCTGACGTTTCTTCCGCTGTTCGCGCAGCGCGTGTTTCACGAGGGGGCGGGCACCTACAGCCACCTCATGGCGTTTTCGGGCGCCGGCTCGGTGGTGGGCGCGCTCGTCGTCGCGTGGCTCGGGCAGTTCAAGCGGATGGGGTGGACGGCGCTCGTCGTGCAGGCCGTGTACGGCGTGCTGATCGCCGCCTTCGCCGCCTCACGCGTCCTCTGGCTGAGCGACCTCCTGCTGTTTCTGACCGGCGCCGCGCTGATGGTGGTGTTTTCGACGGTCACGTCGCTCGTGCAGCTGACGGCGCCCAACGAGATGCGCGGCCGCGTGATGAGCATCTACATGCTGGCATTCCGCGGCGGCATGCCGCTCGGGAGCCTCGCCAGCGGCTATCTGGCCACCTTTATCAGCGCACCGCTCGTCATCGGCCTGAACGGCGCGCTGCTCGTTGTCGTCGCGCTGTATTTCATGGTGCGGAGCCACGGGGTCAGGGAGATATGAATCGGGTAATTGGGTAATCGGGTAATTGGGTAATCGGGTAATCGGGTAATCGGGTAATCGGGGTCATTGATTGGCGAATTGAGTTCGCCGACAATTTGAGCTCGCTGTCCAATCTCACAATCCAATTATTCGATTGCCCGATTACTCGATTACCCGATTATCCAATTATCCAATTCAGTACAATGGTCGCCGCTGATGCCCCTCCTCGACCTCCTCACGAGCTCCGGCCTCGGATCGCTTCTCGGGATGCGGCACGCGCTCGAGCCGGATCATCTGGCGGCCGTGTCGACGCTCGTCGGCCGCGAGCGGACCGGCCTGCGCGCTGCAGCGGTCGGGGCCTGCTGGGGACTCGGCCACACGTGCTCGCTCGTCGTCGTCGGCGCGCTGCTCGTGGTGCTGCGGAAGGAAATGCCGGCCGCCGTGTCGGACGTCTTCGAGCTTGCGGTGGCGTTCATGCTGATCGGTCTGGGCGTCCGAGCCATCGTGCAGGCCGCGCGGCAAGGCCCCGGCGGTCCCACGACGCTGCACCGCCATGGACGGCTGGTGCACCGCCACGCGGGGGTGCCGGCGCACCTGCACGTCGGCGACTGGACGCTGGCGCGCCGGCCGCTCCTCATCGGCGCCGTGCATGGGCTCGCGGGCAGCGGCGCGCTCACGGCGCTCGTCCTCGCCACGCTGCCGACCACGGCGGCGCGGCTCACCTACATGGCGCTCTTCGGGCTGGGATCGACCATCGGCATGGCGACCTTGTCGGGGCTGCTCGGCTGGCCGCTGGCGCGGCTGGGCTCGCACCACCTCGTCGCCCGCCTCGTCATGCTCGTCGTGGGATGCACGTCGATAGTGTTGGGTGGGTTGTGGGGGCAGGCCGCCTTCGCTCGCATGATGTGAGGGCGAGCTTCGGCGAGCCAAGGCCGCCTTCAGGCGCCTGATGTGATGCGCGAGCTTCGGCGGGACAACGGTCAACGCAGAGCTCGCAGAGAAATCCAGTTAAGTTATTTCTGCGGTCTCTGCGGTCTCTGCGTTGTTCGTCGTTGATGCTCTAACGGCCATTCACCGTCCACCGCACGGCCGCGGACGTCGGCGGAAAACACATGC
>MEKT01000136.1 GCA_001767435.1 Acidobacteria bacterium RIFCSPLOWO2_02_FULL_65_29 | reverse complement strand
CCAGTCAGCGCAGGGCCATCAGCCATACACGAGTGGCCACGCCTGCCAATACCGTGCCATGGGTGATGACGACTCGGCCGGCGCGAAAGCCTGCGAAAACCTGATTGAATCGTGAGCCGGGGTCGGCTGACGCTCTTTCCCGCGACACGCGGAGGTCGCGATGAGTGCAGAATCTTCAACACTCGTGTCGAGCGCCGTACCAGATTTCTGCGTACTGCGTGAACGTGATTCCGAGCGGATGAGCGCCTACAACGACCACCGCGGCAGGTGACGCGGCTGCGACTTTCAGTCGCAACGGAGTTCTATCGCCTCCAGGCGGACAATCCGCGCTTCGTCATCACGAATCTCCGGCAGTCGCCCCGGTTCCTCTCGCATGCGTCCCCTGCGCGCGCGGCGACATCGAGAATGGGGCTCGTCGCTTTTTGCCGTGTCTCGCGACAATGGTAACGTACCGCTATCGTGCCGCAGCCAGTGAGCGTGTCCGGTTTAGGGATGGTGTCGCCCTTTGGCACTTCTCTCGATGCGTTTCGCGACGCCCTGCTCGACGGCCAAAGCGCCGTCGCGCCGATCGAGCGGTTCGACACCACCGGCTGCGCGTCGAAGCTGGCCGCAAGCGTGGCGGGATTCGAACCGACGGCGTGGGTCGCGCCGATGAAACTGCGGCGAATGGATCCGACAGGCGCGTACGCCATTGCCGCATCCGGCATGGCCATCGCCGATGCCCGGCAGCCCTTGCACGAGGACGGTGACGAAGCGGGGGGGATCGTGCTTGGCACGTGGTCGGCCGGTGGACAGGCGATGCAGGAGTACCTCTCGGCGCTTCTCCGAAGCGGCCCGGGCGGTGTGCCCGCGCTCATTTTCAATACCACCGTTGGCAATGCCGCGGCCAGCCAAGTCGGCTTGGAGTTCAAGCTGCGCGGCCTGAATACGACTATCACCCACAAGGAGGCATCCGGACTCGCTGCCATCGTCAGCGCCGTCGAGTTCCTCAGGCAAGAACGCGCGTCGTGGCTGGTCACGGGAGGAGTCGACTCCTTCTACGAGATGTTCTTCAAGGCGCACGATCGGTTCGCCGTGATGTCGAGGCGTTCCACGTTCTCGAAGGGGATGGGTCCGTTCGATCGCGATCGATGCGGGTTCATCATGGGAGAAGGCTGCTTTGCCCTGTGCGTCGAGCGGGTCGACGACGCTCGCCGGCGCCACGCGACACCGTACGGCGACATCCTTGGCGTGGCCGCTTCTGGCGCGGCGGTGCCCACGAACGCGTGGCCAGATCGGGCAGAACCGCTCGCGAGAACGATGGGCTTGGCCCTCGGAGATGCCGGGCTCACACCCGATGACGTCGACGTCGTGTATGCGTCAGCGAACGCCACGCCGCAACTCGACGCCGTCGAGGCGGCGGCATTGGCCGAACTGTTTGGCGGCGGCCGCACCGTCATTACGTCGATCAAGGGAGCGCTGGGGGAATGCGGTGCGTCGGGCGCCGCGTCTTGCGCGGCGGCGCTCCTGTGCGGACGCGCCCGTCGCGTGCCGCCGATCGCTGGACTTGGCCATGTCGATCCGGCGCTGAAGGCCCTGCGGTTCGCGACAGAGTCGGTCGTCGCGCCGGGTCCGATCGCGCTGGTCAACAGTTTCGCGAGCGGCGGCGCGTTGTTCAGCCTCGTGCTCCGCGTGGCCGCGTGATGACTGCCTTGCGCGGTGATGCTATGATGTCGCTCCGGTATGCCGGAACTTCTCGAAGACGAGATCAAGCAAGCCATCGTTCGAAGCTTGAGGCTGCCGATCTCCGCAGAGGAGATCGGAATATCCACACCGCTTTTCGGTGAGGGCCTCGGGCTCGACTCCATCGATGTCCTCGAGTTGGTGCTCGAGCTCGAGCGCAGCTTCGGCGTGTCGATCACCGAAGAGCAGTTGGGCAAGAAGGTCATGCACTCCGTGGAGACGATTGCCGCATTCATCACCGCGGAGCGCCAGAAGACTCCCATGTGATCTCGCTCGAATGAGCACAGGTCTGGGCGTGTGGCTCGTCAGAGCCCTGGCCGCCACCAGCGTCGGCTTGCACGCGGTCCCGGCTGCCGCGCAAGTCATCCCGATCGCGCTGCCTCGCGTCGCCATCGAGGGCCTGGCCGGATCGAACGCCGACGCCGTGAGCGCACTCGACGCGGCAGGAACGCTGCCGTTTCGCGTGGCCGTGCGGCTTCGATCCACGCTGTCCGGGCAGGATCCGGATGTCGAGACCAGCTTCTCGCGTGTCGCCACGCGGCAACGTCCCATCTGGCTCACGGTGCAGGCGCCCGCGACGCTCGACCTCCTCGTTGGGTGGCAGCAATCCCTCAGCGCGCTTCTCGACGCTCATGCCGACGGGCTGGCGATGCTCGAAGTGGCGCTCGATGGATCGCCGAATGATCTCGCCGTCTTCAGCGTGCGCGTCGCCGCGACCGAAGCGCGCGCGCGGCGTGAAGCGATCGTCGTCGCGCTCGGCGGGCCGCTGATGGCCGACGCGGATCGCCGGAGGGCGATCTACACGTCAGAACTGGCGCCCTACGTCGACCTGCTGGTGCTCCCCGAAACAGTCGAGGCAGGCGCCGCGGAATGGCTGGACCGGGTTGACCCCGGCGCCGGCATTGCATTGACGAGTGGACCTGCCGGATCCGATCCCGCGGACGCCAGACGGCGGCTCCTGGACGCGACACTTGAAGAGCTGGGCACGACCGTCCTCATCCATTCCTGGCAGGCCACCGACACGCTTCCCGGGGCGTTGCAGGCGCTGTCGTCTGCCGGGAAGCTCCTGAGCGGCGAGATGTCCGCGATCGATAAGGAGGCGGCAGATCTGCGCCTGGCGGCCGGTGGTCGGGACCTGACGACGGTCGTCCGCAGCCGGCTGTTGTTCGACAGCCGCACCCTGGCGGCGTATCTGATCTGTTGGAACGACCAGACTCAGCCGCTCGAGATTTCGCTGATTACGTCAGCACGTGCCATACCGACCGCGCGCGATCTGCTGACCGCCGCCGAGCTCACGGTGACGAACTACTCGCGTGATGACGCGACGGGACGCGTGCGCGCGAGCGTGTCGCAGCCGCCCGGACTGATGGTTGTGGATTTCAGCGACGAGGGGACAGAGCCGTTCGTCGATCGGAGCGGCGTGTCGGCGCGGCAGACGCTGACGATCGGAGAGATCATCGCGCTCCATCAGCGACAGCAGCGCGCACAGGATACCGTGGTGAGGAACTACGTCGCTCGGGCGCGGATGGAGCAGCACTTCCGCCCGACCGTCGCCGATCCCGGCTACGACATCGTCACCGAGAACCGGTACTACGTCGACCGGAGTGGCGTCGAATGGGAGGAACTGTCGTTTTCGGTGAACGGATCGAAATGGGGCACCGATCGTCCGCCCCTGCCATTGCTACAGCCGGAAAAGGTGCTCGCGCTTCCGTTGCAGCTGCGCTTTGACGAAGGCTACCGGTATCGGCTGGCCGGATTGGATCGGATCGATGGATACGACTGCTACACCGTGAGGTTCGATCCGGCACGGCCCGATCCGGCGCTCTATCGCGGTACGGTCTGGATCGATCGAGCGACGTTTGCGCGGATTCGCGTGCAAGCCGTACAGGGCGGACTGTCGGCGCCGGTGGTGTCGAACGAAGAGACGCACTCGTACACGAAGGTCACCACGATCGACGATCACCCGGTATTTCTCTTCACCGGGCTCGTCGCGCAGCAGATCGTGCTCATTGCCGGTCGGAACCTGCTCGTGGAGAAGAAGGCGACCTTCACGGACTTCCGTGTGAACGCCGCGGAGTTCGACGATGCGCGGGGGGCGGCGCGAGCGAGCGATCGCATCATGTACCGGGAAACCGACGCCGGCCTGCGTCACTACGTGAAGGAGAATGGGGTCAGGGTGGTGAGCGACCTGCGGACGGCGAGCGTCAAAGCCATGGCGTTGGGAGTGACCCTTGACCCGTCGTTCGCCTTTCCCCTGCCGATCTTTGGCATCAATTACCTGGACTTCGAGTTCGGCAGCGAGAATACACAACTGGCGCTGCTCTTCGGTGGCGTGCTCGTGGCCGCCAACGTGCAGCGGCAGAAACTCGGCGGATCTCCACTCGACGCCAGCGTGGATCTGTTCGCCATCGCCGTGCCGTCGAGCGAACGCGTGTACGAAGCGTCGGGTGAGCGTGAAGCCGAGCGGGTGATGACCTGGCCGCTGTCGACCGGCCTCAATCTGGGCTATCAATACACGCCGTTCCAGAAAGCCACGGCGCAGCTCCAGGTTCGCTTCGACGGCTACGTCCGGGATACGACCACTTCGGATAGTTTCGCGGTTCCGGCCAGCACGCTCAGCGTCGGCGTGGGCGGCGCGTGGGAGTACCGCCGTGCCGGGTACAGCGTCACGCTGAACGGCTCGTGGTTCCGTCGGGCGGGATGGAAGGACTGGGGCATCGACCCTTCTGGCGACGCGCTGTTTGCCGGCGCAGGCGGAACGGCGTACGCAAAGTACGGAGCCGGGATGTCGCGTGATTTCTATTTCCGGGTGTTCCACAAGCTCCATCTGAACGCCGCGTGGTTCGGCGGCCAGCACCTCGATCGGTTCTCGAAGTATCAGTTCGGCCTGTTCGACGACACGCGCATCCACGGGGTGCCGGCTTCCGGCGTGCGGTTTGCCGATCTGGCTATTGTCAGAACGTCGTATTCTCTCAACATCCTCGAGCAATACAGGGTCGACGCGTTTCTCGAGCATGCGTGGGGACGTGACACGGCGCTCGACACCCGCTGGCGCCCAATCAGTGGGTTCGGCCTGGCAGCGAACCTGCGCGGACCGAGGAGTACCATCCTGCGCGCGGACTTCGGCAAGAGCCTGCTGCCGGATCTCTACGGCAGCCTGGGATCGACGACGCTGCAGCTATTGGTGCTGAAGCCGCTCAAATGACGGACGAGGCCGCCGATCTTCAGCCACACTCCCGCGCCGTGCGAGCGGAGCCACATACGTGAGCCGCCGAGTCGCCATCGTCGGGATCGGACTCGTGACGTCGCTCGGGTCGACGCGCGAAGAGACCTGGCGATGCATGATGGCCGGTATGTGCGGCATCGCGCGGGTGTCCGTGTTTGACTCCGCTCCGTACAAGTGCCGTCTTGGCGGAGAAGTCGATCTGAAGCCCGTGGACGCCGAGCTCACGCCTCTCGAGCGCCGCCGTTGGTCGCGCAGCGATCGGATGGGCGTTGCCGCAGCCGCGGAGGCGATTGCGGACGCCGGGCTGCTCTCGGAGGGCATCGACCGGACGCGAATCGGCGTGTTTCTGGGCGCCGGCACGGCGGACATGCTGCGGACCGAGGACTACTATCGGACATGCCTGGAATCGGGCATCGAGCACGCGCGCCCATCGAACGTGTGGAGTCATTTTCTGAGCACGCCGGTCGACGTCGTGGCCGCACGCTTCGGTCTGGAAGGCGCGCGCTCGTGTGTCCTGG
>MEKT01000135.1 GCA_001767435.1 Acidobacteria bacterium RIFCSPLOWO2_02_FULL_65_29 | reverse complement strand
CTCCTGCGCATGTCGCGCATTGTCCCTGCGTCAAGCCTACTGGTGGTCAGTAGGTGCAGGGGGAGGGCTGAATAAGCATCATTCAAATGGAGCCGACGCGCCCGGTGGTCTGTGCGATCATGGCGCTGCGGCGCGCGGCTCATTTGAACCGTTAGGCACCTACGCGAACGAGAACCTTGGGTTGGAGCGTCTCAAGAACCCGAAGAAGATCGGAAACAAGAGGCTCAAGAGACTCGAAGCGATTGCTGTCGGCTACAAGAACGACGACCGCCATCGGCAACGTCTTCAGGTTCTGTTGGAATTCGATGTTCTGGTCGGCGGTCAGCAACGCGTCGAACTCAGCGGCGGCCTTACGAAGGAGCGCGCCATTACCAAGACTAGTCCAGCCCAGCTGTGTTACGGTGTGAACGTCGTGGCCGGTCAGCAAGTCCGCCAGCGGTCTGGGTAGCGATTCATCGAGCAGGAGTCGCACGAGACGTCAGCAGATCCTTGGCGATTTCCAGCGCCGCCACCGCTTGTGCTCGCGTGACCGATGGAAAATGGTCGAGGAATCGTTCCAGGCTGTCGCCAGCGGCAAGGTAGTCCATCAGGTTCTTGACCGGCACACGCGTTCCCGCAAACACTGGAGTGCCCCCTAGCACGTCCGGGTCGGATCGCACGACGGATTCAAGCGTCGGCATGTTGGCTCCAAGGCTTAGAATCCCAATGGTACACCGAACGAAGTACGGTGACTAACGCGTTGCACCAGACGGCCGCTGGTGAGCGCTGGCCGTTATGCGTCACGCGTGTTCCTAGCCCTCGGAGGCACCGCCGAATGCCGTCCGCATCATTCCGTCTCGAGCCCTTGCCTGGCTACGCGCCCACTATCGGGAGATTGGTGGGCATTCTACTCTACGCGCGCCACACGACCCTCGCAGCCGTCGAGGGGCTGAGCATTACTGAACTGGATCAACTGCAGGATGGTTCCAGCAACTCGATTGGTGCTCTTCTGGCGCACATCGCTGTGGTCGAGCGTGGGTATCACATTCTCACGTTTGATGAGCGACGACCAACGGCATCGGAACAGGCAGCGTGGGAGCCCGCAGTCACACTTGGCGACGAGGGGCGGCGTCTGCTTCGCGACAAGCCTCTCGAGCACTACGTTCACGAACTCAGTCAGGCCCATGGGAGGCCCCCGACAACGTGTCGATGGCCGCGGTTGCGCTGGCGATTAGTGCCGGCGGTGCGCTTAGCACGTTGGAAACGACAGTCCTCCTGACGGTCGACGAAACGATGGATGCCCTGCGTAAGGCCGAGCAAGTCCGGTACCGAGCGCCCGGCGCGTAGCGGATCGCGCGCCCCGGTCCCGTGTCACGCCATCTGCACGTCATTACGAAGAGCCTGATCTGAAGGCAGAGGGAGTTGGCATTGACACGCGTAGCGCTCTAAGGCCTCCAGGCGTTCTTCTCGGTGTAGTACCTGATGGCGCCCGGGTGGAACGGGACTGGCGATCCCACGACCGCCGTGGCCAGCGAGAGGTCGCGCGCCTGAGGATGAATGGCGATGAGCTCCGCCTGTTTCTCGAACAGGAGGCGCGTGATGTTGTACGCAAGCTCGTCCGTCATGCTTTCGGAGACGACGAGCAGGTTGGCCACGCCCACGACCGTTACGTCTTCGCTGAGGCTGTAGACGGCCTTCGGAATCACGACTGGGTAGTACATCGACTCGCCGTACTTCTCCCGCATCTTCGGGATCGCGGCGTCGCTCGCAATGAGCTTCGCGGTGATCCCCGGTGAATGCGTGAGGTCGAGCACGGCGGCCGTCGGGAGGCCGCCAGTGAAGAAGAACGCGTGGACCTTCCCGTCCTTCAGCGCGTCCACCGACTGCGAGGCCCCAAGCGCCTGCGTCGTCACATCGCTCTTGGGATCGAGGCCTGACGCTTCGAGCGTGCGAAACGCCAGAATCTCGGTTCCGCTGCCGGGCGCGCCGGTCGAGACGACCTTGCCTTTGAGATCGGCGATCGTCGAGATGCCGGTGTTCGCGACCGTGGCGAGGTGCAGGTAGTTGGAGTAGAGAACCGCCAGCGTGCGGGACGGCACCTTGCCGAATTCCGTGAACGGCCCCCGCGCGAGCGCGGCGTCCTCGACGGTGTCGGCCATGCTGAAGGCGATGTCCGATCGGCCGTCGCGCAGGAACTTCAGGTTGTCCACCGACGCCGCCGTCGCCTCGGCCGTGGCCTCGACGCCCGCGATGTTCTCGCTGATGATCTTGGCGATCCCGCCGCCGTAGGGGTAGTAGACGCCACCGGTCCCCCCCGTCGCGATCGAGATCCGCTTGATGCCGCCTTGCGTGCCGCCGCCCTGCGGGGGATTGCACGCGACGAGCGCGAGACACGCCGCGACAACGGGCAACACGACGCGGCGCGTCGGGGTCGGCGCTGCTTTCGGTCGCATCGTTGATGTCATGACGCGCCTAGTGTATCAGCCGGAGGTATACTGCGCCCGTGGAGCACATCAGATGAAACGCCTTGCCCCCGCAGCCCTCGTCCTCCTCTTTCTTTCCACGGTCGCCGCCCAACAAACAGGGCTCACCGACGCGCAACTCAAAGCCGCCGAGGTCGAGGTTGGCAAGCTCGTAGAGGCGCTCGAGCTGAAGCCAGGCATGACCATGGCCGACGTCGGCGCGGGCTTTGGCGCCTGGACGATGCGGTTCTCGCGCTCGCTTGGTCCGGTCGGCCGTGTGTATGCCACCGATATCGGCGCGGCGCAGCTCGCGGCTCTTCGCGAAACGGTCCAACGCGAGCGCCTCGCCAACGTCACCGTGCTGGAAGGCGCGGTGAGCTCAACGAACCTTCCCGCGCTCTGCTGCGATGCCATCCTGATCCGCGACGCCTATCACCACCTCACGCAGGCCGAGGACATCATTCGAAGCTTTGCGGCTTCGCTGAAACCAGGCGGCCGCCTGGCCGTCGTGGACTTTCCGCCGCGGCCGAACTCCGAGGTGCCGGCCGGTGTACCGGCCAACCGGGGCGGACACGGCGTGCCGCCCGAGGTCGTCCAACGAGAGGTGGGCGCGGCGCTGACGTATGTGCGGACGATTCCGAACTGGGCGCCAGACAGCCAGCCGGCGTCGCTGTACCTGGTGCTCTTCCGTAAGCCGTAAAGTGGTTCGTCACGTTTTCGGCTTTCGCGGCCGTCTTGTCGTCGTGTTGTTTCTCTGCGCTGTCCGCGATCTCTGGCCTTCGACCCTTCGACTGGCTCAGGGTCGTCCCGAGCACAGTCGAGGGACAACTGGCTCAGGGCATCCCGAGCCTGTCGAGGGATAAGGTGATCGTCGTCTTCGATTGGTTGTTCGTAGGAGAATTTATCGGGAGGTTACGATGCGAGTGTTGACCACGTCGGCGGTGTTGTTTCTCTTGGCGGGTTCGTTGGCTGGCCAGCAACGGGGCGCGGCCCCACCGGCTCAGACCGACCGGACGAAGGCGAGCCACATGATGGCCGCGGATCTCAGCGCGGCGCTTGCAAAGCTTCCGACCGATCGGCCGGTCTCCAGCGTGCGCGTCTTCACCCTGGCGCCCTACGCCGTCAACGTCGAGCGCCGGCTGGCGCAGCCCCAGGGCGCGTCGCTTCACGAAGCGCAGGCCGAGCTGTTCTATATCATCGACGGGTCCGCGACGCTTCTGACCGGAGGCAAGCTGGTCGGCGAAACGCGGAACGGGACGAACCTGTCGGGCAAGGCGATCGAAGGCGGCACCGCGCAGAAATTCAACAAGGGCGACTTCCTCGTCGTCCCGTCCGGCGTGGCGCATCAGATCATCGACATCCAGAGTCCCGTGGTCCTGATGTCGCTCTACCTCCCCAACACGCCGTAACACGAACCGTCTCTGCGAGCGCCGAGGGCTCTGCCCTTCGACCCTTCGACTGGCTCAGGGTCGTTCCGAGCACCGTCGAGGGGCGACTAGCTCAGGGCATCCCGAGCCTGTCGAGGGATGTGCTGATCGTCGTGATCTGGGAACTGCGGCTGGCGGGGCTGTGGAAGAGTTTCTCTGCGCGCTCTGCGGGCTCCGCGGTGATCGTCGTCATCGATGCCGTCCAGCATTGATAGACTGCTCGTAGGGTCATGCCGTCGAGCCTCGTCCGGCGCGCGCTCCTCGCGGTGGCAGCGGTCGCGTCAATCGCGCTCCTGCTCGTGGGGGCCGCGCACCTGCCGTCCGTCCGCGCCCGCGTCTTCCAATGGACCCGCGCCCAGGTCGCCGATCGCTTCGGGATCGTCCTCAACGCGGACGCAATCGAATACAACCTCCTCACCGCGTCCGTCGAGCTCCGCAACCCAACCCTGGCGGTGAGCGGCGAGCGAGGGTTCCTAGAGGCCGATTCGGTGCGCATCGTGCTCGACCGAAGCGCTCTCTGGGGAACCATCCGGCTCCGTCGTCTCGATCTCGCCCGGCCGCGCGTCGCGATCGTTCGCCACAGAGACGGCACCACGAACCTGCCCGCCGGGTCGACCGGTCCTTCATCGCGCGCGGCCCCGCTTCCCCTCGGACTCGTGACGATCAGAGGGTTGAGCCTTCAGATCGAGGATGAAGCCGGTGGGCCCTCTGCCGTCGCCGGCCCCATCGACCTGACGCTGGACGCGCGCTCCACCGATTCGCGTTCCGGTGCATTCGGGCCGAGCGCGTTCGCCGTGAGATTCGCCGCACAGGAGGTTTCATCGCTGTCAGGAACGCTCGCGGGCCGCCTGGCGTTTGACGGCGCGCGCCTCGCTGTGCCGGAGCTGCGGATCGAAACTCCGGAAGGACAACTCGCTCTCGACGGCTGGATCGACATCCTCGCGGAAACGTCGAGCGTCGAAGCCCGCGGACGGCTGGAGCTGGATCTGGCGCGTGCCGGCCGACTGGTCGGCGGCGCATCCAGCGGCCCGCTCACGGGGTCGGCCGCTGCGGACGTCGTCGTCAACGGCTCGATCACCAACCCGTCCGTGCACATCGGTGTTTCAGGGCGAGACCTTCGCTACCGGTCGGTGACGGGAACGAGCCTCTCGGCCGAAGCGACGTATACCGCTGGCCGCCTGGTGATCGATCGACTCGATGCGACATCGAGCCTCGGCCGAGCGCAGGCAAGCGGCGCGCTGATACTGGCGAGTCCCGGACCGCCGGCGGGCACGAGCCGGATGCACACGCAGCTCATGGGCGTCGATGTCGATCGCGTCCTCGCCGCCGCGGGCACCCCGCTTCCAGTGCCCGTTGGCTCGAGCGCCGCGGGCGAGCTCGACGTCGCTCTATCAGTAGAAGGCACGAACCCATTCGCTCCGGGTTGGTTGGACCAACTGACTGCCGACGCCTCCGTCCGCCTCGTTCCGGCCGGTCCTGGACTTTCGGTCGGCGGTCGCGTGCGCTTCCACCTTCGTGCCGGCCAATGGACGATCGAGCACGCCGTTCAATCGACTGCCGCGCGCCTGACGGCAACCGGCACGCTCTCCGGGCAGATTCGTCAGGGCCAGGACCTCGCGATCGACTCGACGATGTCGGGGGAATCGCGCGTTCGATTCGATGAGCTTTCTGCCGTTGTGCCGCTGCTTCGAAAGGCCGGCGTGGAGATGCCTGCTGCGATCGACGACAACAATAACAATATCAGTGGCTCGATCGACGCGCGGGTCGAGCCGCGTGGCACGCTCCGGTCGCCGAGCATCCTCGCGACCGTGAACGGGCGAGCGATTCGATCGGCGGACTTCCCCGAGGGAGAGCTCGACTCGACGCTCACGATCGATCGCAGGGCCGTGCGAGCGCAGACGCTCGACCTACGCTCTGGCGGAGCGCGGCTGATCGGCTCCGGCGAATACCGCTGGTCGGGACAGATCGATACGCGGTTTGAAGTCACCGCGGGTGACCTGGACGCGGTCGCCCGCGCATTTGGCGTGGCGGCAGGCGTACCGCTTGCCGGATCCGCGCGGCTCGAAGGCTCGCTGCAGGGCGACGCTCGATCGCCGCACGGTCGTGCCACTCTGACGATGCACGATCTGTCCGTCGACGACGTCTCGATCGGGGACCTGACGGCGACGTTCGGCCTGGCAGGCGAGCAACTGGCGGTCGACCTGCGCGCGCCGGGCATCGATGCGAGGCTCGAGGGCGAAATCGACACGCGCGAGCCGTTCCGCTATCGGGCCGAAGTCGCGCTCGATCGAACCGCCATCCGTACGCTCCTACCGCCCTCCTTGCACAGCCCGGTGCTCATGGACGGGACCATTACGGGCACGGCGAGAGCGCAGGGGACACTGCGGCGCCCATTCGAGAGCACGGGCGAGGTGGCGCTTCGCGCGCTGGATGTCAACGTCTCGGGCGTGCCTGTTGTACTCGAGGCGCCCGCGACCATTTCGATTGGACTGGGCGCGATCACAGCCACACCGGTCGAGCTGCGCGTGGGGAAGCAGACCCACGCGCGACTCGCAGGAACGCTCGCGCTCGATGAGATCCGCGAAGGGTGGGCCCTCCGCATCGATGCCGACGTGTCGGATCTCGTCGAGCTCGCCGGACCTCTTCTTTCCGGCTGGCCCGTCGGCGCGGACGCCGCGCGGGTCGACATCGACGTCCGTGTGGGGGGCACGCTCCGCGCGCCGGAGCCTGCCGGCACGCTGGCGCTTCGGGCGTCGGCCCTTCGCTATGCCGACCAACCGCCGCTCGCCGACGTCGCGATCGACGCGCGCATCTCCCCAACCGAGATCGCGCTGCAGTCGCTCACCGCGACGTGGCAGGGTGCGAGGATCGCCGCCGAGGGCGCGGTGCCGCTGCGACTGATCGTGCCTGGGCCGAGGCCCGGCGGCGCGATCGGCGTAGCGGCCCTGGGATCGAACTGGCTGGCCTCGCTGCCACGCGAGCCGCGAGCCGCGACGCTCGTCGCCCGCGTGACCGGCGTCACGCCCGGCGTCCTTGTCCCTTACGTCGAGCCCGCTCAGCTCAGTCAGATCGCCGGAACGGTCTCGGCCACGGTGACCGCCGAAGCCGACGCGTTTGCGGTGGACCAGGCGCGGGCGTCGGTCGTGCTCGATGAAGGACTGCTCACCCTGGCAGGCGTGACGTTCACGCAAGCAGTCCCTACGCGCCTCCGCTTCGAGAATGGCAGCGCACGGATCGAAGAGCTGCGCTGGGACACAGGCGGTAATGAGGTGCGCGTGTCGGGAGGCGCGGCTCTGACTGGACCCGGTCCAACGGTCGATCTCGTTGTCGACGGAGCCGTCGATTTGCGGATCCTGAGCGCATTCGTCGACGGGGTTGCCACTGGCGGCGTGGCGCGCCCCACTCTTACCGTCAAAGGGCCGCTCCGCGCTCCCGACTTCGTCGGAACGATCGGCGTGACGGCTGGCGAAATCCGGATCGACACTCCGGAGGTGGCGGCCTCGAATATCGATGGAACCATCACGATCGCCGCCGACCGCCTCGCGACCCTCTCGCTGAAAGGGCTCGTCAACGGCGGCCCCGCGGAGGTGACGGGGAACGTCACGCTGAAAGACCTCGCCGCGCCTGTCGGGCGCGTGGGCCTGACCGCGCGCAACGTGGCGCTCGAGTATCCGGCCGGCTTCCAGACCGAATCGAATGCCGATCTCGCGCTGACGCTTGCCCCCACGCGCTCGACGCTCACTGGCCGCGTCGACGTGCTGACGGGCATCTATCGCGAGCCGCTCGTGATCTCGCGCGGTCTTCTGGCGGGCTTCGGCGAGAGCGAAGTCGTGACGACCTCGACGGAATCCTCGTGGCTGGCCAGTCTCGGACTGGACGTCAGCATCGCCACGGCCGACGAGCTCCGCATCGACAACAACTACGGCCGCCTGAGCTTCGTCGCGAGCCTCGGCGTCACGGGGACTGCCGATCGACCTGGAGCGATCGGGCGCATCGAAGCAATGCCCGACGGCGAGATCTATCTCGCCGGCAACACGTACCGCGTCCAGCGTCTGATCGTCGATCTCGCCAATCCCCGAACGATTGCGCCCGATGTGAGCTTTCTCGCTGAAACGCGCATCGGCAACGTGCCGATCGAAGTCGCGCTCGCGTGCGCCGCAGCCGCATGCGAGCGGGACGTTCGGTCTCAGGCCGTGACCAACGAAGAGGCTGAAGCGCTGCTATTCGGTATCTCGAGCGATCCCGCTGCCGCCGGCGCGCAGCTGGCACGGCTGCTCTCCGGCGAGCTCCTGGGGATCGTCGGCCACACGGTCGGGCTCGACACCTTGCGTCTCGAGCAGGGCGCCGGGGACCGCGCCAACCTGTTCGACGACCCCACGCTCGTCGCCAGCGACGTGAACCCCGCGTCGCGGCTGACGGTCGGCAAGCGCCTGGGCACGCGCGCCGAGCTCGCCTACTCGCAGGACCTGGCGCGAAACGGCTTCACCACCAGCATGTCGTACTTCGCGCCTGGGGGAATTTCGTTGAGGGCGCTGCTTCTGGACGATCAGAGCCGTACGTTCGAGTTTCGGCACGAGCCCCGTCTGGGCGGTCCACGCCGGGAACGGCCGCCTCGCGCGCTCGGCGCCAGAATCGCCGCCGTTCGCATCAGCGGGAACCCGGGAATCGCTGAAAGCGAGCTGCGCGGTCAACTACGTCTCGCCGAAGGAGGCCGCTTCGCGTTCGCGACCTGGCAGGACGATCGCGAGCGATTGAACGCGCTGTATCGGTCCCGCGGTTTCTTCGAAGCCCGTGTCCGCGCCCGCCGACTGTCCGCGACACCCGACACGGGACTCGGGGCTCGGGACTTGGGATTCGGGACAGGCGCCGAGGCCCCAGACGCCGTCGTGCTCGAGTACACCATCGAGCGGGGCCGCAGCACACGGCTGGACGTCTCGGGCTTCAGCCTGCCCGACGCGGTCCGGCGTCGAATCGTCGAGCGCTGGTCGAGCGCCATCTTCGACGGGTTTCTCGAACGCGACGTCCACCGCATCGTACGCGAACATCTGTACCTGGAGGGAAGGCTGCACGCGAAGGTGGCGGCTAGCGTACGGGCGGACGAGGCAGTCAAGACGCTTGCGGTCGAGATCGATCCTGGTCCGGCAACGACACCGCGTCTTCAGTTCGAAGGCAACTCGATCGTGTCCACATCGAGGCTCCTATCAAGATTAGGGGTGGCCGAGGTCGCCCGACCGATCGTGGCCTGGCTCGACCCTTCGTCGTTCGCGCTGGTCATCGAGCGGATCTACCGGCAGGAAGGCCTTCTGTCGGCGGCCGTCGACGTCCTGGCGCCCGAGCTGCAGGACCACGCGTCGGTCGTCCGCGTCGTCATCCGCGAAGGCGAGGCATTCCAGATCGGCCGGGTCACGGTGGGCGGCGCCGACGTGCTTGGCGAATCCGGATCGCCCGACAGCCTCGAACTTCCGGCAGGCAGTCGTTACGACCCGGCCGGCGTCGCCGAACGAATTTCAGGCCTCGAGCAGCGGTTTCGAAACGCCGGATTTCTCGACGTTCGCGTCGTGGCGGAAACGGTCGTGCACCGCGAGGAGCACAGGGCCGACGTGCACGTGCTCGTCGAACCGGGTCCGCGGAGCCTCCTCGAGTCGGTCTCGGTGGAAGGGGGC
>MEKT01000134.1:3618-10203 GCA_001767435.1 Acidobacteria bacterium RIFCSPLOWO2_02_FULL_65_29 | reverse complement strand
GTCCGCTCGGCCCGAGTGGGTCGAGATCGTGGCGCCGTGCTCTCTTGCGGTGGCCGGCCGAATCCAGGCGTTCATGATGCAGCTCGACGCCAACCTGCCCGAGGACGTGCGGGAATCGATCGGCCAGGCGTTTCGAGAGTTGCTGTGCAACGCGGTGGAGTGGGGCGGGAAACTCGATCCCACCCGTCACGTTCGCATCTCGTGTCTTCGCGCGAAGCGGATGCTGCTCTATCGCATCGCCGACCCTGGTGAGGGGTTCGACATCGAGCGTCTGTCGCACGCCGCCATCAGCAACCCCGAGGGCGATCCGTTGCAGCACCATCTGGTGCGCGAGGAAAAGGGCTTGAGGCCGGGTGGCCTCGGCCTCGCGATCACGCGAACGCTGGTCGACGAGCTGATCTACAACGAAGCGCGTAACGAGGTCGTGTTCGTCAAGTACCTCGATGGATAAAGCTCGCGACCGCTTCGGTCTCTGAGTCGAACGACTCGAGGACCGTGAGAATTCTCGTGACGCGCAGCACTTTCTGCGATCGGTCCTTGAGGTGCAACAGCTTCAGCGCGCCACCCTGCCGCTTGAGCGTGACGTACTTCCAGACGACCACGCCGACGCCCGCACTGTCGAGATAGCTCACGTCGTGGAAATTCAGCAGGATTCGCGTGTGTCCCAGCCGGATCAACTCGTCGATCTTCCGGAGAAACATCCCGTCGCCGTCGGCCAGGATGAGGCGTCCCTTCAGGTCGAGAACGGCGACATTGTCGACGAACCGCTCGACGATCTCCATGTGGAACCCGACCGGAAATTACCTGATAGGAAATATCTTTTCGAGGTCGTCGGCCGGGCGGGGAATGACATGCACGCCGACCAACTCGCCGACCTTGCGCGCGGCTGCGGCGCCGGCATCGGTGGCGGCCTTGACCGATCCGACGTCGCCGCGGACGATCGCGGTGACGAGCCCGGCGTCCACCTTCTGCCAGCCGACGAAGACGACATTGGCGGTCTTGACCATGGCGTCGGCAGCTTCGATCATGCCAACCAGCCCGCGCGTTTCGACCATGCCCAGCGCGTCGCCGACCTCACGCTTGTCCTTGTCGGCCATTTGCCGCGTACTCTACCACGAAAGGGCGCGGTACAACGGCAAACGCAGAGCACGCGGAGCACGCAGAGAATTGATTTTCTCTGCGCTCTCTCTGCGGTCTCTGCGTTGATCGTGATCGAGTCACGTCGAGCACCTTGCGCCGCGTGTAGGCGTGTCGTGCAGGACTTTAGTCCTGCCTTTCAGTCCTGCCTGACACGGCGCGCGTGCAGTTCGAAAGAGCTGCATCGCTCCGCCTTGAAGCGGTTGTGACGTCGAGACGTTACCCGAACAGCCCGGGGAACTTCGATGGCGGCAGGTCGTAGCCGGGGAAGATCGGCTTCGGATCGCTCAGGCCGAGGTGCCGCACGACGATCTCGCCGAAGACGTCGCGGAAATCGGTCGTGACGGCGAGGTCGCGGCTATCGTAACGGCGATCGGCCGCAAGACCGGGCCACCTGCCGTACACGCGGCCGCCCCGTACGCCGCCGCCGATGGCCATCATCGCATTGCCGTGGCCATGGTCGGTCCCGCGATTGCCGTTCTCGCCCACCGCCCGCCCGAATTCCGACATGGTCAACACGACAGTGTCGGCCATGCGATCGCCAAGGTCGACGACGAGCGCGGCGATCGAGCGGGCGAAGTCGTCCAGCCGGGCCGCCAGCTGGCCCTGCGCCGAGCCCTGGTTGACGTGGGTGTCCCAGCCGCCGAGATCCGCGAAGGCAACCTCGAGGCCAAGGTCGGCCTTCGTCAGCTGGGCGATCTGCATGAGGGCCTGTCCAAACGGGCTGCGCGGGTACTCGGCGCCGTGATCGGGCCGGTACCGTGATGGGTCCGCCGTCCTGAGCGCTTTCATCGCGTCGAACGCGTCACGGCCGACGCCGTTCAACACGCGATCGGCGGCGTAGGCGTACTGAGCCTCGAATCCTGCGCTGACCGCGCCGCTGCTGCCCGGGCGGATGCCGAACTGGCCGACCTGGGGCATCGCGAGCGCCGGCGCCAGTCCCTGTAACGCGCGCGGAAGCTGCTGGGTCAGGGACACGGCACGGAACGACGACTCCTGCTCGACCCGGCGCGCCTGGAGGTACCGGTTCAGCCAGCCGTCGGACGTGCTCTTGACGCCAGGCGTGCCGGTCTCCATGTAGTCCTGCGCGTCGAAGTGCGAGCGCGTCGAGTTTGGGGACCCGCAGGCGTGCACGATCGCCAGCTCGCGCCGTTCCCAGAAGGGTTTGAGCGGCGACAGGCGCGGATTGAAGCCGAAGAAGCCGTCGAGGTCGAGCGCCACGTCCTGGCCGCCGCGATCCGGGCGGCCGATGGCAATCGTCGGCCGCGCGCGATAGTAGTCGGCGTCGCCGTACGGAACGATCATGCTGAGACCGTCGACCGCGCCTCGCTGAAAGACGGCAATCAGCCGTTTCGCGCGGCTCGCGGTCCCGGCGGCAAACGCCGTGCGCGCGAGGAAGGAGGGGGCAAAGCCAGGCGCAAAGCCCAGACTGACCAGTGCAAAGCCGCCATTCTTGAGAAACACGCGCCGGGAAATCATCGCCGCACCTCGATCAGCTATCAGCTATCAGCTGTCAGCTCTCGCCACTAGTCGACAGTTGACAGTCGACAGTTGACAGGCTGTTAACTGTGAACTGTCAACTGTGGACTTCCGCAGATTTGTTCACACGCTCTGAGCTCTGAAATTTCGCCATTCCACCCTATCGCTTCTGAAACTCGGGCGAGCCGAGCACGAGCGCGACACGCTCGGCCGGCGTGGCCGCCCTCGCGATCGTTGCGCGGGTGGTCGGCGACAGATCGTGGGCAAGCGCAGCTTCGACCGCCGCCTCCCACCTGGTAAGCGCCGCCGGCGATCGGTCGATGAATCCGCGCCCAAGCGTCGCCATCGGCCCGACGCCGCGCCCGCGTCGCAGGGCGCCGATCGATTCCGGCGTGCTCTGCCGGGTAGGACTGAAGTCTTGCGCGACACCCGGCGCGACACTCGGTTGGGCAGGACCAAAGTCCTGCACTACACCCGGCGCTACACCCGGTCGGGCAGGGCTAAAGTCCTGCGCTACGCCCCGGTCAGACGGTGGCGGCAGGCGGCCGGAGGTGAGCGCAAGCGCGAAGTTGATGCGGCCGACGAGCGCGCCGGTGCTGGTCCATGCATCCGCGACGTCCTTGTAGCCGGTCGGCGGCTGGCACTGATACAGCGGCATGCCCAACTCTTCGAGCGACCGTGCGAGCGGTCGCACATTCAGAACCTCGGCGCCCGTGGCGCGGACCGCACTGACCACGTACTCGAACGGCGTCTTTACCTTGGCGCGATACGCGTCGAGCGAGAGAAACTCCGGCGACGTCAGGAGCGTCGTCATCACGGCGCGCAGGTCGCCGCCCGTCGCCCGGAAACGCGCGGCCAGGCGATCGACGAGCGCGGCGGGCGGCGTATCCGCGATGAAACGCCGCGCGAGCTTCGTCGAGATGAAGCGCGCAGTCGAGGGATGCGAGGCGAGGAGATCGAGCACCTGCTCGCCGTCCGCGATCCCGCCGTCGGCCTCGATGCGGCGACCGAGAATCGTCTTCTCGGCATCGTCGTGGATCCGCGGCTCGAAACGGAACGCACCGCCCTGGCGCGGGTTGTCGATGGTCCAGCCGGTGAACGCGCGCGCGACCTCCGTGACGTCTTTCTGCGTGTAGCCGCCGTCGACGCCGAGCGTGTGCAGCTCCATCAGCTCGCGCGCGTAGTTTTCGTTGAGGCCGTTCCGGCGATTGTTGGATCCCTGCGCCTGGGGTCGTGGTGGTCCGGTCGGCATCGGCATGACGAACCGTCCGCGACCGCGCGCGCCGGGCCCCGGCTGCCGGCCGGGCGCCGCCCGTCCGGCGGGGGCGTGCGGCCCGTTCGGACCCGCGCTGAGCCAGTTGTCGAGATAGAAGAGCATCGCCGGGCTCTTTGCCGTCGCCCCGAGCAGCTCACGGAACGTGCCGAGCACGTGCGGGCGGATCGTCTCACGCTCGTACTCGGTGAGCAGAAACCGATCGCGGCCCTTGCGCGCGTCCACGTTGAAATGGTTGAACCAGAAATCGGTGAGGACTTCCTGCAGTTGCCGCTCGCTGTAGATCGCGCGCAGCAGTTTGTGCTCGCCGAGCTCGACGAGCACGCCGTTCGCCTGTTGCCGAATGCGCATCTGGGCCGTATCGGGCTCCTCACGGGGCGCGTTCGGGTCCGCGTTTCCGGCGGCGTCACGCCTCCGATCGCGCCGCGCGTCGAGGAGAGGCTGCTCGAAGCGTTCCGAGATCTCGCGCGAGCTCATCGCAATCGTTTCGAGGCCTGCCAGCCGAGCGCTCATCGAGGCGTCAGCGATTCTCTCGGGATGGAGCTGCTGCTCGATGTGCTGCTGAAGGCCGATCGCGCGGACGCGCTCGACGTCGCCCGGCCGCGCCCCGAAGCCGATGCGGTTCAAGACGTGGACGATCGTTTTCTCGTCGTCGGGAAAAGCCGCCCCGGAGAGGAACGTCGGGAACGTCGGGAACGTCAAGCCCGCCGCCAGGGTCGCCGACACGACGAACGCCGCAGTCCCGCGCCTCATGGGTCCCGTCCTCTGCTTCTTTAGACCGGAACCCTCCCGGAACGTTTAACGCTCCTGACTAACGTGGGGCTCCGCCCCACACCCCGGCTCGGTCGCTCGCGGGGACCCCTACGCCCCGCGCCGCGCCCTCGCAGGCGCGCCGTGCGCGCCTCGCCCGTTATGCGGAACGAGTACAAAATTCTCGTTTCGACCCGCATAACGGGCTAACTCATCTGGGACCGCAATTGGACGCCGAAAACTCCTCCGTGCACGCCTTTAGAGCCGTTTTCGATTCCGTGTAGCGCAGGTCTTTAGACCTGCAATAGGCCGGCGCTAGGCGAGCGCTAGGCGGGACTGAAGTCCCGCGCTACACGCGCATGAAAAGCGCTCTAGACGCTAACAAGGACAGGAAGGGCGGCTGGGCTCTGCCCGTTATTCAGCGTCCATGAACGGATACCGATAATCGCGTGGCGGGCTGAAGTTCTCCTTGACGGTTCTTGCGCTCACCCACCGGGCCAGGTTGAGCTTCGACCCGGCTTTGTCGTTCGTGCCAGATCCCCGCGCGCCGCCGAATGGCTGCTGGCCGACCACCGCGCCGGTCGGCTTGTCGTTGATGTAGAAGTTGCCGGCCGCGTACCTGAGGGCGCTCGCCGCTTCGAGAACCGCCCGCCGATCCTGCGCGAAGATCGCGCCGGTCAACGCGTACGGCGAGGTCGAATCGACGAGCGTCAACGTCTTGCTCCACGCGTCATCGTCGTAGACGAAGGCGGTGACGACCGGTCCGAAGATCTCCTCGCGCATCAAGACGTGCGCCGGATCCGTGGTCACGACGAGGGTGGGCTGAATGAAGTAGCCGCGGCTCCCGTCGCAGACTCCGCCTGCGACGATGCTGGCGCCGTTCAGGGCCGAGTCGATATAGCGGCTGATTTTTTCGAACGCCCGCTCGTCGATCACGGCGCCCATGAAGTTGCGGAAGTCGCGGACATCGCCCACGCGAATGTCGTCGATCATCGCTACGATGCGGTCACGGACGTCCTTCCACAGCGATTGTGGAATGTACGCCCGGCTCGCGGCCGAGCATTTCTGCCCCTGGAACTCGTAGCCGCCGCGGACAATGGCGACGGCCAGCGCCGCCGGGTCGGCGGACGGATGCGCGAGCACAAAGTCCTTGCCGCCCGTCTCACCGACGATGCGGGGATACGAGCGATAGGTGCCGGCCGAGGCGCCAATCGTCTTCCAGATGCCGTTGAAGACCTCCGTGCTGCCGGTGAAATGCACGCCGGCGAGATCACGCCGCGTCAGGAGGACGCTGGAGATCATGGCCGCATCGCCCGCGACGAGGTTGATGACGCCAGGCGGGATGCCCGCCTCCCCGAGCAGCCGCATGAGATAGTGCGCCGAGAACATGGCGCTCGACGCCGGCTTCCAGACGACGGTGTTTCCCATCAAAGCGGGCGCCGTCGGGAGGTTGGCGGCAATCGACGTGAAGTTGAAGGGCGTGATCGCGTAGACGAACCCCTCGAGCGCGCGGTACTCGAGCTGGTTCCACATCGTGTGGTCGCTTGCCGGCTGCTCGTCGAGCAGCTCTTGCGCGTAGTGTGCGTTGTAGCGCCAAAAATCGATGGACTCACACGCCGCGTCGATCTCGGCTTGAAAGACGGTCTTCGACTGCCCGAGCATCGTCGCGCCGTTGATGGTGTCGCGCCAAGTGGTCGTCAGGAGCTCGGCGGCCTTCAACAGCACGGCGGCTCGATCCTCGAATGGCCAGCGCGACCACTCGTCCTGCGCGGCAACGGCCGCATCGGCCGCGCGCGTCACCAGGCTGGGCGTCGCCTTGTGATACTCGCCGAGCGTGCGGCGGTGGTCGTGCGGCATCGTGACGGGCGCCGTCTCGGCCGTGCGGACGTCCTCGCCGCCGATGACGAGCGGGATGTCGATCTGCTCGTCGGCCATGACGTCGAGCC
>MEKT01000134.1:0-3602 GCA_001767435.1 Acidobacteria bacterium RIFCSPLOWO2_02_FULL_65_29 | reverse complement strand
GCCGATGACCGTTGAACGCGGCGCGTGTCGTCATACCGCGAGTTTACCGCTTAACCAACGATCCTGACCTCCCGCGCGCTCTTCTTCAGATAACGCAGATGCAGTTCGAACATGGGAATGAGGTCGAAATACCGAGCGGCGGTTTTCACCTGGAACGACACCCGGGCGGACGCCGACCGTTCGAACACCAGCGTC
Source organism: Acidobacteria bacterium RIFCSPLOWO2_02_FULL_65_29 (assembly GCA_001767435.1). GTDB lineage: Bacteria > Acidobacteriota > Vicinamibacteria > Vicinamibacterales > CAVVIG01 > 2-02-FULL-65-29. The sequence goes on along the minus strand of MEKT01000134.1, from coordinate 3,407 downwards.
CCCTGCGACAAGACACGGTGGGCCAGGAGCGGAGGCGCCTCGTTCAGAATCACGACGTCGACGTCCGAACGGTGAAGCGCCGCACCCAAATCGGACGTTAGCTTCAGCCGATACCTCAACATGCGATCTGCCCGCACGCGTCGGTCGACGAGTACGGCAACATCGATGTCGCTGTCGGGCCGGAGGCGACCGGTGACGGCAGAGCCGAAGACGTAGGCGGCCTGAACTTCGCGCCGTGGGGCGAGCGCTCGCGTCACCGCGCGCGCAACAGGCGACAACTTTGCAGCCACTGACGGCACTACCAGGGGAAGAGGGTGTCGGCGGCACAGGTGAAGCCGGTCAACACATCCGACGCAAACGTCTCGCCGCGGCCCGCCGAGGCCGTCATGGCGTATCGGCCATCCCTCAGCGCGTAGATCTCAATCCGCTCTATCCTCGGATCCAGGATCCAGCACTCCTGCACGCCGAAACGTTCGAAGGTCTCCATCTTGCGCCCGCGATCGTTCGCGGCGTTGCTCGGGGAAATCACTTCGACGGCGACATCCGGAGGCACGCGAGTCACCTGGTCGAGCCGCACGTGCTGACGCCGCGACGCCACGAAGAACACGATATCGGGCTGGAGGACGTTCTCCTCTGTGAACACGATGTCGATCGGTGATGCCAGCACGAGACCGCCGTGGGCGAGCGCGTAATCCCGCAGGCGATACAAGAGCTCGAGCAACGCGATCTGGTGTCGCGGAAACGGAGCGGGCACTTCGTACACCTCGCCGTCGTACAGCTCGTAACGGCGCCCGTTCTCCGGCCAGCCTTGAAGCTCAGTGAAGGTCACTTTCCGGCTCGCGGTCTTCACAGTCGCCATCTTAGCATCGTCCTCGGGCGCACTGTTCCCATGTGCCAGAAGCATGCCGCTCGGAGATCGGCCGGATTTGCAGGGGATTTCGATGGAGAGGTTTCGCGACGCCGACGCCAAGGGCGCTAGCGTTTCACTAGCGGCTCGTTCAGGAAGCGGATGAGCGGCGTCATGTGGCGGAAGACATCGAGGACGCCGGCGTAGAACTTTGGTGTTGTGGCGAAGCTCGCCGGAAATTCGCGACCGGCGATGAACATCCGGTACCGCAGATACTGCGCGGCCGGATGATCCGGCGCGAACCCGCGCGGCACCCGCTGAAGCAGCTCCCCGCCCTCGATCGTTCCAACATGGCGCTTGAAGGCGGGGGATTCGACGATGGAACGGAAGCGGCGAAGATCTTCCGCGATGTGCTCCCGTTCCTTCTGCAGCATCGGCCCGTCGGGCGTGTGAAGGCCGCCGCCAACCCAGACCCAGGTCGGCGTCACCTCGAAATACAGTCCGGCGCCACCGAGCTTCGGGAGGTCCTTGTGCGGAAAGACCGCCGACACGTTGGTCTTGTACGGTGATTTGTCGCTCGAGAAGCGCGTGTCGCGGTAAATGCGGAAGACCGACTTGGGACCGGCCGACAGCTCCGGCGCGATCGACCGAAAGTCGAGCGCGAGCTGCTCGACGATCTCGAGCATCGGCGTGCGCAGCAACTCTTCGTACTGATCCTTGCGCGGCGTGAACCACTCGCGCCGGTTGTTGCGCTTGAGCGCGCGCAGGAAGGCAATTGCCTTCCTGCTGAAGCGACGCGCCGGCATTATCGCCCTGCCGGCGCCGCTTCGCGAGCGGCCATTCGCTCCTGGAATTGGCGGGTCAGGTGCGGCACGATGCCCAGCATGCGCTCGACGAGCATCAACTGGCCGCGATGGTGCATCTCGTGTTCCTTGGGCGAGAGCAGCATCTCCAGCCGGCTTCTGACCGCCGGCTGCGTACCCGGCATCATCGTCACGATCTCGGCCAGGAACGATTCGGGGAGGCCCTCGACGTAGGACGCGAACTTCTCGCCTTCGCTCTCGAGGAAGGCCACGATTTCCGCTTTGTTACGGGTCTTCGCTTCTTCCTCACCGAACTTGGCGAGGAGGTCCATGAACGGGACCTTGGTCATGTCGGTGACGCTGTTCTGATGCATGTACATCTGAAATCCTGGCGACAGCGCGATGTGCACAAGGATCTTCCCGACCGGGCGTACGTCGGGCGCGGCCGCGAACGCGTATTGGGTCTCGGGAATGTCTCGAGCGATTTGAAGCGTGTTGCCGCGGACGGTTCTAAAGCTCGCCGCCAATTCCTTGCCGCCGTAGTAGGTCATCGTCGGAATCCTCCAAATGTCAAACAGCAACTATACTGCGGATCCCATGCGGTTCTGTATCGTCGGATCGGGCGCGGTCGGCGGCTACTATGGCGCGAAGCTGGCGCGCGCCGGCCACACCGTGACGCTGGTCGCGCGTGGCGCGCATCTCACGGCCATTCGCGAGCATGGCCTCACCGTGAAGAGCCAGCTTGGAGACTTCACCGTGCACGCGCCAGTGGAGGACCGCGCCGAGAATGTCGGGGTCGTCGACGTCGCGATTCTCGCCGTGAAGACCTACAGCAATCCCGAGGCTCTGCCCCTCCTCAAAGCCATCGTCGGCGACCAGGCGGTCGCGCTCACGCTGCAGAACGGCGTCGACAGCGTGGACGAGGTGGCAACGGTCGTCGACCGTCGGCGTGTGTTGGGTGGCACGACCTACGTGGCGGCCGCCCTGGTCCAGCCCGGCGTGATCGAGCAAACGGGCACGCATCGGCACATTGTCTTTGGGGAGATGGCGGGCGAAACGCCTGCCGTCTCCGAGCGCGTGCGCGAGATCGGCGAGGCGTTCAAGAGCGCGGACATCGTATCGGAAGCCGTGGCCGACGCGCGCGTACCCATCTGGGAGAAATTCTGTTACCTGGCGCCCTTTGCGGCGTTCACCGGTGCGGCTCGCGTGCCGATTGGTCCGATTTGGTCCGACTGGACGTCGCGACGCATGTTGATTGCGGCCTTTCGGGAGGTCGAGGCCGTCGCACGCGCGGAGCACGTAGCGGTGTCCGAAGACGCGGTCGAGCGCATCATCGCGTACGTCGACTCCATCCCACCGACGACGCGTTCGTCGCTCCTGACCGACCTGCAGCAAGGCAAGCCGATCGAGATCGAAGCCCTCGCCGGCGCCGTGGTCCGCCGCGGTGCCAAGCAACAGGTGCCGACGCCCATCATGTCGGCGCTTTACGCGGTGTTGAAACCACACACGCGGGGAACCCCTCCGAATTTGAGGATTTGAAGATTTGAGGATTTGAGGATTTGAGGATTTGAGGATTTGAGGATTGAGGATTTGAGGATTGAGGATTGAGGATTTGAGGATTTGAGGCCTTTTGAGAATCTAGGCCACGACAACACGAAAGCACGAAAGCACAAGACACGAAGACACGAAGACGACGATCACCGCAGAAATCAGATTACATACAGAGCCTGGCGAACTCACGATGAGCCAGGTCGCGC
>MEKT01000133.1 GCA_001767435.1 Acidobacteria bacterium RIFCSPLOWO2_02_FULL_65_29 | reverse complement strand
TGAAGTCCCGCCCCTGCAGCAGCACCTGGGGGGTATAGACGATCGCGGCGCGGGCGAGCTGCGCCATCTTGCGCTGGCGGCCGCTGAACGCGCGCTTGCCGTAGGGGTCCTTCCAGCCGATGTAGTCCCAGTAGTCCACGTGCAGGGCGATCGGCACCAGCTTTTCCGGAACCTGGCCGCGCCCGCCCAGGGAGGAAAGCCACCGGTCGGCGGGCGGGCAGGAATCACAGCCCTCCGAGGTATAGAGCTCGACCAGCGCCGCGGTGCGCTCGCCCGACCGGGCGGAGCATTGGGCGGCGATCGCGGGGTTCACGAACTGAATCCCCACAGCCAGCGCAAGACCCAGGGCGACGCGTTTCACGGCAATTCGTCGAAACGTCCTCCCGGGACTTACGCGCACCGCCGGGTTTCGGATGCCCGGAGGCGGCCCTAGCGGCCCCAGAGCGGTGCCATGAAGTCCGCCCCGTACACATACCCGGGCGGCGGATAGGCGACCGGCGCCACGTACACCTGCGGCGGGGTGGTAGCCGCGTGCCCGACCGCGCCGCCGATCAGCGCGCCGGCCAAGACCGCGCCCGCGTGGCCGCCCGCCAATGCGCCGACCCCGGCGCCGATTGCGGTGCCTGGCGCCCACCCCGACCCGGCCGGCACCGCGTACGCATAGGGGTAGGGCTGGCTGTAATAGTACGCGGCCGCTTGCTGCTGCCTCACGGCGACATCGTGGGCCGCAAGCATCCCGAAGAACGGTATTGCAAACAGCGCGAGAGCATCCATGGGCGACCTCCTGTCTGGCTCGAATGCGAGACCATTGTGCGCGCCCGCTACCGCCCGGCCGCTCACGGATGGCTTACAGATCGCCTACCGGTTCACTGGCGCTGGAAGCGCGGATGGCGCGGGTCGTCCACGTCGTAGGTCTGGAACCCCTGCGCCGCCGGTTTCGCCCCCTCGAGGAGCTTGGCCAGCGCGCCATGGCCGCGCTCGCGGGCGACGTCGGTCGGCGTCTTGCCGTCCCGGTTCTTCGTCCCGGGCTCCGCAGTGCGCGACGCAAGCAATTTCACGACCTCCTCTTGCCCGGCATCGGCGGCCCCATGCAAGGGCAGGTTGCCCTTGAGGTCTTTCACGTTCGCGTCGGCGCCGCGCTCGAGGAGCGCCTGCGCCGTGAGCGGGTTGCCGGTCATCGCTGCCCAGTGCAGCGGCGACTCCCCCGCGTCGTTCCTCGCCCGTGCGTCCGCCGCGGCCGCAAGCAGCATCTGCGCGAGCGCCGGGTCCGCGTGCAGCGCCGCGAGGTGCAGCGGCGTCTCGCCCGTCTTCGAGCGCGCCGACGCCCTCGCCCCCGCCTTCAGAAGCAGCGCCGCAAGCTCCTTCATGCCCTTTTCCACCGCGCGGTGCAGCGGCGTCTCGCCGTCGGCGTTTTTCGCGTTCACGTCCACCCTGCCGCGCGCCACCAGCCCTTCCGCGACCAGCGGCTTGGATTCCTCGATGGCCAGAAAGAGCCGCTCCTCGGGCGACTGCGCCAGCACTAGTCCGGAAACGAAAAGCAGCACGGTTGCGAAAGCCCTGCGCATCCGCGGATTCTAAGCGCGCAGGGGTCAACGCCGCGTGCGCGGCGCCGTTATGCCGTCATGGAGACGCGCCTGACTCTTCGGCCGGGCCAGAACGGCACCCGCAAGCTCGCCGAGCGCTTCGGCAAGCGCCTGATCCGCGTGCGCTACCGCTACGACGAGGAACGCCGCAAGCGCTACACCACGGTCGAGCTGATCGTCGCGGAATCCGACTGGGCGCCGCGCGCCCGAAAACCCCGCGCCTCGCGCCCGCCCGATGAAATGGTCCTCGTTCGCGTCGCCTTCGGCGAGGAAGGCCTGCGCTCCAAGCTCAAGGCCCTCGGCGCCCTCTGGCGCCCCCGCGTGAAGCTTTGGGAGCTCCCCTGGGGCGCTGTCCGCGCGCTCGCAATCGAAGACAGGGTCGTCCAACCCTGATCCGGCCCATATCCAGCATTGAATATCCACTACTAGATATCTGCCGGCAGATGCAACCATCCAGCATTGGATATTCGCATCTACCGGTATATGCTTTTCCCGGCCGCGGTGTGCGGCCTAAATCAAGTTGAACTAAACCGCTTCGCGGTGGTGGGTCTGAGCCTTGCCGTCCGGCGAGGCGAATCGAACGGAAGTGAATTGCAGCGCGTGAAGGGGTGATCGCGCGCGCCGTGTCAGCGTCCGTCTGCGGGGATGTTCCCGCGCATTCAGACGAGGAGACGGCGATGGGCGCGTTGCGCAAGCAGATGGACGGGGATCTGGTCGTTCGAGGCATGGCGGTTCGTACGCGCGAGGCGTACCTCGGTGCGGTGGCGGGACTGGCGAAGTACTACGGGCGGCGGCCTGACCGGATCGGCGAGGCGGAAGTGCAGAAGTACCTCCTGCACCTGATCGAGCAGAGGAAGCTCGCCTGGTCGAGCTGCAACATCGTGGCGCAGGGGCTGAAGTTCTTTTACCGCGTGACGCTCAAGCGCTCTGAGGCGCAGTTTGGCATTCCCACGGCCCGCCAGCCGCAGAAGTTGCCGCAGATCCTCGCGCGCGAGGAGATCGCGCGGCTCATCGATCGCACCCTGCACCCGAAGCACCGGGTGATCCTGATGACGACCTATGGAGCAGGGCTGAGGTTGAACGAGGTGTGTCATCTGAAGCTCACCGACATTGATTCGGCTCGCATGACGCTTCGGGTGGAACAGGGCAAGGGGGCCAAGGACCGCTACACGCTGCTCTCGCCGCGGCTGCTCGCGGAGCTGCGTCGTTACTGGGCCTCGTACCGGCCCAAGGTCTGGCTATTCACCAGCAAAGACGGCGAGCACCCGATCAGCGATGCGACCGTGCAGAAGATCTTCTACGCCGCGAAGAAGCGCGCCGCCATCGTCAAGGAATGCGGCATCCACGGGCTGCGCCATGCGTTCGCGACGCACCTGCTGGAGGCCGGGGTGGATGTGCACACGATCCAGCGCCTGATGGGCCACGGCCATATCAGCTCGACGCTGCGCTACTTCCATCTGGCGCGCAAGCACTTGGCGGGCACGACTTCGCCGCTGGAACTGCTGGAACGAGCCGACACCACGCCCCGGTAGTGCGCCGTGGCGGCGCGAGAAGCTCGCGCGCGTTGCGGCAAACCGGAACTGGCCGACATCGTTCGGGTGCACGGCGCCGCGTTTCGCGCCGCGCACCGTCTTTGCGCCGTCCAGCACCGGGCCCTGCGCGCGATCGAGCACTGCCGCACCGCGGCGCTCGGGGGCGAGCTTCGCCAGTGCGATGCGTGCGGTGAGCGGCGCTACGTCTATCACTCCTGCCGCAACCGCCACTGCCCCAAGTGCCAGACGCTTGCGAAGGAGCGCTGGCTCGCGGCGCGCCGCGCCGAGCTCTTGCCGGTGCCGTACTACCACCTCGTGTTCACCCTGCCGCACGAACTGAACGCGCTCGCCCAGGGCAATCCGCGCGCGCTCTACGCGATGCTCTTTGCCGCGGCCTCCGAGACGCTCCTCGAGTTCGGCGAGAACCCCCGCTGGCTCGGCGGCACTATCGCGGCCACCCTGATGCTACACACCTGGGGTCAGAGCCTCAGCCAGCACCTGCACGTGCATTGCCTGGTAGCCGCCGGCGCGCTCTCGAATGCCGGCAAGTGGATTCGGAGCCGGCGCGGGTTCCTCTTTCCGGTCAAGGCGCTCTCGGTCGTCTTTCGCGGCAAGTTCCTCGCCGCGCTCGGCGCCGCTCTGGCACGCGGGCGCTTGACGCTCTCGGGCAGCACCGCGGCGCTCTCCGAGCCGCGGGCGCAGCGCACCTTACTCGCCGATCTGCGCAAGAAGGCCTGGGTCGTGTACGCCAAGCGCCCCTTCGCCGGTCCCGATGCCGTGCTCGAGTACCTCGGGCGCTACACCCACCGCAGCGCGATTTCCAACGAGCGGCTCGTCTCGTTCGATGCGCGCACCGTACGCTTTCGTTACAAGGACTACGCGCAGCGCGCTCGCCATAAGACCCTGGCGCTCGAGGCCCAGGAGTTCCTGCGCCGCTTCGTGCTGCACGTGCTGCCGCGCGGCTTCAACCGCATCCGCCACTACGGCCTGCTCGCCAACCGCAACAAGCGCGCGCGGCTCGCATCGGCGCGTGCCGCACTCGGCTCCCCCGCAGCTCCGAGCACCACCGCACCGACTGAATCCGTCCTCGCCTTCTGGCAGCGCATCGCGCGCATCGACCTCCAACGCTGCCCGCGGTGCAACCTCGGCACGCTTCGCGTCGTGGCCGTGCTCGCGCCGCAACCCCATCCGCCGCCGTGACCCCCGCCGCATTCACACCCCCAGGCCTAATCACCACCGAGCCGCGCAAGCACGCTCCACGGCCTCGCTCACCTCAGGCGCACGCGTTGACCCCCGTTCACCCCTCTGCCATAGTGCGCGCATCGCCAGCCGCGCATCGGCACGCCGCCCGCACCGTCAATGCACTCCACGCCGCGCACCGCGCCGCACCCGCGGTCGCATTCAATCCCCAAGCACAACTGCCCGCTCGCTGAATCCAGCGGTTCAGTCCAACTGACCGTATCCGCCATGCTCACGCACGACGGATACGATCCTGTTCGTTAGACGGAGCAAATTCCTCGTTGGCCCATGAAGCTTGATCTTGATCGCCTGATTGTGGAGTCACTCGGCGAATTCTTGAGCCACGTTCGGATCACGAATTGGATTGGCAGAGAAAATGAGGCGATCAGTCTTTTTGCTTTCGGGTTTCTTCAGAAGCACATCAAGCCCACTCAGATCGGCATCGAGGTAGCCGTCGCGCCTTCGCCGAACAAGGGAATCAACTCTCATGTGCGAAAGGACTTGGCAATCTGGCCGGCATCTGACATGAATCGCTTTTTTCCAAGGCCAG
>MEKT01000132.1 GCA_001767435.1 Acidobacteria bacterium RIFCSPLOWO2_02_FULL_65_29 | reverse complement strand
CTCGCATCATGATCGATCCCAGCTATCTGTTCAGACTCAAACCCCGTTGGAATCACGCTCCCCGTTCAGACTCAAACCCCATTGGACAAGGCTGTTGCTTGCGGCCCGAAGGTCACGGCGGCATACTGGCGGCGACGTTTTTGCCCGGATCGAAGGATTCATGAAACGGATCCGGACGGACACGAATTGCGCAACCTGACCGGCAGGAGCCACAAGCCAGCGCGGGTTGTGCCCGGTTCGGCAGGTGGCGAGGAGACCCGTGGAAAACGATGCGTCCACGCGCAGAATGCGCGCTACTTTGTGTATGGCGGCGGTTGCTGTACTTGTGCCCGGAGAGGCTTCGAGTCAGACCGCCTGGCGCCCGGACAAGCCGGTCGAGCTGGTCGTTCCGACGTCGGCCGGCGGCAACAACGACAGGATGCTGCGCCTCGTCCAGAAGGTGCTGCAGGACCACAAGCTCGTGACGACACCCGTACTCGTGCTGAACAAGCCGGGCGGCAACCAGCACCTCGCCGTCGTCTACATGAGCCAGCACGCCGCCGACCCGCACTACATCATGATGACGAATTCCACGCTTTTCACCAACGAGCTGAACGGACTTTCGAAGCAGCCTTACACGAACCTCACACCGCTCGCGCTGATGATCGTCGAAAGCAACGCGTTCACCGTGAGCACCGACTCGCCACTGAGCAGCATGCGCGACCTGATGGCACGCCTGAGGGCGGACCTGGAATCGCTTTCGTTCGCAATGCCGGCCCGCGGCGGCGTGACGCACATCGCGCTTGCCGCGGCGGTAAAAGCAGCGGGGCTCGATCCCAGGAGGCTGAAGATCGTCGTGTTCAAGACCAGCGGCGAATCGATCACGTCGATTGCCGGCGGGCACGTCGACGTGATGGTCTCGTCCCTTGCCTCTGTCATGGGCGTGGCACAGGCCGGCAAGGCCCGCGTACTCGGAATCGCGGCGAGGGAGCGGCGCGGCGGCGCCGCAGCGAACGTTCCGACGCTGCGCGAGCAGGGCATCGACACCGACGGGGTCGCCGCATGGCGCGGCCTCTCAGGCCCCGCCGAGCTCGCTCCGGGACAGGTCGCTTTCTGGGACGAGACGCTCGCGAAAGTCTTCGAAAGCGGGGACTGGAAGGACTATCTCGCGAAGAACGATCTTCCTCCCCAGCACCTGCGCAGCCGCGACTTCGCGAAATACCTGCAGGGCGAGTACGAGACCACCAAGGCGGTGATGGCCGACATCGGTCTCGGCAAGTAACTGACGAGCACGCTCCGCAAGGGCGGAGCCCGTACCACCAGCAAACCGGAGTTACCGGTTCTACTCGACGCGGATACCGGCAATATGCATTACTTGCCGCAGTCTTTCTGTCTCACTCCTGATGAATGCAGTGAATTGCTCGGGTGTTGACGGGGCGGGCTCCGCGCCTTGACGCTGAAGCGCAGCCTTCAGTTCTGGCGTTTGCAGCGCCTCCACAATGTCACGGTTAATTTTGGCGACCAACGCAGCCGGCGTACGGACGGGGGCAAGGATTCCGAACCAGTAGTTGTTCATCGCCAACTCTGGTATTCCTGACTCCCCGACGGTCGGCAGATCGGGCGCGCCCGTAAAGCGCCTCTTGCTGGTAATGGCATACGCCTTGAGCTTACCGGCTTTCACATAGGGCAATGACAAGAGTATCCCGACAACGCCTGCTTTCGTTTCCCCGCTTACGATCGCCATGAGCGCGGCACCGCCACCCTTGTAATTGATCGGTACGACGTTGACGCCCGTAACGGTCTTGAAGTTCGCTGCCTGCAAATGTCCCCCGGTCGCCGGACCCGCAGTAGCGAAATCGACCCCGTTTGGCTGCCGCTTCGCCCAGGCAATGAATTCCCGCAGATCATTGGCTGGAACCGAAGGATGTACCACCACGAATGACGGCACTGATGCAACCAGCGTGATGGGGGCGAAGTCCCGTAGTGTCGCGTAAGGCAGGTTCTTGATCAGGCTCGGACGGACCGCGAGCACTGTCTGGTCCGACTGCAGAAGTGTGTATCCATCGGGGGTAGCCTGGGCCGCGACAGCGGCACCGACTCCCCCGCGATTCTCCACGACGACCGGCTGGCCCCAACGCTCGCCGAGCCGCTCCCCAAGCTGGCGTAGCACGACGTCCATCGCGGTTCCCGGGAATCCCGTAATGACACGGACTGGCTTGGTGGGGTAGTGCTGCGCGCCGGCAGGCATCGCCAGGGCGAGGGCGCTCAAAGCGAAAAAAGCAGCGAACGGCAACCTCCACAAGATATGCATGGTGCCCCTCCTCCAAGTCGGATACGGCCTACTACTCAATGCAACAACACATGTAACAGCTGCTGCGAGGTGCACCGCGATCTTGACACCGGATATCGATTAACGCAATTATCTGACATTTACAACTTCATCAATTTGGTTGATTTATATGGACCTCCGGGACATCGAATATTTCGCCGTGCTGGCCGAACACAGGCATGTCGGGCGTGCCGCGGAAGCGCTGGGGCTGGGCCAGCCGGCGCTCAGCATGAGCCTGCGCCGCCTGGAAAAATCGGCGCAGGCCAAGCTTGTCAAAAGGACGCCCAAAGGCGTCGAACTCACCGCGGTCGGGGCGGCACTCCTTTCGCACGTGCAGAGGCTGCGGCTTGCGCGGGACGATCTTGCACGCGAAATCGCCGATCTCGCCCATGGGCGCGCAGGGCAGCTGCGAATCGGCGCAGGCAGCGCGTCGGCCGAAGCGTTGTTGCCGGATGCGTGCGGTGCGCTACTGACGGAGGCGCCGAAAGTAGTTCTTCGCGTTACTGTCAACGCGAACAACGATGTATTGCTGCCAGCGTTACGCAACGCCGAACTGGAAGTTGTCGTGAACCACGTTCGGCAAGCCGCAACGCAAGGTTTGACTCAGGAATCACTGGGGGAGGACGAGTTCGTCGTTTATGCTTCAGCCGATCACAGGCTCGCCAGGCTCAAGTCGGTCACGCTTGCCGATCTGGCGCAGGAACGATGGGCGATGACGGAAGCCAGCGCGTTTCACGCGCGGCAGTCGCTGCACTCCGTGTTTGCGGATCGCGGACTGCCTCCGCCCCTGATCTCGCTGGTATCGGAATCATCGATGCTCAATCGGCATACGGTGGCTACGACCGCCCTGCTCGGTTTCGCCACCAGGCGAGCCGTGCAGGCAATTGCACCCCATTTTCGCCTGGCGATCATCCCCGTCCGGGACATGAAATGGGTGCGACCAGTGGCGGTCTTCTATAGAAAAGACGGTTACCTGTCGCCGGTCGCCCGGCGATTCATCGACATACTCAGGTCAACGGCGCGGCAGGAGAACTCGCCAATATTCGGGTCTAAGCCCGGCTCACGCTGATCGCGGTCAGTATCCCCTGCATGATCGCAAGGGGGGGCGGCGGGCAACCCGGCACCGCGACATCCACCGGGATCACGTTCGACACCCGCCCGCAGCTCGCGTAACTCTCGCCGAAGATGCCGCCGGTGCAGCCGCAATCGCCGATGGCCACCACGAGCTTGGGTTCGGGCGTCGCATCATAGGTGCGCTTCAGCGCGACTTCCATGTTGCGGGAAACCGGGCCCGTCACGAGCAGCATGTCGGCATGGCGGGGGCTCGCGACGAACTTTATTCCCAGCCCTTCGAGGTTGTAATAGGGATTGTTGAGCGCGTTGATCTCCAGCTCGCAGCCGTTGCACGAACCGGCGTCGACGTGGCGGATCGTCAGCGCCCCAGCAAAATGCTCCAGGATATCGGCCCGCAGGCGCTGCGCAGCGACACGCAGCGCCTCATCCGCTTCAGGCGGCGCCTCGGTTTTGATGCCCGTGGTAACAATCTGCTTTAGCAGCTGATACATGCCATCTCTCTCGGTATGCAAACCACTTACACATTGCTCGGTGAACGAGTGAACGGGTGAACGAGTGAGCCCCCTCACCCTACCCGGCCGCCTCGCCTGCTGTGCAGGCTCTCCCCCGGTCTTCGGGGGCGAGGGTATTGCGCTTTTCTCGCCCGTTCACTTGTTCACCCGTTCACTCGTTCACGCTTCTATAAGTCCTGCCCGCTGTAGGACAGGTTGAACGATTTATTGATCAGCGGGAAATCCGGCACGATGTTGCCCAGCACCGCGCGCTCGAGCAGCGGCCAGTTCTGCCACGACGGATCGTGCGGGTGCAGCCGGCGGATGCTGTTGTTGGCGCCTGTCTCCAGCGCAATCAGCACTTCGCCGCGCCAGCCCTCCACCCAGCCGATGCCGAATGCGTTCTCGGGCGCATCCGGCACGCCCGCGGCGATGTCGCCTATGGGCAGGCTGGATAGGATCAGGTCGATCAGACGCAGCGACTCGGCGATCTCCTCAAAGCGCACCGTGACGCGCGCCGCCACGTCGCCGTTGCCGTGGGTCGCCATACGCACCTCGAACTTGTCGTAGGGAACCGGCGGGAACTGCACGCGCAGATCCCACGCCACCGCGCTCGCGCGACCCGCCAGTCCGGTCAAGCCCATCCGGTCGGCGAGATCGGGCTTGACGCGCCCGCAGCCGATGAAGCGGTCCTGCAGCCCGGCGTGCTCATCGTAAATGTCCTTCAGCAGCGCGACTGCCTTGCCGATCCCGTCGATTTCGCCCCGAATTCGCGCAATGCCTTCGGCGTGGATGTCGCGCGCAACGCCGCCCGGCACGATGGCGTCCATCAGGTAGCGGTGGCCGAATAGCGCGTGGCTTACACGCAACCAGTCTTCCCTGAGTCGCGAAAACTGTGCCAGCCCGAACGCGAGTCCCGCATCGTTGCCGAGGAAACCCAGGTCCCACAAGTGCTGGCCGACCCGCTCGCGTTCCAGCAACAGTGCGCGAAGCCACAGCGCGCGCGGCGGCGGCGTCACGCCCGTCACGCTTTCCACCGCCATCGCATAGGCCCAGGCGTACGCCACTGTGGAATCGCCTGACACCCGTCCGGCGAGCCTGGCGCCCTCGGCAAGCGTCATCGACTCGAAGCGCTTCTCGATGCCCTTGTGCTTGTAGCCGAGCCG
>MEKT01000131.1:8320-8997 GCA_001767435.1 Acidobacteria bacterium RIFCSPLOWO2_02_FULL_65_29 | reverse complement strand
GCGGGACACGGCAAATCGTGCTCGTGCAGCGCGGGGAGGGACGATTCGAACCGCGCACCGTCAAGGTCGGAATGCGCGCCGACGGCTACGTCGAGGTCGTGGAAGGCCTCGTAGCGGGCGAACACGTCGTGGTGCGCGCTAACTTCCTGATCGATGCCGAAAGCAACCTCAAGGCCGCGCTCGGCACATTCGGCGATCATGGCGGCCATGGCAGCCAACCGAAGCCCGAGGCTGCCAACCCCCCACCGGCAGCCAGCGCGCAGGTGCATCGTGGCCAAGGGACGGTGAAAGCCGTGGACCCAAAGAACAGCACCGTGGAGATCAGTCACGGCCCGATCGAGAGCCTGAAGTGGCCGGCGATGACCATGGAATTCAAGGTGCGGGACAAGGCGTTGCTCAACAGCGTCAAGCCCAGCCAGGCGGTGGAGTTCGGCATTGCGCAGTCCAAGCCGGGTGAGTTCGTGATCGAGCGCATCGCGCCCGCCGGTGCGCCCGGGCAGGGCAAGGGGCGCTGACATGCTGAACCGCATCATCGAGTGGTCGGCTCGCAACGTCTTTCTGGTCCTGCTCGCGACTTTTTTCATCGTCGCCGCAGGCGTCTACGCGGTCATCAAGACACCGGTGGACGCGATCCCCGACCTGTCCGATGTGCAGGTCATCGTTTACACCGAGTATCC
>MEKT01000131.1:3270-8310 GCA_001767435.1 Acidobacteria bacterium RIFCSPLOWO2_02_FULL_65_29 | reverse complement strand
GCAGGTCATCGTTTACACCGAGTATCCGGGCCAGGCGCCGCAGGTGGTCGAGGACCAGGTGACCTACCCGCTTACCACCGCCATGCTTGCAGTGCCTAAATCGAAGGTCGTGCGCGGACTTTCCGTTTTCGGCGCTTCGTTCGTCTACATCATCTTCGAGGACGGCACCGACATCTACTGGGCGCGCTCGCGCGTGCTGGAGTACCTCAACTACGTATCCGGGCGGCTGCCGCGCGGCGTGACCGCTTCGCTCGGCCCGGACGCGACCGGTGTCGGCTGGGTCTACCAGTACGCGGTGCTGGCGAAAAACCGCACGCTGGAGGAACTGCGCTCGATCCAGGACTGGTTCGTGCGCTATCAGCTCACCAAGGCGCAAGGAGTCTCGGAAATCGCAAGCGTCGGTGGGTTCACCAAACAATACCAGGTGACCGTGAACCCGCGCTTGCTGCAGGCCTACGGCGTGTCGCTGATGAAGGTGATCCAGGTCATCCGCGACAGCAATCGCGACGTCGGTGGCCGCGTGGTCGAGATGACCGAGACCGAATATATGGTACGGGGCCGCGGCTACCTGCGCGGCATCGGCGATCTGGAGCAGCTCGTGGTGAAGGCCGAAGGCGGAACGCCGGTGCTGGTTCGCGACGTGGCACGCGTCGAGACCGTACCCGACGAGCGCCGCGGGATCGCCGAGCTCAACGGCGAAGGCGAAGTGGTAGCCGGGATCGCGGTCGCGCGCTACGGGCAGAATGCACAGGATGTGATCCACAACCTGAAGACCCGCGTCTCCGAGATCTCGGCTGGCCTGCCGGAGGGCGTCTCGATCCAGGCCGTCTATGACCGCTCAGAACTGATCGAGCGCGCGATCAAAAACCTCAACTGGACGCTGATCGAGGAAAGTCTGATCGTCGCGCTGGTCTGCATGGTGTTCCTGTTCCACGCCAGGAGCGCGCTGGTAGCGATCGTCATGCTTCCGGTCGGCGTGCTGATCGCCTTCATCATCATGCACTTCATGGGTCTCAACTCGAACATCATGAGCCTGGGCGGGATCGCGATCGCCATCGGCGCAATGGTCGATGCCGCGATCGTGATGATCGAGAACGCACACAAGCACCTGGAACGGCTCGCCCCCGGCGCGCCGCGGCTGCCCGCCATCATCGAGGCCTGCAAGGAAGTGGGGCCGGCGCTCTTTTTCAGCCTGCTGATCATCACGGTGTCGTTCCTGCCGGTGTTCACGCTCGAGGCGCAGGAGGGGCGGATGTTCAAACCCCTCGCCTATACCAAGACCTTCGCCATGGCGGGCGCGGCGTTCCTGTCCATCACGCTGGTGCCGGTGCTGATGCTGCTCTTCGTCCGCGGGCGCATTCCGCCGGAGCACAAGAACCCGCTCGTGCGCCTGCTGATCTGGGTCTACCGCCCCATCATCGGCTGGGTGCTGCGCTGGCGCAAGCTCACCATCCTAGCCGCGGTGATAGTCATGGGAGTCACCGCTTACCCGGCGTCGAAGCTCGGCACCGAATTCATGCCGGCGCTGAACGAGGGCACGCTCCTCTACATGCCGGCAACCCTGCCCTCGCTTTCGATCACCAAGGCCGCGGAGATCCTGCAGGTCCAAGACAAGATCATCAAGGGCTTTCCCGAGGTGCTGTCGGTGTTCGGCAAAGCCGGGCGCGCGATCACCGCCACCGATCCAGCGCCGACAGAGATGTTCGAGACCGTGATCAACCTCAGGCCGCAGAGCGAGTGGCGCCCAGGGATGACGATGGACAAGCTGATCGCGGAACTCGACGCGGCGCTGCAGTTTCCGGGCATCGCCAACGCCTGGACGATGCCGATCAAGGCGCGCATCGACATGCTCTCCACCGGCATCCGCACGCCGATCGGCATCAAGGTGTTTGGCAAGGACCTGGCGGAGATCGAGCGCGTCGCGAAGGAGGTCGAGTCGGTGGTGAAGACGGTGCCGGGCACGACCAGCGCCTATGCCGAGCGGCTGACGGGGGGCTATTACATCGACATCGAGCCCGACCGCATGGCGCTCGCGCGCTACGGTCTCGCGGTGGGCGACCTGCTGGAGGTGATCGGTACGGCGCTGGGCGGCGAGATGGTAACCACGACGGTGGAGGGTCTGGAGCGCTACGGCGTCGTCGTACGCTATCCGCGCGACTTCCGTAGCGACCCGGAGGCGATCGCGACACAGGTGCTGGTGCCTGTGATGGGTACAAGCGGCCCCGCCGCGGGGGGGGCGACGGCCATGAATGCATCCGCGGCGCGCGCGCCCAACGCCTCGCGCACGACCCTGAGCGGCACGATGCTGCCGCTCGGGCAATTGGCGAAGGTGAAACTGGTCAAGGGCCCGCCCAACATCCGCACCGAGAACGCTCTGCTTGCGGCCTACATCTATGTCGACATCCGGGACCGGGACATCGGCGGCTATGTCGCGGACGCGCAGAAAGCGGTCGGCGAGAAGGTCAAGTTCCCTCCGGGCTACTTCATCACCTGGAGCGGCCAGTTCGAGTACATGGAGCGCGCGAAGGAAAAGCTCAAGGTGGTGGTGCCGCTTACCATCGTGATCATCTTCGTGCTGCTCTACTTCAATTTCAAGCGCGTCACCGAGACGCTCATCGTCATGCTCTCGGTACCGTTCTCCCTCGTCGGTGGCATCTGGTTGATGTATCTGCTCGGCTACAACGTGAGTGTCGCAGTGGCGGTGGGATTTATCGCGCTGCTCGGAGTGGCGGCGGAAATCGGCGTTGTGATACTCATCTACATCGATCACGCCCTTCGAGCCGCCGCGGCGAAGCGCGCGACCGCGGGCGAGAAGCTCACAACTGAGGACCTGCACGAGTCCGTGACCCAGGGCGCGCTCATGCGCGTGCGCCCCATCATGATGACGGTGGCGGCGATCATCGGGGGGCTGCTGCCCATCATGTGGGGAACCGGCACCGGTTCCGAGGTGATGCGCCGCATCGCGGCGCCGATGGTCGGCGGCATGGTCTCCGTCACCGTTCTGGCGCTGTTGGTGATCCCCGCGATCTACGCGGTCGTCAAGGAAGTTGCGATCCGCCGTGGCGGCACGGCAGCACCCCCGAAGACGCAGCCCGGAAGTTGAGCGCGCAACACCAAGGAGAAAACCATGGAACTGACCGCAATCGTCGCCATCATCCGCAGCGACCGGCTGGAAGAAGTCGAACTCGGCCTGCAGGAGTTGGGAGTCGGGGGTGTGAGCGTGTCCAAGGTCAAGGGGTACGGGGAGCACCCGAATTTCTTTGCACGCGACTGGATGGTCGAAAGCGTCAGGCTCGAAATCTTCACCAGGAAGGATAAGGTGGATGCGATCACGGCGACGATCATGAAGACGGCGCATACCGGCACGCGCGGCGACGGCATCGTGGTCGTTTACCCGATTGAAAGATTATTCAACGTCCGCCTCCAGTCGGAAGCGGTGCCCGATGCGCACTAGCTCAAACATAGCTGACTTGATGCGGAGATTTGAAACCAGGACGGAACGATGCAGGAGGGTCCGTCTCGTTAACACTGATCGCCCGAGAAGATGGCACACAAGATGGCACACGGAAACATTCACAGGACCGTTCTTATACGGCTCGTTCTCGCATGGCTGACGTTGTCCTTGGTGCTGGGCGCCATCGCGTTCTACCTGGAAATGGAAAAAACCGACCGGTTAATGCTCGATATGGCCATAACGGAGGCCAGGTCCTTTACCGATCATATGAATCAGGAAGATATCGCGCACCTGGAAGTGTTGAAGCAAAAAGCCGAGGATTTCCTGAAGTCCGACTTCATCAGCGTAAGGGTCTACGACAAGACGCAAAGCAAAATCCTGGAAGTCGTGAAGCAGGAAAAGGATGAGGCCAAACTGGGTATCAAACAACACATTCACTCTCTCCCGCTGGGCGATGTTCCGCACTACCACACCTACTGGGCCGGACGCCGGCCGTTCATGCAGTTGTTGCTGCCCCTAAAGGTAGGTGGAAACCTGGTAGGTTATTTCGAAGGCGTCCACGAGGTGGATGTCGAAACCGCGAAGAATATCGAGGCCGGAATCATCCACACGCTGGTTCTGGTGGTAGTCGTGGTTCTGGCAACTTCAGTCGCGCTCTACCCGATTATCATTTTTCTTAACAAAAGTCTGGTCCAACTTTCGACGGAACTCCTGAAAAGCAACGTCGAACTCATGGAGGTATTAGGCAGCGCGATCGCCAAGCGCGATTCCGACACTCATCTTCATAATCACCGGGTTACTTTCTACGCTATCCGCCTGGCTGAAACATTAGGAGTCCCCAAACATGATATTCAGTGCCTGATCGCCGGCGCGTTCTTGCACGATGTAGGCAAAATCGGCATCAGCGACGAGATCTTACGCAAGCCTGGCCCATTCACCGACGAAGAGTCGACGGTCATGCACACGCACGTGGCGATTGGCGTGGACATCATTTCCAAAGCCGCCTGGCTGCAAGGCGCTCGCGACGTGGTTGAGTATCATCACGAGCGCTTCGATGGCAGCGGATACATGAAAGGCCTGAAGGGCTATACGATCCCTTTGAACGCCAGAATTTTCGCGATCGTGGACGTCTTCGACGCACTCACGTCCAAGCGGGCGTACAAAGAGGCTTTTTCCTTTAATGATGCAAGAGTCATCCTGCGCCACCGCCTCGGCTCGCTTTTCGACCCTGATTTGCTCGATGCGTTTGACGCAATTGCTCCGAAGCTGTTCTCGGAGATCAACAATGTGGATGATGCGATAGTCGAAGAAACCTTGCGTAGACTGGTGAACAAATATTTTCTGTCGATCGAAGACGTGCCGCAAGAGGTGCGTTCAGCACGTTTGGGCGAAGCCACGTCTTGAACCGGGTACCCAATCGCATGAACACAGCCGTTATCAACGGGGCAAGCAAGATCCGTTGCCCATGGGAATTCGACCACGGCGAGCACTGTGACTGCGTGATTCTGGCGGCCGCCGTCGGGGCCAGGCCCGAGTCCATCAGTTGCCACTACTGCCGCGACGTTCTGCAGAAGCACTGGCGGATC
>MEKT01000131.1:0-3171 GCA_001767435.1 Acidobacteria bacterium RIFCSPLOWO2_02_FULL_65_29 | reverse complement strand
AGGAAGGATGAACAGCCCCGGAAATGCAGGCGAAACTCCGACGAACCTTCTGTCGCGCCCTGCGGAGGCGCGAACGCAATGCGACTGATCCGCAAAGGAAGTCCCGATTCAAGGACATATTTTTTGGAGATGACGATGACACGAATCAACGCAACCCTGGCTCCCCTGGCGTTTCTTGCTGTCGCGGTTTTGCCGGTCCACGGCGCTGATATGAAGGACATGCCGGACATGAAGCACACCCCCGACATGAAAATGGATGGGGGCAAGATCGCCGCCGATCAAGGTCATAGAGGCCAAGGCACGGTCAACAGCGTCGATGCAAAGGCGGGCAAGGTCAACCTCACCCATGGCCCGATCGCGACGCTCAAATGGCCCGGGATGACGATGGATTTCGCGGTCAGCGACAAGCAGGCTCTCGCTAAGCTCAAAACGGGTCAGAAGGTGGCGTTCAAAGTGGCCGAACAGACCAAAGGCCAATTCGTGATCACTGAAATCGCTCCGGTGAAATAGAGCATGGCTTAAGCGCAACAACGAGGGAATATGAAGGAAACGAGACGACAACAAGGTATTTCGACCAGCGGCGCAGCAACGGTCGTCGCGCCAGCCATAGCGATCATCGTTTTCGTCATCACGCCCCTGCTTGCGCTCGCTGCCGTCGCGCCAGGCCGCGGTGCGGTTCAGGAGAATCCGCGTGTCTCGAATCTGCAGATCGAGATCTGGCCGGAATTCGACCGCCGGCAAGCCGCGCTCGTGATACTCAAGGCGGAACTCGCCGCGGATGTCGTCCTGCCCGCCACGGTGTCGCTGCGCATCCCCGTCTCCTCAGGCGGTCCGACGGCGGTGGCGTTCTCGGCTGCGGCGGAAGGCGAACTCTTCAACCTGGGATACGAGCGGACAAACGCCGCTAACTTCATCACGCTGCGGCTGCAAGCCCCGCAGCGCTTCTTCCACGTCGAGTTCTATGACCCGCTGACAACCCGTGCGCCAGACAACAGCTACATTTACGTTTGGCCGGGCGATCTCGGGGTGAGCCGGCTGAGTGTGCGTCTCCAGCAGCCCGCGAGTGCAAGCGGCTTCTCGGTACGGCCGGAACTTAGCGCAGGGAGCGCCGGCCCCGACGGGCTGCGCTACTGGACGGCGGAACTGGGCCCTGTCGGGGCGGAGAAACAACTCCCCATCGAGATCCGCTACACGAAGACGGACCCAAGAACTACTACGGAAATACTCGGGCTGAGGACCCCGGATGTGATTCCTGCAGCGAGCACTGTTACGAGCGCGGGACTTCCGTGGGGGCTGCTGATTTTCGCCGCCACCTTGGCTCTCGCCATCGCAACAGGAATGACGGCCACCTTGTGGTGGCGCCGGCGCAAGAACGCGTTCGTGGCTCGTTCGCGTAGTGCCGGCTTCTGCCCCGAGTGCGGGGCGCAACTGGGCCCAGGCGACCGCTTCTGCTCGGCGTGCGGTGCACCCGCGCGCAAGAAATAGGAGACGCGCATGATCGATCATGGCGCCAATAGGGCAATGGGTGACAATGGTATTGTCAGCAGCGCCAACGGAGCGCGCAGCTCAATGCGTCCGGGAGTTTTTGTACCGTTGTTGTTGTTTCTCGGCCTGGCGGTGTTGTTGGGCATTGGGCTGACGTTGAATCCGCGGGAGGTTCCATCGCCGCTCATCGGCAAGCTGGTGCCCGAATTCAACCTGCCCCCTGTCAAGGGTCGTGCCTTGGGGCTTTCAAGCGCCAACCTCAAGGGAGAAGTGTCATTGGTCAACGTTTTTGCCTCCTGGTGCACCGCCTGTCGCGAAGAGCATCCGCTGCTGATGGAACTCAAGAAAAACGGCATCGTCCCGATCCATGGGCTCAACTACAAGGATAAACCCGCGGACGCCGACAGATGGCTGAACGAACTGGGCGACCCGTACACGCGCACGGGTACCGATATCGATGGCAGGGTCGGGATTGACTGGGGCGTGTACGGGGTGCCTGAAACCTTCGTGGTCGACCGCGGCGGTCGCATCGCCTACAAGCACATCGGAGCGCTGACTCCGAATGCACTACGGAACAAGATCCTTCCATTGATAACTGAGTTACGCCAATGAACTTGGCTCGGGATGGCCGGGTCGTAGCGCAATGAGCGATGTATCCGGCTTCAGCCTGCTGGCGGCTTTCGCGGCGGGGATCGTCTCCTTTCTTTCGCCCTGCGTACTGCCGCTGGTGCCCGGCTATGTCTCCTACATGGCGGGCTACTCGCTGCGCGACATACGGAATCCCAGGGACGTGCCCGCCAAGCTCGCCGCGCTTGCCGCAAGCCTTTTTTTCGTGCTCGGTTTTTCGACCGTATTCGTGGCGCTCGGTGCGAGCGCCACCGCGCTCGGCCAACTGCTGCTGCGTTACCGGTATGAGGCGAACATCGTGGGCGGTGCGATCGTCGTCGTGTTCGGTCTCTTCACGGCAGGGTTCCTGAAAATCTCCTGGTTTCAGCGCGATTTCCGCCTGCACCCCCATGTCGGGAGCGGACGGCCCCTGGCGGCATACGTGCTGGGGCTCGCGTTCGGATTCGGCTGGACTCCGTGCATCGGCCCGGTGCTGGGAGCGATACTGACGGTGAGCGCCGTGTCAGCGTCGGCTTCCAGCGGCATCCTCCTGCTCGCCATCTACTCGGCCGGGCTCGGAATACCGTTCCTCGCGTGCGCAGTTTTCACCGGCGCCTTTGCCAAACGGCTCCGGGACCTGGGACGCATCGGACGCTCGCTCCAGGTCGCGGCAGGCGTGGTAATGATCATCATGGGAATCGCCATGATCACCGGTCAGCTCTCCGCCTTCGCGCTTTGGCTGCTGAATACGTTCCCGATATTTGCGGCCATCGGATGAGCGCCCGGGAGATCGCGCGCTCGCGGTTCATCCGGCCGACGCCAGGATCGCAGGCGTCGCCATATCGAGCGGCGTCTCACGATGGGCGATGGGTCACGCCTGCGACACGTAGCTCATATGGCGCGCGCCGTGAGCATTGCAGTACCATGTTCGATCGGGCAATGACTTAACACAGCAGATGAACCCATCGGGACGCAGGAAGTTCATTGTGGGCGCCGCAGCGGCGGTGGGCGCTGCGGGCATTGCGGCCGGCGTCGCATGGTGGCGCAGCCGCGATGCAGGCCTCGCCGAGCCGCCGCGCG
>MEKT01000130.1 GCA_001767435.1 Acidobacteria bacterium RIFCSPLOWO2_02_FULL_65_29 | reverse complement strand
ATGATCTGATGCTCGATCAGGTCGTCGACCGTTCGGCGGTGTGACCGCCTGTCGTCTCCGACGGTCGCCGCCGAGGTCGAGACCACCACGGCTTCGATCTCGGGAACGATGATGATGAACTGGCCGCCGAAGCCCCAGGCGTAGAAGGTCTGCAGGCCGGCCATGTCACGCATCCACCAGCCGTAGCCATACATCTGCTCGCTGAAGCTCGATCGCACGCGCGGGACGAGCGAGACGTCCACCCAGGCCGCCGGCACGATCTGTCGCCCGCTGGCCGCGCCGCGATTGCGGTACAGCTCACCGAACGCGACCATCTGCCTCGGCGTCAGCAGCATGTCGTTGCCGCCGAAATAGACGCCCTGTGGATCGCGCGGCCATTCGGCGAGCGAAAAACCGAGCGGACGGGCGAGCGCGTCCTGCGCGAACCGCCACGTGCTCGCGCCTGTCGCTTTCGTCAGGATCGCCGACAGCAGATGCGTGTTGCCGGTGCTGTACGCCATGCGCGTGCCCGGCAGGCTTTCGAGCGGCCGTCCGAGCGCGTGCCGGACCCAGTTGGCGCTCTGCACCCACGCGCCGTAGTTGCGGTTGCTGGTCGACGCGAGCCCCGACTGCATGGTGAGCAGGTTCTCGATCGTGATCTGGCGTTTCGCCTGGTTGCCGTCGCCGGCGAGCACGTCGCCAAAAAACGGCGCGATCGGCGCACGAACGCCGGCCACGAGCTTGCGATCGATCGCGATGCCGACGAGCGCGGACATGATGCTCTTGGAGGCCGACTTGATGTTGGCCAGGCGCGTCGCGCTGGCGCCGTGGAAATAGCGCTCGAAGACGAGCGTCCCGCGCCAGCTCACGAGGAGGCTGTGGAGGCGCGGGAGATCGGCGGCGGCCCTGACGATCGCGGTGGTGTCGATCGGCAACGCCGGCGCGGTCTGTTCGCCACGGGCTGCTAGGGGCCGAGTGCTTCCCCCCGCCGCCACGCCGAAACCGGCGATCAATACGAGCCAGCAGACGCGGCGCGCCATCATGACACGCTCAACCGATCGAGGTGCGCGCCGATCGCGCGAGGCAGGCCGTCGAGCGCGTAGCCCCCCTCGAGCACCGAGACCACGCGCCCGCCGGCGTGCTGCCGCGCGATCTCGACGACGGTGCTGGTCAGCTCGCCGAAGTCGGCGTCGGTCAACGTGAACTGACCGAGTGGATCCCCGGCACGCGAATCGAAGCCGGCCGAGATCATCACCAGTTGCGGCTTGAAGCGCTCGGCGGCCGGCACGAGCGCTTCCCGAAACGCGCCGAGGATCTGCGCACGTCCCGAGCCGGCCGGAAACGGGCGGTTGACGATCAGGCCGCGCGCCTTGCCCTCGCCGGTTTCCTCGGGCGCGCCGGTGCCCGGGTACCAGGGGTGCTGATGCGTGTCGAAGAAGAGTACGGAGCCGTCGTTCCAGAACACTTCCTGGGTGCCGTTGCCGTGGTGGACGTCCCAATCGGCGATGAGGATTCGCTCCACGCCGTATCGCCGCCTCGCGTGGCGCGCGGCGATTGCGATGTTGTTGAATATGCAGAAGCCCATCCCCCGATTGGCCGACGCGTGGTGGCCGGGCGGACGCACCGCCGCACACGCGCGGCTGCCGCGGCCGGTCATGACGGCGTCTACCGCCGAGATCGCAGCGCCGGCGGCGGCCAGCGCCGCCGTGAGCGATCCAGGCGAGATCTCAGTGTCGCCCGTGCTCAGTGTCGAGCGGCCCGCGGCAGTCTCGGAGCGAACCTTCTTCAAGTAGTCGGCCGAGTGCACCAGCAGCACGTGGTCCTCGGTGGCCGGCAGCGGCGATGCCACTTCCAGGCGACCCTGGCGCTCGAGCGCCCGGACGGCGGCCATGACGGCGTCGAGCCGTTTCGGGCTTTCAGGATGATCGAGCGGCGGCGCGTGGAGGAGCGTCGCTGGATCGTAGAAGACGCGCAGTGCGGTCGACGGCGGGGCGCTCTGGGCCTCGAGCAGGCTGCCGCCAGCCGAGATCAGAGCGCCCGTCGCCTGCTGAAGAAAGCCGCGCCGGCTGAGCGGATGCATGACGCTCGTCAGAACGGCTGATTCTACCTCGTCACGCCGCGCAGGACGGCAGCGGCATCGGCAGGCCGCCCCCGGGGCGGGAGGCCTAGTCTAGTGGTCCCTCTTCAGCGTGGACGGGCCGCTAACCCGTCGACTGATTTGACCGATAGAACCGGCGTGGCGCGGTCCGGCCTACGAGTGCTCGTCTTTCAAAAGCTTCGCGGAATCTGGGTCGCTCGGGGTCTCGAGCACGATCTGGCCGTCGAAGGGCGGAGTCTGGAGTCGGTCATGGACCTGATTCGCCGCCTCGTGCTGGCTCATGTCGCTTTCGATCGTCGCCACGGGCGAGCGCCGCTCTCGCCGTTTGGAGCTGCGCCCCAGCGTTTCTGGCGCGCGTTCGACCGAGCCACCCGTCTGCCCGCGTTGAAAAGCAGCGACGGCGCCGCCGGGTCCGACCTCGGTCCGATCACCTTCGCGCTCTCTTCTGAATTTCCGGCCGAACCGATGGCCAGGTCAGCCTTCGATCGGTCCCTCGGTCGCGGCAGTCACGCCGGCCTTGTCGCCCGTCCCGGACGACCCGTTCACTGATTCGCTGACAATTTCGTCATCGCGTCCAGCGCCAGGCGGGCTGGACCACGCTTTGCAGGCGTCATGGTGCCCCGGCCGCGTCGCGCTCTCAGGTGCACACAGATTTCGCCAGTTGAGGCACACTAAGTAACACGCAACAGGTGCTTCGGTGTTGCCGGCGGACGGGAGCGTCCGGGCAGACATGTCTGATCTAGCCAACATCGTTCACAGCAGCGCCTGGCCGTACCTCGTCGAAGTCCACCAGCGCCTGAAAGTGTCGATCGACCTCGTCGACAGCACGCTCACGTCTGTACTCAGCGCGGGCGACCGCTCACTCGCCGACGGCGAGCGCGTGTTCGAGCGCTTTGACGAGCCGGTGAGACTCGCCATCGCCCGTTCGATGAACACGCAGCAGCCCGAGCAGTTCACGATTGACGGCGCCACGGTGATTTGTGCCCCCCTTGCCGGCCGTGGCGGCGAGGCAGCGGGTGCGATTCTCCTGACCAGCCGCGCGCAGCAGCGAAGCTCGAGCCGCGGGGGATCCTCGAAGCTCGCGCGCATCGGGACCTGGCTCGCCAGTGCCGTGAGCCTCCACCTCTCGTCCACCGGGCGGCTCGACACATCGGAGCTCGATCGATTTTCCTCGTTGTATCGACTGCTCAAGCACGCCATGACGACCGGATCGGAGCGCGAGGTCATCCGGACTTTCGTGGAGGCTCTTGCCTTCTGGCAGGACGCCGAATCCTTTGCGTATGTGGCGAACCTGAATGGCCAGTTCGTTCTCGATCTGGCCCTGCCCGGATCCGACCGAGCCACAGTGCCGCCGATGATCGAAGCCGACCGGGTGGCCGGCGATCTGACGACGGCACGGCCGGCGCCCGCGGATCTGGACGCCATGGGTTTTCATGGCACCGATGTGATTTTCTCTCGCGCCGGCCGCGACTCATCATCCGACTGGTTGATCGCCGTCTGTGATGCCATCGATCCGCGCGCGGAGGCGAGAGTGGCCGTCTACGCGGAAGCCGTGTCGCAGGCCCTTGGCGAGATGGCCGCCGTGCAGTCGACGCGCCTGACGTGGGCGCTCCTCCAGCATTTGCTGCCGTCCACGGCCTCGTCGGAGGCTGCCGCGCGAGGCGCCATCGAGGAGCTGGCGGGGGCCATCCGTGGCCGTGCGTATCTGTCGGTGTCGAGGCAGGATGGGGCGCGACTCTTGACGATCGGCGAAGCGGCAGACATCGTCTCGCCGCCGGTACCAACGCGGGATCCTCGCGTGTTGACGTTGTCGATCGATCTTCCGCCGCCCTACCGCGCTGTCCTCGGCGTGATCAGAGACGGGGACACGCCGCTGACTCGCCGCGACGAGCTGCTCGTGCGGTCGACGGTCTCCACGCTCGCGGCCTGGCTTCCGTCGGCGGCGCCTCGACTGCCCGTCGAGCGCGAGCGCCGGACGGGACAGCGGTCGTTCGATCAGATCATCGAGCAGCAGGCATCGACGATCATGGCCGGCGGCCATCCGGTCTCGATCATCGTCATCTCGCTCGGGAACGAGCCGGCGCAGATTGCGGCCGCGCAAGAGTGTGTGGCGCAGCTCCGCCGGCTCTTGCGACCGACCGACATGGCCGGCCGGCTGCTGAGCGGGCATATCGGCGTCGTCTTGCCCGACACGCCCGAGGACGGCGCCAGCATTGTGGCTGACCGGGTGCACGAGCTCGTCACCTCGAGCGACGACTTCGCACTGTTCCCCAACGCGTCGATTGGCTTCGCCAGCCGCGCGCCGGGCGCCGCGGCCCCCTCGCTGTCGCTCCTGCTCGAAGCCTGGGCCCGAATGGGCGCGAAACACGCCAAGGGCCGAGTGCCCGCGAGCGTCTCCAGCGGTCCGATTCTTGCGAGTTGACGCCCCCGCCGACGGCAACTGAGCCAGCTCAACGGAAGTTCTCCGTTCGGCAGAAAAAAGCCAGTTGTCCAGGAGACTTGCGTCAGGACACTCGTGACATCGCCCTAGGGCCAGTCAAGGAATAGCCATGCCATTGCGGCCGCCGATACATCCCGCCGGGCTGCGTTGCTCGTCGCTTGCATACGCCCGGTATGCGCGCTCCTCGCGCCTTGCCGGGCGGGCGTCTCGACGCCCGCAATGACACGGTTATTCCTTGACGGGCCCTTACGGCAAGTCGACGCTGACGAACGTGCCGACCGATCACGAAGAGCGGCTGGCATCGGTCCACCTCGACATCCCTTTCAACGTCACCGATCGAAAGGCACTGGCCGTTCTGGCGCGGCGCATCAGCGACGCGCTGTCGGAACCAGTCGGACTGTACGTCCCCCACGGGCGCGAATGGCAGCTCGACGCCGTATCGGCCGCCGAGTCGAGTGTGCCGCCGATCGACCATCTCGGGGCCGCCCTGGCGAGCGTCGCGTCGGCGCCGGCCCAGCCGGCCGTCGAGCAGTGGGCTGATGCCGACGACACCTGGACGCTCGTGTGTTGTCGCACGCGTCCTGTCATCGTCGTCGCCATGCGCGGAGCGTGGGCCACGCTTTCGCCGGCGCTGCTGCTCTTGGCGAGGAATGTGGAGCTGATGTGGCGGGCGCGAAGGGCGATGGCCCGCGCGCGATCGAGGTTGGCGTCGCACCGGCTGGCACGCAGGCTGTCCCAGGTGACAGGTCTTCAACCCGTGCACGAGGCGATCGTCGAGACGATGGCGAGCGCCGTCAACGCGAGGGTCGCCGCGCTCGCGATTCCCGACGCGGCCGATCGCGGCCTCTCGATCGTCGCCACGCGCGGATACGCCCTCGAACTGGTCGAGCATCTCCGGATCCCGCCGAGCGCAGGCGTGTTCGGCGCGGTCTTTCAATCGGGCCGGGCGATTCACGTGCGCGACAAGGGAGCGCTTCCGGAGGCGCGGCGACCAAGGCCGCGGTACCGAACCGACTCCTTCATCGGGATACCGATCCGCGCGGCGAGCGACGTGCTCGGCGTCGTGTGCGTCACCGATCGGCTGGACGAGGAAGCCTTCACCATCGAAGACGTCTGGACGCTCAAGGCCCTGGCCGTGCCGGCGGCGCTGGCGCTTGGCCGCGAGCGCGCGCTCGTCCAGGCCGAAAACTACGCCCTGACCGCCGCCATCGATCCGCTGAGCGGCGCATTCAATCGCCGCCATTTTCATATCAGGCTCGAAGAGGAACTGCAGCGAGCCCGACGACACAGACTGTCACTGGCGTTCGTGATGATCGATATCGACGACTTCAAGCAGGTCAACGACTCGTACGGTCATCTCGCTGGCGACACGGTCATCAAGGACGTGGCCGAAATTCTCAGACGATCGGTTCGCGTGTTCGATCTCTGTGCGAGGTTTGGCGGCGAGGAATTCGCGATCATCATGCCCGGTAGCGTCTTGGAGGGCGCGGCCGCGGTCGCCGAGCGCATTCGTGAGCGCATCGAAGCGTATCGGTCGTCGGAGGGGCCGCTCGAGACCTTGCGCTTGACCGCCAGCCTCGGCCTGGCTGTGTCGTCGCCGGGCGTGGCGGGCCGGGATTTGATCGCCAGGGCGGATCACGCGCTGTACCTCGCGAAGCGCGCCGGCAAGAACTGCGTGCGAACGGCAGAAATCGCCCCGATGGCCGAGTCCGCGGCCCAGGGTGCCGCCGGACCGGATGTCGCCGCCGGAGAGCCTGAGCAAACAGACAGCTGAAAACGCTTCTGACTTTCTCACTTCAGGAGTGATCGTCGCCCTGGCCGATGGTCTTGACGAGTGTGAACGCCACGAGCGCGCTGAACGAGGCGGCAAGAAAGGCGACGAGGTAGGCGACAAACATGGTGGTTCCTCCTCTGGAGAAAGAAACGACGGCATCCGTCGCTTACGCAAGAGGCGTGCAAGATTTCGAAAGCGTCTGCTTTCAAAGCGGTTAGCCGACGAGCCAGCCCGCGACCGGTGGCTCGTCGCCGGATTCTCGGCAGTCGGCCGCGTAGACCCCTGAAGGTTCAGAGGCGCTGGGGATCGGCCTGGGGAACCAGCAGAAATGCGGGAAACGCCGGCGGTTCCTTGCCAAAGTACGTCCGATAGCGCTGCGTAAACGCCGGGGGCGTGAGGCCTTCGGCCGCTCCGACCATGAGGGCGGGCTGGATGCCGGTGACGAAATACGTTTCCAGCTCTTTTTTCTCCTTCGTCAGAATCTTGCCGCGGCTTTCGAACGCGAAGAAATCCTTGATGCGCCGGTACACCGGCTCCGACACGTTGATCCGGTTCGGCGCCCCGCCCGACTCCATCCGCGAGCCGAGGTTCACGGTATCGCCCCAGACGTCGAACGCGAACTTCCTGATGCCGACGACGCCGGCGACGACGGGCCCCGTGTTCAGGCCAATACGGACTTTCCACTGTGTGCCGTCGGGGAGCGTGCGCTGCTGGACCTCATGGATCATCTCGAAGGCCGCCAACGTCGCGTCAACCGGATGGCTCGGTGTCCGTACGGGCAGGCCTCCCGCGCAGAAGTACGCATCGCCGATCGTCTTCATCTTCTCGAGGCCGTAGCGGCTGACGATCCGGTCGAACGCGGTGAAGTAGCCGTTCAGCACGTTCACGAGCTCGTCGGCGGCCAGCTTCTCGGTGGACAGGGTGAACCCGACAAAGTCGGTGAAGAGGACGGTCACGTCCTCGTAATAGCGGGGTGCGAACGCGCCGTTGGCGGCCAGCTCCGCGGCGACCTGCTCGGGGAGAATGTTCAGGAGCAGCGACTGAGAGACCTGGCGCTCGCGCTCGACTTCGGCGTTCCGTTCGGTCAGCTCGGTGTTGGCCGCGGTCAGCTCCTCGCGGGAATGTGCGAGGTTGTCGGCCATGGTGTTGAAGGTCCCGGCCACCGTGCCGATTTCGTCGGTGGAATGCACCGCGATGCGATAGTCGAGATTGTTCGCGCCGATGAGCGCGGCGCCGAGCGACAGCTCCGAGAGCGCCCTGGTGAGGTACCGCGCGATGAAGTACGCGACCACGACCGAGACCAGCATCGAGAACCCGAAGATGCCGAGACTCCATTGCTCGGTCAGGCGCGTCGTGTCTTCGAAGCTCTTGCTCGCCTGTTCGGCGCCGTCGTCGTGCTGCTTCCTCAATGCAGGCAGCACCTTGCGCAAGACCTCGCCCCCGTACTTTTCGGCTTCGAGCTGCGCGCTGACGGCCTTGGCCTCGTCGACGCCGAGCGACTCGAAGAAATTCTTCCAGGCTGGCGCCAGCTTCGCGTAGGTCTGCTCCAATTGCGCGACGGCGCCACGCTCGGTCGCATCGCTCAGCTCGAAGAGCTCGCGGATCTGAGCGGCGGTCTCGGTGATGTCCGCCTGAATCGCGCCGCTGTCCGATTGGGCGTCCTCGATCTGCGACATCACCGACATCAGCGTCTGCAGGTTGTTCACGCGCTGCTGGATCGACGCCATGAGCGACTGGCGCTTCAGCGCGCTGCTCAGGGCGTCCATCGTGCGGGCGCGCAGACGTGCGCTGTACAGCTGAATGCCCTCGTTCGTGGCGAACAGGGCGAGGATGGTCAGAAACCCCAGCGCGAGCCTGAGGCGGATGCTCACTTGGCGGTCAAGTGAAGTTTGTAGCCGGCCTCGCCGGGCAGCCGCCCGTCGATCTTGAGCACCTTCAGCCCGGGCTTCACGTCGTTGGCGGCCATGAACCCGATAGCGCCAGCGGTGGACGACACGAACTGCTGCGCGAGCTCGTTCGATCGCAGGTTTTTCGGCGCCGACGCCGATTCAGCGCGGAACGTCTTCGCGATCCAGTACTGCTTGAATTGCGGCTCGGACATCTGGAAGATGCCGTCCAGGACCGCCGAGCGCTCGGCCGACGTCGGCGCGCGCACGAACAGCACGACCGGTAGATTCGGTGTCCAGTACTGGCGCTCGCCCTTCAGCACCTGCCGCAGCTCGGCCGTCGTGAGCTCGGTCACCGGGGTGTCAGGGTGGGCGACGATAGCGAGGTCGCCAGGGCTGGATTGGGCCGACACGTGATCGGCAGCCAGGCCGAGTGCGATGAGCGCCGTGAGCCCCAACAGTGAATGAAAGCGTGCCATGGAATCCTCAGAATATACAGGCTATCGGTTCGGGCTTCAGGCTATAGCAGCCCGTGGTGAAAGTCTGGCTGCATTCGACGGGCGATGCATTCTCTCCGGCTGCGTTGCTCCTCCCTCAAATATTCCCGATATTCTCGGTCGTCTCGCCTTGCCGGCGAGGCGCCTCGCCCGTCTCGGTGCGACGCCAGCTTTCACCACGGGCTGCTAGGCCAAAGCCCAACGCCCGTCAGAACGTGAAAGCGGCCTGTACGAACAGACCGTTGACGTGCGGCGCACCCGGCCGGCGGCGCTGCGCGAACTCGACTTTGAGGGCGGCCAGGTCGTTCAGCTCGCAACGCAGTCCCACGCTGGCTCGCGAATTCGCGAGCGGGCCGGTAATCGGTTCGTCGTCCGGCGCGTCCGCGTGTTCGTATCGTGCGTACGGCTTGAATGTCGGCTGCGCCGGAATCCGGTAGCCCAGCTGCACGTAGTAGGCCTGGCTGTTGTATTCGGGTCCCCACGTGTGCTTGAGGTTGCTGAGCTCGGCGATCAGCTCCGGCGCTTCGCCGGTGATCGCCACATAGGCCGACGTGATCAGCTCGGGCACGCCGGGGCTTCCATTGGCGGCGAGCTCGTCGCGATAGACCGCTCCACCGAATTCGACGCCCGAGATCTGCGGCGGCCGCGCGAAGAGGCGAACGACCGCGGCCCGGTGGTGGCCGATGTTCTCGCGATCGCCGTACAGGTCGGCCGCGTCGAAGCCCGAGTCCCTCAGGTCCACTTCCCGGCCGTTGCCGTAGCCGACGATGTAGCCGAGGCCTGCGCGGGGGACGAGCGTGCCCTCGGCCATGACGCCGAGGAAATGATCGGGCTGGAACCATTCGTCCTTGACGTAGTCGGGGCGGAAGACCGTCGTCTGGAGCCACGCACCGCGATGAAACGCGGTGGCCCAGTATGTGACGGGCGCGTGGTAGCGCCCGACCGAAATCTTGAACCGGTCGTTGTAGTCGTAACGGAGGAACAACCGCGCGACGTCGAGCACGAACGCGTTGTTGCGCTGGGTCAGCGTGACTTCCGAGTAAGCGCTGAACTTGCGGCCGAGCGAGGCCGACAGGCTGCCGACGAGATAGCCGAGATAGAAGCCGTCGGCCGCCGGTTCGCTATCGGTCTCGGCGTAGTCGATGTCGGCAAAACCGCGGAACTGTACGGTTGGTCCGGTCTGGTCTTCTTCGAGAGCGGGATCTTGCGCGGCGGCCTGCGCGGCCAGTGCGGCAACCAGTAACGAGAGACCACAAACGCGCAACCAGGGCATTCGATCCTCCTGCGGGCCGTTCGACGTTCATTCTATTACACGCCGCCCAGTGGAACATGGTTGTTCTCAATGAGTTAGACGACATTTCGTACGTTGGGGCGTTCGTCGAAGCGCTGGGGACCGCGTCTGGAGGCCTTGGATGGTCGGGTAAGCCAACGGCCCGTCAAGGGCCGGGCCGCGCAACGTGCAAATTTGTTCATCATCACCATGAGAGTATTTAATATGACACTAACAGACAATATAAGGCATAATGAGGGTTCCGAGCTTGAAAAATCTTGAATCAAGGAGCCAGAAGATGTTTTCCACCAGGTATGCGTTGAATCTGGCCATGGCGTTTCTCGCCGCGGCCGGGCCGGCCCTCGCACAGAGCACGACGGGCACGATCGGCGGACGAGTCGTCGACTCACAGGGTCGCACGACGCCGGGCGTTGTCGTGACCGTCGAATCGCCGAGTTTGCAGGGCGTCCGCAGCGCGGTGACGTCGGAGACCGGCGACTACATCCTGACGCTGCTGCCGTCGGGCGCGTATACCGTGACGTTCGAGCTCAGCGGATTTGAGCGGCACGTGCGTCGTGTGAGCCTCGCCCCAACGCAGGTCCTGCCTGTCGACACGACACTCGGCCTGGGGGCGGTCCGCGAGACGGTGACCGTTATTGGCTCGGCGAACCTGCTGCAGCAGACGACGCAGGTCGCGGGCAACTTCCGCCAGGACGTTCTGAGCGTGCTGCCGACGACCAGAGACCTCCATGCCGCGGTGCTGATGGCGCCGTCGGTGCACGCCACCGGACCGAACGGGTTCTATTCGATCGCGGGCTCGATGTCCTATGAGAACCTGTTTCTGATCAACGGCGTGACGGTGAGCGAGAACCTGCGCGGGCAGCCGTACGACCTGTATATCGAAGACGCGATTCAGGAAACGACGGTCGCCGCGGCAGGCATCTCGGCCGAGTACGGGCGGTTCGGCGGCGGTGTGGTCAACGTCATCACGAAGTCGGGCGGCAACCGGTTTTCTGGCTCGCTGCGCGACACCCTGCACAACGACAACTGGCGCGCGCTGACACCGTTTGCGGGCGATTCGAAGCTCGACAAGGTGCTGCCGGCCTACGAGTACACACTCGGCGGCCCTGCGATGCCTGCCCTGAAGAATCGTCTCTGGTTCTTCACCGCGGGCCGGCTGCAGAACACCGACGAACGCCGCACGCTCGCGGTGACCAGCGCTCCGTACGATTTCTCGAGCCGGCTCCGCCGGTACGAGGCCAAGGCGACCTATTCACCGATGCCGGGCCATCGGGTCGAAGGGGCGTACACACGGTCCACCGATGCGCAGACCAACGCGACGCAACCCGACGACCTCGATGGACGCCCGGAGCCTGTATAACCCGACGAGGGTGCTTGACTTGACCACGGTCGGCTACAGCGCGGTTGTGACGCCGAGCTTCTTCGTCGAGGGTCGGTTCTCGGCGCGCAACGAGACGCTCGAGCAGGTCGGCGCGACGTCGACCGGCCTGGTCGACGGCACGCTGCTCATCGACCGGTCGAGATCCGCCCGCCGTTACTGGGCGCCGACCTTTTGCGGCGTCTGCGATCCCGAAGAGCGCGACAACCAGGATGTTTTCATCAAGGGCTCGTACTTCCTTTCGAGACACGGCGCGGGCTCGCACAATCTGGTCTTCGGCTACGATGGGTTCAACGATCGGCGGTTGGCCAACAACCACCAGTCGGGCAGCGATTACCGGATTCTGGGGACGACGTCGATCATCAGCGGCGCGGCCGTGACGCCGGTCTTCCTCGGTAATGGGACGACGATCATCCAATGGAATCCGATTGTCGTGGCGAGCACGGGTGCCGACTTCCGCGTGCACTCGGGGTTCTTCAGCGACTCGTGGCGCGTGTCGCCGCGCCTGACCGCCAACGTGGGCGTGCGCTACGACAAGAACGACGGCAAGAACAGCGAAGGTGCGTCGGTGGCGAACGACAGCGCGTGGAGCCCCCGGCTCGGCGTGATCTGGGATCCCACGGGCATGCAGGAGTGGGCCGTCACGGGGAGCTTCGCCCGGTACGTCGCGGGCATCTCGACCTCGATCGCGAACGCCTCGTCGACCGGCGGCAACTCCGACACGTATCAGTTTGTCTATCGAGGCCCGTCGATCAACGGCAACGGCGTGGCCGCGACCGCGACGCCGGCGGCCATTCAGCAGGTGTTCGATTGGTTCTTCGCCAACGGCGGGGCGAGCCTGCCGCTCACCGGGACGCCGAACATTCCCGGTGTGACGCCGCAGATTCGGGCATCGTTGACCTCGCCGAACGTCCTCGAGTACGCGTCGGGCGTGAGTCGCAACTGGGGCAGCCGCCTCGCGCTGCGCGCCGACGTCATCTATCGCGACTACCGCGATTTCTACGCGGCGCGGACCGACATGACGACCGGGAAGGTGGCCGACAAGCTCGGCCGGACCTTCGATCTCGCGCTGATCGAGAATGCCAACGCCGATCACTTGACGAGGCGTTACGCGGGCCTCAACACCCAGGCGACCGTCCGCCTTGCGTCGACTGTCGACGCAGGTGCGAGCTATACGCTCTCGCGCGCGTGGGGCAACGTCGACGGCGAGTCGGCCGCCGCGGGTCCGACCGCCGACTCGACGCTCCAGTATCCCGAGTACAAGCAGGCCTCGTGGAACGCCCCGGTCGGCGACTTGTCGATCGATCAGCGGCACCGTGCGCGGGTGTGGCTCAATTACGGGCTGCCGTGGGTTCGCGGGTTGACGCTCGGCGTGCTGCAGACGATCGAAAGCGGCGTCCCCTACGGCGCCGTGTCAGCGAGCGGCGTCAACGCCCAGTTGTACGTCGCCAACCCTGGTTACACCACGCCGCTGCCGCCGAGTCAGACGGTGTACTTCTTCACGGAGCGTGACGCGTTCAGAACCGAAGGTCAGGTCCGCACCGACCTGGCCGCCACCTACGCGTTCAGCCCGCGAGGGGCTGGTCGACTGCAGCTCTTCGGACAACTGCAGGTGATCAACCTGTTCAATCAATTCCAGCTCTGCGGGTGCGGCGCGTCGGTGACGGCGAGCGGCGGTGCGGTGGCCGTGGGCCGCGTCGATCAGACCGTGCGAACCTCGGTCACCATGCCGGCGAGCTATCAGACGTTCAACCCGTTTACGACGGCGCCGGTGCAGGGTGTGAACTGGGATGTCGCGCCGACGTTCGGGACGGCGGTGAACCGGATGGCGTTTACTTCTCCACGAGCGCTGAGACTGTCGTTCGGCATCCGATTCTAGTTCTCAGCGCTCGTCTGTCCTGGGTCGACATTTTTCCACTGGCGCCGGGGCCCCACCCCCGGCGCGTCTTGACGCTGATGCCTCGCCTCGGATCTGCTCATCCTCGGCTCAGCATGGCCGCAGGCGCTGAGCGCTGAGACTGTCTTTCGGCATCCGATTCTAGGTTGGCGTATTTCCCCTCAGTCCACTGCTGCCGCTATCGCGCCACGGCCCGACAGCTGCGCGAGCCGGCCTCCTAGCCGCGGCAGCAGGACGTGTGAGAGCGTGTAGGGTCGCCGATCGGGGTCGATGAGCCGACTGCCGCTGAACGCCGCCCGCATCAGTCCGTCCGTCGTGTGTCCGCGCCACGCCAGCAGGTAGTGACCGATTTCGTGGCTCAACACGCGCCCGAGCGCGCGGCCCAGCAGTTGCTCTCTCACCCTCGGCGGCCAGTCGGCGACGCGGCGGCCGGCCCACGGCGCATCGTCGATCAGACGACCGACCGCTTCCACTGAGAGGCCCAGTCGGCGCTCGGGGTTCGCGCTGTCCCCGAGAAACACCACCATGCCCAGGCGTGAAGTCCCGCCTGCCGATGCGCCGCCGCCGGCGGCCTCAGGCACCACGTCCAGGGTCAGTCGCACGTCGGGCAGCGAGCGCGCGGTCGGCGACGTCACCCACACGAGCGTGACGCCGGCCGGCCGCCACAGGGCGCTGGCCTCGCCCATCGTCGCGTGGAGGACGTGCGGCGACACCTCCGCCAGCGCCGTGACGTCGACGGCCACGTCGAGTGGGGCGTCGGGCTTCAGCGCGAGTGTGACGGCAAACGCAATCGTTGGTGCGAGACGGCTGGAACCCATGCCGCCATCGTAGGGTTCCCTTGTCTATGAACAAAATTCTTTGTTTTCATCATAATGATGAAGCACGCTCGACGTATTCGGACGAGGCATACAACTCTGATTCCGAGAAGCTGGCACTAGCGGCGGGCTTCACACGCCGCACCTGATCCCCGTGATGCGTCGCGGTCGCGGTCGCGCGGCCTCCTCGTGATCGGTGCCGGCGACAGACGGCGCCAGATCCAGAAAGCCGGAGTCGCCGCGTCAATGACGTCTTGAGCGCCGTTCTATGAATAAGGCAAGGTCGCTCACGACTGTGGCTCGCGCCGACATCGGGCGCCGGCGACAACCACCTGTTCGATCAGGGGTTCAAAGAGGACGGGCGGCTCCCCGCTGCTCCAAACTCTCGCCAGTGCGAAAGCCGCAATAGCTGCGCGCGGAAACGCATCTTTCAGTCGCCGTGCACCTGCCATCAACGTCGTCCCGCTCGTCACAACATCGTCTACGAGGACGATTCTCGTCGGATGATCCAACGTACCCTGAACGGTGAAGGATTCGTAGTGCTCGTGCAAGAGTGGCCGATTCTGGCTGCCTGCGCTTTTAGGAACCGCGCGCGCGCGTCGGAGAACGGTCGCGGGTGACGCGCCCAAGCCTGACTTGTGGAGCGCTCTGCAGATGCTCAGGGCGGGCCACACAGTGTTCGGGCGCGTCAAGCCCGCACCCGGCACGGGAATCAAGAACGCGGCAGGGTTGAACAGTTCGCTGAGGGGCGGTTCAAGTCCGGAGGCCATCCGGTCGACGACAAGTTCCGCGTACGGGCGCCGAGTCCCCGCTTGCAGTTGGTCGCGCTTGACGTAGAGCACGATGTCTCGAACTCGAGTCGCACCGGACCCTTCAGCCCGAGTCGCGTACACGAGCCACGACCCACACGTCAGCGTGTCAAGCAATCGCCGAGAGCGGATCGTCGACTCGACTTGGGAGCCTGGCCAGGAGTTCGGAGGGATTCTTCAGAATCATCGCGCCGTAGTCGAGCATCGTTTTCGGCCAGGAAAGGTCTCGTCGTTCGAGGATGGAAGCCATCAGGAAGAGCGGCCGGCCGAGACGCAAGGCCTCCCACCCTTGCGACAGGCTGCCGCTGCCATCTCCCGCTTCGACGATCACGGAGGCGTCGCAGAGCAACGCCATCGTCCGGTTGCGCATCGGAAAATTCCGTCGAGTTGTCGGGTAACCCTCAGCAAACTGTGAGACGACGAGATGCTCGCGCATCATCCGTTCCTGAAGGCCCCAGTGTTTGGTCGGATACGCAACCGACAAGGCGGTCCCGATGACAGCAATCGTTCGGCCTCCAGCTGTCATCGCTGCCATGTGAGCCGACCAGTCGATGCCCTCCGCCAGGCCGCTGACGACCAACGCATCGTGCTCGGTTAGCACCCGTGCGAGGCGAGCCGCTCGTCTGAGCCCAGCCGGCGAAGGCCGGCGCGAGCCGACAATCGCCACGCGAGGCCGTTCACCGAGCCATTCAGCATGTCCCGCGACAAACAAGTGTTTTGGCGCGTGACGCTGCTCGAGCGGGTTCAGAGGACCAAGGAGCTGTTCTGGCGTGGAGGCACGAACGTGGAATCGGCCTCCGGAATCGTGTGGCCGAGCAGAACGTTTCGCCATGATTCAGGCGCTATGGTACGGCAGGCCGTACCTTGAGACAAGTCTGAAGGCGAATGAATGACGATGCGTTCGGGCGCCCGGCGGTCTCACAGTGGAGGCGGTGTCGACGGCAGGTTGGATTGGTGGGCTCCTGCCGTGAGCGTGAAAAGCCTGGACGTTTTCTCTCTCCGCGACGCTGTCGTCGGCGAGTATAGGAAATTCGCCACCTCGTTCACCACGATCCACGCCGAGGACATCCGGCTACAGGTTGACGCGATCTACTCCGACAATCGCTACTGGCCTGAGCCGCTCATCCAGATCAATCCAAGCTACAGGCTGACCACCACCGTCGGGGGGCTCCCTGCGTCTGGCGTGCTCCATCCGACGTGCGCGGAGATGTTTCGTACTAGCCGGTCTGCCGATCTGCCGCAAGGTGAACCGGCTCGCGTTGTACAAGCACCAAGAACAGGCGATCGCCCTTGCGTCGCAGGGGGAAGGCTACGTCGCCACGACCGGCACCGGCTCGGGCAAGTCGTTGTGCTTCTTCATTCCCATCGTCGACACTGTGCTCCGCGAGCGGCCGGGCGGTGGAGCGAAGCAAACGCGGGCAATTGTCATCTGCCCGATGGATGCGCTCGCGAACAGCCAAATGGAGGAGCTCAAGCGCGGCGGCGATGAGCGCACAGACGTGGTCCAAAAGTACGGGGCCGAGCCGCCCGAAGGAACGCTTTCAGTTTGGCGAAGGCGAGTTCGATGGGATTGAAGTCGGAGCTGTACGGCGGGAGAAAACGGAGATGGGCGCCAACGCCTTCGATGGCGGCGCGGACCTCCGGCTGCCTATGCACCGCGAGGTTTATCGAGCACCACGACGTTGCCGGGGCGCAACGTGGGGACCAGGACCTGTTCGACATTGGTCGGATTGTCGATCGGTCCGTCGAAGACCGCCGGCGCGCCTAGCTCAGAACAGCCTTGCTCTCGCTGTCGGGCGCGATCCAGACAGATTGGTCGCCGTGTTCAATTGGGTCGCCCACCTTCAGGCGCTTCTGTTTCTTCTGAACCAGACCACGCGATTAGCCCATTACCTCGGCGTGCGGCCGTTTCCTGGAGCGCACATCGCACGCAGCACAGAACGTAGAACCGCTACGGCGTTACCGTGACGGGCGGGCTCGTGGCGGCGCGCGTATATCCGTTGTTCAGGAACAGCCGGAACTCGTAGGTGCCAGCTCCCGCTGGCATCGTCACGGTCCAGTTCCGCGTCGTCACGCCCGCGCCCACGTACACCCACTGCAGGTAGCTGTTGTTCGGCGCCCCCGTCGCCGCGAGCGCCAGCCAATCGGTCGAGCCGCCGTAGCCGCTGGCCAGCGTCACCGTCACGGGAGATCCCGCGCTCACGCTCGTCGCGCTCACGGTGAGCGCTGGTGGCGGCGGCGGTGTGACGCTCACCGGGGGGCTGGTCGCCACGCGCGTGTAGCCGTTCACGAACGCGCGGAACTCGTAGGTCCCGGCCGTCGTCGGCATCGTGACCATCCAGGTGCGGGTCGTCACGCCTGTGCCCACGTAGATCCATTGCAGGTAGCTCGTGTTCGCTGCGCTGGTCGACGCGAGCGCCAGCCAATCGGTCGACCCGCCATAACCGTTGGAGAGCGTCACGGTGACCTGCGAGCCCCCGACCACGCTTGTTACGCCGACCGACAAGACCGGCGGATGGCTGATGGCGAAGGTCAACGCGCCCGACGTGCCGCCCCCTGGGGCCGGATTGAAGACCGTGACCGACGCCGTCCCGGCGCTCACCAGATCGCTTGCCGGAATCGCCGCGCGAACCTGCGATGCGCTCACGTAGGTGGTCGCACGATCCGCGCCGTTCCACCGGACGAGGGACGAGGCGAGGAAGTTGCCGCCGTTGACGGCGAGCGTGAACGCGGCGCCGCCCACCGGCGCCGCGGCCGGCGACAGCGACGTGAGAAGGGGCGCGGGCGGCAGCACCGTGATTGCCGCGCTCGTCGCCACGCGCGTATAGCCGTTGTTGAAGAGGCGGAACTCGTAGGTGCCGACCGTCGACGGCACGTTCACCGTCCAGGTCCGCGTGGTCACTCCCGCGCCGACGTACGTCCATTGCAGATAGCTCGTGTTCGACGCGCTCGTTGCGGCGAGCGCCAGCCAGTCGGTCGCGCCGCCGAGGCCGTCGGAGAGCGTCACCGTCACCGGCGTGTTGCCCGACGCGGTGGTCGCGCTCACGGCCAGCGATGGAGGTGGATCGATCGCAAAGCTCGCGGCGTCCGACGTGCCGCCGCCCGGCTCTGGTGAAAACACCGACACGGCCGCCACGCCGACCGTGGCGACGTCTGCCGCGCCGATCGCCGCTCGAATCTGTGTCGCGCTGACGTAGGTCGTCGGGCGAGCCGCGCCGTTCCAGCGGACCATCGATGCCTGAACGAAGCCGGTGCCGTTGACCGTCATCGTGAAGCCCGTGCTGCCGGCCGGCGTGTGACTGGGCGAAAGCGATGTCACGACCGGCACCGGGTTGGGCGGCGGCGCCACCGTGACCGGCGGGCTCGTCGCTTTCCGAAGATAGCCGTTGTCGATGAACAGGCGGAACTCGTACTGGCCTTGCGTCGTGGGCACGTTGATCGTCCACGTCGTGGTGGTCGCGCCCGATCCGACATAACGCCACTGAATGCTCGGGGTGTTGGGCGCGCCGACCGCGACCCACGAGAGCCAGTCGGTCGGGCCGCCGAAGCCGTCGACGAGCGTCATCGTCACAGGTCCGCCCGGGACGACCGTCGACGCGCTCACGGAAATGGATGGAGGCGGATCGATCGGGAGCGTCATGACGATCGACGTGCCGCCGCCAGGCGCAGGTGTGAAGACCGTGATGTCGGCCATCCCGGCTCCCGGAAGGTCGATGTCGCTTTCGGAAATCTGCGCCCGAATCGTCGTCACGTTGACCACCGTCGTCGGGCGATCCTCGCCGTTCCAGCGTACGACCGAAAAAGCGTTGAACCCACTGCCGGTGATCGTGAGCGTGAACGAGGGTCCCGCGGCGTGCGCGCGATCGGGCAGGAGCGCCGTGATCACAGGCGACGGATTGTCGATCGGCACGAGGCTGGCGAGCGCTTCGAACACCCCAATGCGCGGCGCGGTGACCGAGCCGCCCGCGCGCGTATCGGTAATCGGCGTGCCGGTCGTGCGCAGGGCCTCGAGCACGTCCGTGACGCTCGCGGCCGGATCGGCCTGCTTCAGCACGGCCCACGCGCCCGCCACGTGCGGCGTCGCCATGGACGTCCCGCTCAGGATGTCGTAGTCCCCGCCGGTGACCGACGAAACAATGTCTTCGCCGGGCGCGAAGAGCGAGAGGAACGACGCCACGTTCGAGAACCAGGCGACCTGATCGGTTTTGTTCGTCGCGCCCACGCTGACCGCCGACGACACGCAGGCCGGGCTCAGCATCGATGACGTGTGGCCGTCGTTGCCCGCGGCGACGATGCTCGCCACGCCCACCGAACGCAGGCTGTCGATCATCGGCTTGTACGGCTGGTTGTCGCACTGCGCGAAGAACTGGCCCTCGCCGAGGCTCATATTGACGGCGACGATGTTGCGCGACGCCGCGACGGCGTACACCCGCTCGAGTCCCGCGATGATGTCCGAGGTGAATCCACCAAGACACGGCGCGTAGCCGCCGCATGCAATCGAATTGTCGATCTGCGAGAACACCTGAACAGCCATGATGTCGGCGCCCCTGGCGACTCCCGAAAACGGCTGGCCGGCCAGAACGCCGTTACCCGCCGCGATGCCAGCGACGTGCGTGCCGTGATAGCAGCCGTCGAGCCAGCACGGCGGGGCCGCGCCGGGTCCGATCTGCTGTGACAGGCCATTGGGGCAGAAGGAGCTGCTCAGGCCGGGCTGGTCGCTCGAATAGCAGGCCTCCTCCACCACCTTGCCGGCAAGAAACGGATGCGAGGCTTCGACGCCCGTGTCGAGCACCGCGATCGTCGTGCCGGCGCCGTCGTAACCGGCGGCCCAGACCTGGTCGCTTTGGATGAGCGGCGCGCTCTCGCTCAATACCGGCCGCACGAGGACGTCGTCGAGCACCTGGACGACGTCGCTCGATGCCGCTTCGAGCGCGGCGAGCGCGCTGGCGTCCACGTCGAGCGCGACGTACGGCAGCGTCGTATAGCGATGAACGACCCGAAGCGACGAGGGTGACAGCCGCGAGAGGACGCGCGCTTGAAGCGTGCTCAATCGCTGACGTTGGCCGAGGCGCGCGAGGCCGTTCGGTAAATCTCCGTCCGGCACGTGGTCTGCCAGATTGAGCTGTACGAGGACACGGACGCGTCCTTCGCGCGCGGCGCGGTCACCAAGCTCCCGCGGCACGCGGGGCGGGCCACCCTGCGCCTGCGACGGCGCGTTGTAGGCGACCAGTACGACGGAAACGGCCGCGATCGTGGCCAGTCCGAATCGAAGGAGCA